>NZ_VWPG01000011.1:0-79068 GCF_009829695.1 Actinomyces sp. zg296
CGGCCATGGGCGCCCCCTCCGGGCGGCCGGCGCGCTCCCGCCCAGGGCGCCGCATCGCCGCCGCGGCCGCCGTCCTGGCCGTGGGGGCGGGCCTCGGCGCGGGTGGGGCGTGGCTCGCCTGGGACAGGGGCTCGGAGACGACGACGGCGATCGGCCACTCCTCATCGCCGCCCGCCACCGGCGCGGAGCCCGCGGACCGGCGGGCGGCACCGGCCGCCCAGGACGGCGCCGCGGGAGCCGCTGGCTCCACTGGGGTCGCGGGCTCCTCAGGCGCTCCCGAGACAGCCGCTTCCGAGCCGCCCCATCCCAAGGGCGCGTGCCTGGCCGGGATCACGTCGATCTCGGGCCAGTCGAGCGCCAGAGCAGTGGACTGCGCCCGGTCGCACTCCTGGAGGGTGTTCGCCGTCGGAACGCTGGATGCCACGACCGTCTCCGGCTCGGATGACAGCCTCATGGCCGACGCCGTGGTGCGCAAGACCTGCACATCGGCCGCCGCCGAGGCCTCCGGCTACGCCGACGACGATGCCAAGCTCACCGTGCTCGGCCCCTCGGAGGCGGCATGGCAGGCCGGCAGGCGCGGGTTCTCCTGCCTCGCGTCCACCGGCTGACGCCGCGCCGCCCAGGGCGACGCTCCTCAGTCCGCTCCGGGACGGCGCAGGCCGCGCCCGAACCAGCGCATCGCGCGCCCGGTCTTGACCTCGCTGGTCAGCACGGCGCCGGGGGCCTCCTCCGGCCGGGTGATCCCGAGCAGCACGTCCTCGACGACCTGATCCATCTGGGACAGGATGAGTCCGGCGGAGGCCTCCTCGCCCGGCTTGCCGCCGGCGAAGCGGCGCGCGGTGATCGTTCCGGACAGGCCCTGCTCGATGCCGACATCGGTGGCCAGATCCGCGGTGAGCAGCACGGATCCGCCGCGGCTCAGGCGGGACAGGGTGGCGGCGAGCTCGGCGGCCTCGGCCGGCTCGTTCTCCGAGCCGCCCAGGAGCTCGGCGATGTCCCACTCGGCGTGGGCGGAGGCGAACTCCTTGACGGCGAAGGCGCCGCTGGAGGCGGGCACGACGACGCAGTCGAGCCCACTCATGGCGCACAGGGAGGCGAGGGCCTCGGCGGTGGGCAGAGGCGTGAGGACGACGGCGATCTTGAGGGCGCGCGCGGCCGGGGAGCCAGTCGGCGCGGGGCGCGCCGCGCCTCCGTCCGGGGCCCCCGCCGCCCCATCCCAGGCGGTGAGGCCCTCGGGGCCCTGGCCCTGCCCGGTGGCGTCCTCGGCGCCGCCCAGGTCTAGGCCTTCCACGAGGGCGGCGAACTCGTCGTCGATGCGGTCGGCGTCGTCGGGGGTGGTCTGGTCGTTCATCACAGGGATCCCTTCGTGGAGGGGATGCCGTCCACCCGCGGGTCGGGCTCGACGGCGGTGCGCAGGGCTCGCGCGAGGGCCTTGAACTCTGCCTCGGCGATGTGGTGGGGGTCGCGCCCGGAGATGACGCGCACGTGCAGGCAGATCCCGGCGTGGTAGGCGATGGCCTCCAGGGCGTGGCGGACCATGGAGCCGGTGAAGTGCCCGCCGATGAGGTGGTGGACGAAGGCCTCGGGCTCGCCGTCGTGGACGAGGTAGGGGCGCCCGGAGATGTCGACGACGGCGGTGGCCAGCGCCTCGTCGAGCGGGACGGAGGCGTCGCCGAAGCGGCGGATGCCGCTCTTGTCCCCCAGGGCCTGGCGCAGGGCCTCTCCGATGCAGATGGCGGTGTCCTCCACGGTGTGGTGGACGTCGATGTGGGTGTCCCCCGTGGCGCGCACGGTGAGGTTCATGAGGGAGTGCTTGCCCAGCGCGGTGAGCATGTGGTCCCAGAAGGGGACGGTGGTGGAGATGTCGGTGGCGCCGGTGCCGTCGAGATCGAGGTCGACGACGACGCTGGACTCGCTCGTGGTCCGCTCGACGCGGGCGGCGCGGTCGACGCGGGCCGCGCGGGCGGCGCTGATGCGGCTGGCAGGGCTGGGGGTGCTGCTCATGCGGGTTCCTGGGGGTCGGGGCCGACGGCGCGGGCGCCGCTGAGGGCCTTGGTCAGGGCGGCGCGGAAGGCCGTCATCTCCTCGGGCGTCCCCACGCTGGCGCGCAGGAAGCCCTCGGGGCCGACGACGCGGATGAGCACGCCGTCGTCAAGGAGATCCTGCCAGACGCGGTGACGATCGGCGAAGGGGCCGAAGAGCACGAAGTTGGCGTCGGACTCGTGGGCGGTCAGGCCCTGGGAGCGCAGCCAGGCCACGAGGGAGTCGCGCTCCTCGCGCAGGGAGGCGACCTGTCCCATGAGTTCCTCCCGGTGGGCCAGTGCCGCCAGGGCGGCGGCCTGGGTGATCGCGGAGAGGTGGTAGGGCAGGCGCACGACGCGCAGCATGTCGACCAGCTCGCGGGAGGCGGCGAGGTAGCCCAGGCGCAGGCCGGCGGCGCCGAAGGCCTTGCTCATCGTGCGGGACACGGCCAGGTGGGGGTTGCCTTCCAGGAGCTCCAGGGCGCTGGGAACGCCGGGCCGGCGGAACTCCGCGTAGGCCTCGTCGATGACGACGACGCAGTCGGTGGGGGCGCCGTCGGCGGCGGTGGGCCCGTTGCCGCGGGCGGCCTCCAGCAGGGCGCGCGCGGCGGCCGGGGGCAGGGCGGTACCGGTGGGGTTGTTGGGGCTGGCGGTGATGAGCACGGCGGGGCGGCGCTCGGCGATGGCAGCAGCGGTGGCATCCACGTCGATGCTGAAGTCGTCCCGGCGCGGGATCGTCACGTACTCGGTGAGGGTGTCGCGGGCGTACTCGGGATACATAGAGTACGTAGGGGTGAGGGACAGGCAAGCCCGCCCGGGCCCACCGAAGGCCTGGAGGAGGTGGAGCATGACCTCGTTGGAGCCATTGGCCGCCCAGATCTGGTCCCGCCCCAGGCGCGCGCCGGACTCGACCCCGAGGTAGTCGGCCAGGGCCTGGCGCAGGGCGGGGAAGTCGCGGTCCGGGTAGCGGTTGAGACCGGAGGCGGCCCGGGCGACGGCGTCGGCGATGTCCGCGACGACGGCGGGACTGGGCGCGTAGGGGTTCTCGTTGACGTTGAGGCGCGCGGGCACGTCCAACTCCGGGGCCCCGTAGGGGGTCTGGCCCTCGAGCCCGGGGCGGATGGGAAGGCTGCTCACGGGCAGTGAGTCTACGGCGCCGTCGACGGCGCCGTGTGACCGCCCGACGGCACCGGGACGACCCGGGCCGGCGGGTCCTCGTGGATGGCCTCCCGGTAGACCAGGGTAATCTCCTCGTAGTCGAGCCGGGTCAGGGCGTACTCGATGAGCCCGGCGGAGTAGAGGCCGAGCTCGCCAGCGTCGAGCAGGGCCTGGCGCTGGGCCCGGACCATGTCGAGGGAGAGCGCCCGCGCGCGCGCCTGCTCCGCGCGCCGCGCGGCCCAGCCGGCGTCCTCGCCGCCCTCGAACGCCTCCTCCCGGGCCGCGTGGGCCACGAGGGCCGAGGCCCCCTGCGCGGCCAGGACGATGCGCCTGCGGGCGTCGTCGGTGAGGATGTGGTCATCGTCGTTCTCCGGGATGACACCCTTGGCCGCGCTGATGAGGAGCCCCATGAGTTCGCGGCGCTCGGCCTCATCGGCGGGGCCCTCCATCGTCGGCCTGACGGCCCTGACCACCCACGGCAGGGTCAGTCCCTGGACGACGAGGGAGCCGGCGGCCACCAGTATCGCGATGAGCAGGAGGAAGGGGCGGTTGGGGGCGTCGGCGGGGAGGGTCTGGGCGGCGGCGAGCGTGACGGCGCCGCGCATCCCCGCCCACACGATGATGGTCCCCTCCCGGGCCCCGAGGGGGGCCTGCTGGTAGTAGGCCATGTCGGCGTCGACCCGTCGGATCCTGTCGATCGCCTGCGCGGCGTGGGCACGCGCATGCGCGTGCCCCGTCCCTCGGCGCCCCTTGGCCAGGCGCTTGGCGAGGCCCTTGAGCCTGCGCCTCACGCCGCGGCGGCTGCTGTCCCAGGGGACGAGCATGTCCTTGGGGATCTCTCCGCGGGCGATCGCCTGGCAGCGCTCCTCGAACTCCTGGCGGGGCTCGCTCATCCCGTCCCATCTCTCGGCCCGGCGCGCTCCCCTGCGGCGCAGCCACAGGAGCATCGGGGCGACGATCGCGGCCCGCACGGCGACGCTCAGCACCCCGGCCAGGACGGCGAGCCAGACGGCGGTGGCGATCGGCGGCCCCTCGGCCCGGACGTCCTCCACGACCCCGAACAGCTGCAGGCCCATGACCAGGAAGATGAATCCCTCGAGGACGAGCTCGACGGTGTGCCAGGTCTCGTTGCCGGCGATGCGGTGGTCCGGGGGCAGGAGCCGGGGCGAGCGGTGCCCGGTCACCAGGCCGGCGACGACGGCCGCCACCAGGCCGCTGCCGCCCATGTGCTCGGCGGGGATGGCGGCGAGGAAGGGCACGGCGAAGGAGATGACCGTGTCGACGCTGGCGTCGGTGACGCGGGCGCGCAGGTGCAGCGTGAGCTCCCCGACGATCCAGCCCACGGCCACGGCGACGACGACGGCGAGCACGAAGTTGCCCAGGACTTCCCCCGCGCTGGTCCGCCCGGCCACGGCGGCCGAAATCGCCGAGGACAGGACCACCAGGGCGGTGGCGTCGTTGAGGAGCCCCTCGCCCTCCAGCACGGTGATGACGCGCTGGGTGACCCCGAGGCGCCGGGCGATGGAGATGGCCACGGCGTCGGTGGGGCTGAGCACCGCGCCCATGGCGACGGCCCAGGCCACGGACAGGCTGGGCAGGACCAGGGTGAGCACTCCCCCGATCACCGCCGAGGAGACGGCGACCAGGAGGACGGCGAGGATCGCGACGGGGGTGAACTCCCGGCGGAAGTTGATCGCGGGGATGGCCACCGCCGTCGCGTACAGGAGCGCCGGGAGGAGGCCCTCAAGGATGACCTCCGGCTCGATCACGATCGCGGGCACCGCCGGAAGGAACCCGACGGCGATCCCCATGGTCAGGAGCAGCAGCGCCGGCGCCACCCGGAGGCGGTCGCTGATCTGGCTGGCGCCGGCGATCGCCAGGAGTCCCGCGACGATGATGAGGAGGTTCATGGCGTCATTTTGCCATCCAGGGCCCTCAGAGCCGGTCGCCGGCCAGGCGGGCGCCCTCGGCCAGGGCCTCGAGCTTCGCCCAGGCGATGGAGGGGTAGACGCGCCCACCCAGGCCGCAATCGGTGGAGGCGACGACCCTCTCGGGACCCACGAGGCCCGCGAAGCGCGCGATGCGCTCGGCCACGAGCTCGGGGTGCTCCACGACGTTGGTGGCGTGGGAGACGACGCCCGGGATGAGGTACTTCTCGGCGGGGAGCTCGACTTCCTCCCAGATGCGCCACTCGTGCTCGTGGCGGGCGTTGGCGGCCTCGAAGCTCAGCCCGTTGGCGCTGACGCTCAGGGCGAGGTCCACGATGTGCTTGAAACCCAGGTCGGTTGAGTGCGGGCCGTGCCAGGAGCCCCAGCACACGTGGTAGCGCACGAGGGCGGGGTCGATGCCCTCCAGGGCATGGTTGAGGGCCTCGATGCGCACGGCGGAGAAGGCCCGGTAGTCCTCGAGACCCGGCTCGGTGATGAACTGGTCCCAGGACTCCGCCAGGTCGGGGGCGTCGATCTGGACGGTGAGCCCCGCATCGGTGATCGCCTTGTACTCCTCGCGCAGCGCCTCGGCCCAGGCCCACACAGCGGCCTCATCATCCTCGTAGTAGGTGTTGCCCACGCGCGCCGCCGACGCCGGGGACAGGGCCGCGACGAAGCCCTCTGAGAGCGGCTTGCCCGCCGCTTCCAGGCCGCGCTTGGTCAGGGCGATGTCGCGCGCGACGAGGTCGGCGCCGGTGTAGGCCAGGGGGCCGGTGACCGTGGGGAAGACCCAGGGCTGGCGGTTGGCGATGTGGATGCCGCTGGCCGGGTCGGCGTAGGCGTCGGCGAAGGCCACCCAGTCACGGCGGTCGGTCATCGCGTCGAGTTCGAGCTTGTCCGAGGGCTTGCGCGCGGGGGGCTCGGGGAGGACCTCGAGGCCGGAGAAGCGCAGGAAGGAGTAGCCCCACCAGGCGCCGTAGTCGACGGACTGGGTCATGAGGTGCCCGTACTCGCCGTCGTTGACGATGTCGATGCCGATGGAGGCCTGCCTGGCGATGACGGAGTCGACGGCCTCAGTGATGATGGCCTCGAAATCGGCGTCGGGCAGGGCGCCGTCCTGGTGATCCTTGTTGGCGGCGATGAGGGCGTCGGTGCGGGGAAGGGAGCCGACGTGGGTGGTGCGGATTCGTGTCATGGTGCGGTCCTCGATGATCCTGGCGGCAGCGCCGCCGTCCGGGGTGGTTCGGTTGGGACCGGAACCGCGCCTGGCGCGGCTTGGGGCTGAGGCGTCCGGGCGCCTCAGCGGCGCATGAGCGCCCCTGCGAGGCGCCGTGGCGCGCGCAGGGGGCACTCCGTCCTGGTGGGGGCGTGCGCCCCATCCCGTAGTGTCATCACTGGCCTTCCCCCACCTTAAGTGGTGGTGAGCCGAGGATAGTGCACGGCTCGGCCGTCGCACCCTCCCTGTCCCAGGAAGTGAGCCGCGGCCGAAGGCGCGCGCATTCGCGTCAGGGGCTCGGGCTACCGTGGGCCCATGAGCGCCCCAGCATCGTCCACGCCATCGTCGGCACCCCTGGCCGCGCTGCGCGAGCGCGCGGAGGCCGCGCTGCGCGCGCTCGTCGGCAGCCCGGACGCGCGGCTGCGCCCCGATCAGTGGCGGGCGATCGAGGCGCTGGTGGTGGGCCGCCGCCGAGCCCTCGTGGTGGAGAGGACGGGATGGGGTAAGTCCGCCGTCTACTTCGTGGCCACCACGCTGCTGCGCGAGGGCTGGGGCGAGTGGCACGGGGGAGACTCCCTCCCACCCCACGGGCGGGAGGGAGCGGGCGGCTCCGGACCCACGATCATCATCTCCCCACTATTGGCCCTCATGCGCGACCAGGTCGCCGCCGCCGAGCGCGCCGGCATCCGCGCCGTCACCATGAACTCGGCCAACAGCGCCCAGTGGGGCCAGGTCGAGGATGAGATCCGCGCCGGGCGCGCCGACGTCCTCCTGGTCTCGCCCGAGCGCCTCAACAACCCCGTGTTCCGGGATGAGGTCCTTCCGCATCTGGCAGCCAGCGCGGGCCTCGTCGTCATCGATGAGGCGCACTGCATCTCGGACTGGGGGCATGATTTCCGGCCGGACTACCGGCGCATCCGCACCCTGCTCGCCGGCCTGCCTCCCCGCACCCCCGTCCTGGCGACGACGGCCACGGCCAACGAGCGCGTGACCACGGATGTGGCCGAGCAGTTGGCCGGGCGGCAGATGGGCGTCCGGGCCCCGGAGGCGCTCGTGCTGCGCGGGAGCCTGCAGCGGGACTCCCTGCGCTTGGGCGTGGCGCGCCTGGAGGACTCGGCCACGCGCTTGGCGTGGCTCACCGACTACCTCCAGCGCACCCAGGGCTCCGGGATCGTCTACTGCCTCACCATCTCCGCGGCGGGTGAGACCGCCCAGGCCCTGCGTGCCGCCGGCCTGGAGGTGGCCACCTACACCGGCCAGACCGAGCCCGCGGAGCGCGAGCGCCTCGAAGCCGATCTCAAGGCCAACCGCGTGCGGGCGCTCGTGGCCACCAGCGCCCTGGGCATGGGATTCGACAAGCCCGACCTCGGATTCGTCATCCACATGGGCGCGCCCGCCTCGCCCGTGGCCTACTACCAGCAGGTGGGCCGCGCGGGGCGCGGCGTCGACAGGGCGGAGGCGATCCTGCTGCCCGGCGCGGAGGATCAGGCGATCTGGGACTGGTTCGGCTCCCAGGGCTTCCCGCCGCCCGAGCGGGTCCACGAGGTGCTCGACGCCCTTCAGGCGGCCGATGGCCCCCTGGGGATCGGCGCGCTGGAGACGGTGACGAGCCTGCGGCGCGCCCGCCTGGAGTCGATGCTCAAAGTGCTCGACGTCGACGGCGCCGTGCGCAGGGTCAGGGGCGGTTGGCTGGCCACGGGCGAGCCCTGGGCGTACGACGCCGAGCGCTACGCCCGGGTGGAGGAAGCCAGGCGGTCCGAGCAGGAGGCGATGCTCGCCTATGAGCGCCTTCGCGCCCCGGAGTGCCGAATGGCCTTCCTGCGAGCCGCGCTCGATGACCCGGAGATGCCCGAGGGCTGGCGCTGCGGCGCCTGCGACCTGTGCGGGGGCCTCACCCTCCCCCAGGGGCCGGATCCGCAGCGGGTGGGGGCGGCGCGGGAGTCGTTGGAGCGCGTCGGGATCGAGGTCCCCGCCCGGCGCCAGTGGCCCGTGGGCATGGAGAGGCTGGGGCTGGGCGCCCTGCGGGGCAGGATCCCGCCTGAGCGGCGGGCGGGCACGGGCATCGCCGTCGGCAGGCTTGACGGCCTGGGCATCTCGTCGGCGCTGCGCGGGCTCTTCGACTCCGGGGAGGACGGGCTCGTCCCTCCCGGGCTGCGGGCCCCCGTGCTGGAGGCAACGGACCGCCTGGCCGCTCTGGCCCGCGCCGAGGGCGGGGCCGACGGCGCCTCTGCGGGCGGCGCGAGCGCACCTGAGGGGCGGGGCGGCGCGGAGGGCGCCGAGGGGATCATCGACGCCGTCGTCATCATCGACTCCCACCGCCGCCCACGGCTGATCCGCCACCTGGGAGGGGCGGTCGCCCACCGCCTGGGCGCCGAGCGCCTGGGCGTCATCGCCACTGGCGGGCAGCCGGGGCGCCATGACGTCAACTCCGCGACCCGCCTGGCGACGGTGGCCCGGAGCCTGAGCCTCGACGGCTGGGGGCCCGACGCCCTGAGGCGCCTCGACGGCGCCAGGATCGCCCTTGTCGACGACTCAACGGACTCCGGATGGACCCTCACGGTCGCGGCGGATCTCCTGCGGGGCTCGGGCGCCGCGGCGGTCCACCCCCTCGTGCTCGCCCAGGGGTCCTAGCCACTGGGCGAGGGGCGGGGCCCGGCCCGCGGGGCCCGTTCTCAGGATCCGGGGGCCGAGGCGCGCTCCGAGGCCCGCTTGAGCGAGCGCCCCACCGGTCCAAGGCCCCCGGGCCCTCCGGCGGAGGCCCCGCCGCCGCTCCCGTCGGCGTCATCGGCGCCGCTCGCGCTGGCCTCCTCGTCATCCAGGAAGTACCACCAGAAGGGAGCCCCCCAGGCCTGGGGGCGGCCCAGGGCGGCGCCCGTCACCTGGGCGATGAGGGCGATCCGGGCGGCGTCGGCGTCTTCCCGGGAGCCGAACCACCAGGGCCCCTCATCCAGGTCGCCCCCTCCGTAGCCGAGTTCGGTGACGGCCACCCGCTTGCCGGGGAAGCGATCCGCGAGGGCGCTCATGACCCGGTCCGCCGCGGTTCCCAGCGGGTGGGACTGCGGGTAGACGGAGATGCCGACGACGTCGACGAGCCCCATGAGCTCGCCCCCCGCGAGCGAGGCCGCCACATTGAACAGGGCCCCCTGGGCCGCCGCCTGCCCGAGCTGGTAATAGAGGGTCAGGACGGTCAGAGCGCCGGTGCGCTCCTTCACGGCCCGGGCCGCGCGCGTCGCGCGCCCCACCGGGTCCTCCCCCAGCCAGTCGCCCCCGAGCTCGTTGCCTACCTCCCAGGAGTCCAGCCCCGGCAGGGCGGCCAGCACGGCGTCGAGCCTCTTGTCGAAGTCCGAGTCGCTCAAGGCGGCGAGGCCCTCGGAGTCGCAGATCTGCCCCATGACGTGGATCCCGGCGCGCTGGAGGGCGTCGGCCGCCTCCCGCCAGGCGGCGAGGGCCGGGGCGTTCGCGTCGTCGAGGACGAGCCGCACGGCTCCCCGCCTCGCGGAGCCGGTGGCGGCGATGACGGCGCCCCGCTGCTGCGGGCTGGGCGCCTCGGTGAGCGTCGCGCCGATGAGCGCGCCCGGCGGTGCCGCGCCGATGAGGGCGGTGTCGAGGGCGACCTGGGCGGTGGCGGCGAGCTCGAGGAGGCGCGCCCCCTGCTCGTCGCCGATGCCTGAGTCGATCGCGGACTGAGTCGCCGCGTGGGCGCGGCGCGAGGCCTCGAGGGCGCTGGCCGTGCGCCCAGTGGGGCCGGCCGCCCCACTCGGGTCGGCCAGGGCGGCGAGGGCCGCCCGCTGCCGCTGGTGCAGGTCCCTGGCAGCCAGGGCGAGGACCTCGGCGCTGCCGTGCGGGGGCAGGTCGGCGATCAGCGCGGAGTAGCCCTGGGACGTGGGCCAGGACAGGCACAGGGCGCAGTCCCGGCCCTCGGGCACGTCGACGAGGATCGCCCCGTCCTCCTCGTAGAGGGGCCCGATCGCTATGACCTCGAGGGTCGTGGAGTCCAGGAGGGCGTCGTCATAGCCGTCCTCGCCCCTGCCCGCGGACTGGATGGCGCGCGCCTGGGCCAGGGTCATCGGCGCGCCATCGGCGTCGCGCAGCACCAGGGTGATGGTGGTGGTGGGGCTCGCGCCGTCCGGGCCCAGGCGGGTCATCAGCGCGCCCGCGGCCCCACCGGCGAGCGCCAGGCCCCCCGCGGTGAGCAGGGCCCGACGACGCGTCATCCCCCGCCCGGTGGCCTCCGGAGCGCCGGGCGGGCCCGGGAGGCGGCTCGCGCCGTCCCCCGGGCCCGCTGGGGCGCCGCCGGGCTCCGTCATCGAAGGTCCTGGGCCGCCACGAAGGTGTAGCCCTGGGACTTGATGCCCTCGACGATCGTCTTGAGCTCGCTCAGCGGGTAGTAGGGGTGGAAGAAGAAGCTCGCCGTGGCGTGCGTGACCGCCAGGTTGAGGCGGGCGGAGTCGATCACCTGCTGGGCCGAGCGCGGCGGGTGGTTGTTGATGTCCTTGGGCTCGTAGTTGCCCAGGTTCTCGGGCAGGACGTGCGTGCCGTAGGGGTCGTTGACCGAGTAGGGGAAGAACTGGCCGATGTAGTCGTGCGGCCCGCCCGGCTTGCCGGTCAGGGTGCCCGCGTACATGAGCTCGCGCTCGTAGCGGGTCGAGTAGACCTTGTTGATGCCCTGGTAGCCGCTGCGGGAGGCCGAGTAGTGAGGGGTCTCGAAGATCTTGGGAGTGGGCAGGCCGAGCTTCTTGAAGTACTTGCGGCCCTCCTTGACGCGCTTCTTGGCCCACTTGGCGCTCGTGCCGGGAAGCTCCCCGCCGATCTGAACCCAGGAGTTCTGCTGGCAGGGCGCCACCGGCGCGTCCGGGGAGTTCTCATCGGAGCACCACGAGCGGATGAACTCGAAGTCGTCGCTGGACACGCCGTTGTAGGGGTTGTTCAGGTTGCCGAACTGGTGGGTGGTTCCGTGCTGGATGATGGTGCCGCCCTTCCTGACGGCGTCCTTGAGGACGGCGACGAGCTCAGGGGTGTCCTTGAGGGTGATCGACTGCGGCGTGCCGTCGTTCTTCGCCCCCGAGGGGTCCTTGTACACGGGGAAGACCGCCATCTGGAAGGGGACGCCCTGGGAGTACAGGTAGTCCACCATCGCCTGGAGCTCGGCCGGATCGGTGTCAGGGCCGACGTCCTCGATGCGCACTGCCGCCTGGCGGATCTGCTTGGCTCCGGGCTGGAGGGAGTCCAGGACGATGCCGGCCGCCGCGATGTAGCGGTCCTGCTCGCTCATGTAGGTGACGGGGACCTCGCCGATGAACGTCAGGCCGCCGGAGGACACCGCCCAGGGGAAGGACGTCGTGCCCGACTGGGCGATGCTGGCGCACTGGGTGGAGGCGCCGTCGGCCGAGGAGCACAGGGCCTTGCCGAGCACGGTGACGGCGCCCTGATCAGTGATGTGGGGGGCGGTGATGCCACCCTTGTTCAACTCGTTGCGGCCGAAGGTCCGGCCTTTGTACTCCACCTGGGTGACGCGGTCGGTGGCGTCGATGTAGGACGTGGCGGCGTCCCATCCGAAGCGGGCGGTGAAGGCCGCCCGGTCCGCGTCGGTCTTGACGAGCTGCCAGATGTTGAACCCGGACCACAGGACGGGGATGTTGCCGGTCAGGACGTCGTCGATGAAGGCGCGGGGCAGGGGCTCGTCATAGGTCGACCCCGTGTAGATGACGTTGGTGTAGCGCCCGGCCAGGCCGGCCTGGTAGTCGGCCACCGGCAGGGCGGTGACGAGCCCGGAGTGGCTGGCCAGGTTGCCCATGGCCATGGCGTAGTACTCGCCCAGCTTGCTCCAGTCCCCGGTGGTGTCGTAGAGGACCAGCGTGGAGGCGGGGCCGGCTCCCCGATGGGAGTAGGTCACGGCGCGTCTGGGCACCGCTGGCGGGTTGGCCCTCAGGTCGCGGACCTGGGGCGCTGCCCGGACGGGCGCGGGCGCGGCCAGGTCGACCGCCGCCGCGTTGTCGTTGGCCAGGGGAAGAACCTCGGCCTGGGCCGCGGCGGGCGCGGGCGGCGCCTCGAGCGGGGCGGCCGAGCCGAGGTCATCGGCGGGGCCGCCCGTCGCGGGCGCGAGGGCCGCGCTGCGCGCGGTCGGGGCGCCGTCGGCCGCATGGGCGGGGCCGACGAGGCCGATCGAGGCGCTGAGCGCCACGAGGGCCGCCAGGGCCGCTCGGCGCCGGCGCGCGTGGGTCGTTGTTCTCATAGGGGATCTCCTTGTCAGGGTGAGGGTCGGTCAGGGGGATCAGGCGCGGGAGGGCTCGAAGTCCGGCAGGGGCTCCCCCCTGCCGAACATGGCGGCGATCGCCGCCATGACTCTCTCGCAGGCCCGGCCGTCGCCGTAGGGGTTGGCGGCCTGGGCCATGGCCGCGTAGGCGGCGTCGTCGGTGAGCAGGGTGGTCACGGCCTCGACGATCCGCTCCTCGTCGGCTCCGACGAGCCTGGCGACGCCGTAGTCGATGGCCTCGGGGCGCTCGGTGCTCTCGCGCATGACGAGCACGGGCTTGGACAGCGCGGGGGCCTCCTCCTGGACGCCCCCGGAGTCGGTGAGGACGATGTGCGCCCGGTTCATGAGCGAGCAGAAGGCCCCGTACTCCAGGGGGTCGGTGACCACCACGTTGGGCAGCCCCTCGATCCTGGGCAGGAGGGCCCGGCGGACGATCGGGTTGCGGTGGGCGGGCAGGACAATGAGCGCGTCGGGATGGGCGCGGGCGAGGCGGGCGATCGCCCGCCCGATCCCCTCCATGGGCTCTCCCCAGGACTCGCGACGGTGCGCGGTCACCAGCACGACCCGGCGGGAGGGGTCCTCGAGGGCCTCGCGCAGCGCCGGGTCGGCGGGGGGCGTCGGCCTCGTGACCGCCTCCAGCAGGGCGTCGATGACGGTGTTGCCCGTGACGCGCAGTGAGGCGGGATTGACGTCCTCCCGCAGCAGGTTGTCCCGGCTGGTGGCCGTCGGGCACAGGTGCAGGGAGGTGATCTGCCCGACGAGCTTGCGGTTGGCTTCTTCGGGGAAGGGCGAGGTGATCGTGCCCGTGCGCAGCCCGGCCTCGAGGTGGAGGACGGGGGTGGAGTGGTAGAAGGCGGCCAGCCCCGCGGCGAACACCGAGGTGGTGTCGCCCTGGACCAGGACGGCGTCGCAGGGGTGCTCCTCCAGGGCCCCGCCCACGCCCTCCAGGCACCGGGTGGTGACCTGGGTGAGCGTCTGGCCCGGGGAGTGGATGTCGAGGTCGATGTCGGGGGTGATGCCGAAGAAGGTGTTGACCTGGTCGAGCATCTCGCGGTGCTGCCCGGTGACGACGATGACCGGGTCGAAGCGCTCGTCGGCGCGCATCCGGTTGATGAGGGGGGCGACCTTGATCGCCTCGGGCCTCGTGCCGTAGACCAGCATGATCCTCAGGGGCGCTCCCTGCGGCCGCTGATCGGATGGGGTCGCTGGCTCGGTGGTCATCGGTGCTCCTTGGTGTCGTGTCAGTTGCGTGAGTAGGTGGTCGCGGCGAAGGTGACGATGGCGTCCTCGGTGTAGGCACCCACGGGGCCACTGCGATAGGGGCTGTCGGCATCCTCGATGACGCCGAGGTCCTGGCCGTCCGCCGTGACGGTGAAGGAGACGGCATCACCCGTGGTGTCGACCCGCACCTGGACGAGGTGGGCCACGCCGACCTCGAAGGACGGCTCGTGGGCGGAGGCGAGGAATCGCTGGTTCCCGGGGTAGGCGGGGTCCTGCTTGGAGACCTCCCAGCCGTTGGGCTTGAGGGCGAGGGCGTAGAAGTGCTCGTTGTCCTGGAAGGACCACAGGAGCCAGGCGACCTCCCAGGGGTTGGGCGCGAGCCCCTCGCGCAGCTGCTTCTCAGTGGTCATCATGGAGGTGATGGTCTGCGTGGCCCGGTCCACGACGGCGGCGGCGGTGGAGATGGCCAGGGCGGCGTGCGTGCGCTCGTGCTCGGTGGCCGAGTTGGGAGCGAGCCGCAGGGCGCCGCCCTGGCACGTGGCCTCGCCGTAGCCGTCGAAGATGACCCTCCAGTCGTCGCAGCTCGTCTCCTGGGTGGAGAGGTAGCGGTACCCGAGCGCGGCCCCTCCCCCGATGAGCGACACGAGGGCTCCCCCGAGCACGAGACGACGGCGCAGCAGCGCGGACCTCGCACCCTCCTCCCAGTCCGACGGCGGGGCGGGCGCGCGCCGGCGATCCTCCGGCGGGGGGCCGGTCCGGGGGGAGGCCTCCGGGGCGCTCATGCGGCCACCTCATGCTCTCGGGGGACCGGCGGGCGCGGCGGGCGCGGTGGCCGCTGGGGCATGGGCGGGATGGCGGGGGCCGACGGCGAGGGCCGATCGACGCGCGAGAGCGCGGGCCGGATGCGGATGCCCTGCGGGTCCGGGGCGGCCTCTGGGCGCGCCGCCCCCGGCGCGGGGGCGGTCGGCCCCGCCGGCGCGGCCGCCCCCACCGGGTCCTCGGCCTCCCGGGCGGTCTTGGCCCACCCGGTGCGCCCGGTGATCTCGCGAAGCAGGGCCCGCCACCCGAAGAGGGCGGGGAGGAGCCCGTAGAGGACGAAGACGTGGGCGTAGGCGAGGGCCTTGAGCGGGCCGAGCCCCTCGGAGCGCTCGATCCTCCAGTACAGCAAGCCGAAGACGACGCCGGGGCCGAAGGCGAGGAGGTAGGCGCTGAGCAGCCACCACCAGGTCTGGCTGTGGCCGAGAACCGCCTTGGACACCACGATGAGCACGGTGATCGCGAATGAGGCCATGAGCAGCGAGGCCGCCAGGAGGACGTAGGGGGTGAGGATCTGCCAGGTGGTATCCGCCCTGGCCAGGCCGCGCTGCTCGCGCGCCGCGCGGCCGAGCAGGTTAAGGGACTGGATGTTGCCCTGGAACCAGCGCGTGCGCTGGCGCAGGAGCCTCCTGAGGCTGGTGACGCCCTGCTGGTGGACCGCCGCGGTGGGCCTGAAGTCATTGACCCACCGGGTGCCGTTGAGACGGACGCCGAGGTCGAAGTCCTCGGTGAGCGACTTGGTCCAAGGCTTGTCGCCCAGCGCGCTGAGGGCGTCGAGGCGGGCGAACTGCGCGTTGCCGCCCATGCCGACGCTGTGGAGATGGCGCCTCCCCCTCTGGAAGACCTCGGTGAAGATGACGAACTCCATGTCCTGCATGCGGGCGAGCAAAGAGGAGAAGCGGTTGTTGATCCGCACGCCGAACTGCACGGCGCCGATGCGCCGATTGCGGAAGGCCCGCCGGGCCTCGTCAATGGCCTGCGACTCGAGGCGGCCATCGGCATCGACCACCCCGACCACCACATCGGTGCCCGGGTCCCCGCCCCATGTGGCGCGCACGTGGTCCAAGGCGTCGTTGAGGGCCTCGCCCTTACCGAGGCGGGCGCGCGGGGGGACCCTGCGCATGACGCTCACGCGGGGATCCGGGATCGCCCTCACGACGTCGGCGGTCCCGTCGTCGGATCCGTCGTCGATGACGAGGACGCGCAGCCTGTCGTCGGGGATGTCGAGGAGACGGCCCACGCTCGCGCCGATGACCCCGGCCTCGTTGAGGCACGGCATGAGGATGACGACGAGGATGTCCTTCGCCCGGGAGCTGCCGCCGTGCCGGGGCCGCTCGATCCGCGGAGGCCGCCTGGAGATGAGGAGGAGGACGAGCACGTAGACAAGCCCCATCCCGATCATGATCACCGCACCCCAGTGGCCGATCATCTCGACCGGGTCGCCGGCGCCCCCGCCGATCATGCGCCCCTCCTGTGTCCCGGTCCCCGGTACCAGCCCAGGAGAACGCGCCTGAGGGCCCCGGTGAGGTTCACCCACAGCCAGGCGATGGCCACGACTGCGAAGAGGAATCCGGCCAGGAGGGAGAGAACATGCGCGATTGTCCCAGCGACAGCGAGAATACGCGCCATGGCGCCCGGACCGGGCAGCCACGAGGAATGCGCAAGAATCAGGGAGCAACTGCTCATCGCACCGTCATTTCGACTCAAGGGATCAGGGTGGAACCACGATGATGATCGTTCGCAGCGGGACACATCCAGATGGGGACTGGATGTATCTAAAACGAAGATAACAATTTGATATAGTCGAACAACACTGTGGAATCACACAATCTGAATATGTTTGAGTTGTGCTACACCACATGCCCGTTGGGATATCAGCGGTGCTCGGCGGCCCATCCCACTCCTGTGAGCTGATGTCAGTAGCGGCTATCACATTCTCAGCATTATTCGATCACCACCATCAGAAGCGCGATGGAATCTGGGCGACGATCGCTCCCCTTACAAGTCCCGTCAGCGCGGATGTACGAAAGCAGGATGCCCTTTCCTCCCTAGGACGAGAATCCGCGCCGAACACCCATCCATGGGCGCTCGGCGCGGATTCCAGGGGCGCGTTCAGTCGCGGCCGCGAAGACGCGCTCCGACGGCCTCCGCATGGGCGGGAAGATCCTCCGCCTGGGCCAGTGCCGCGAGCGGGCCGGACATCGCTCCCAGGGCCTGGGCGCTGTACTCGATCATCTGAACGGGCTTGAGGTAGGCCATCACGCTGAGCCCCGCCGCGAACCTCGCCGTGCCGCCGGTGGGCAGGACGTGGTTGGAGCCGGCGAGGTAGTCGCCGAGCGGGACGGGGCTGTAGGGGCCGACGAACACCGCCCCGGCATTGCGGATGCGGCGCGCCACGTCGGGCGCCCCCTCGGTGTGGATCTCGAGGTGCTCAGCGGCGTAGGCGTCGGCCACGGCGATGCCCTGCTCGATGTCCCGGACGAGCACCACCCCCGACTGCGCGCCACCCAGGGCGCGGGCGGCGCGCTCCCGGTGCCGCGTCGCCGCGAGCCGGCGCTCCAGCGCGGCGTCGACGGCGTCAGCCAGGGCGGGGCTGTCGGTGATGAGCACTGATCCCGCGTTCGGGTCGTGCTCTGCTTGGGACAGGAGGTCGGCGGCGACGTACTCGGGGTTAGCGGAGGCGTCGGCGAGGATGGCGATCTCGGTGGGCCCGGCCTCGGCGTCGATGCCGACGTCCCCAAGCACGGCCCGCTTGGCAGCGGCGACATACACATTGCCGGGCCCGGAGATGACGTCGACGGGCTCGCACAGGACACCGCCCGCGCTCGCCTCCTCATCGGCCTGGGTCTCGGGGCCGGCGCCGTACGCGAGCATGGCGATGGCCTGCGCGCCGCCCGCGGCGTAGACCTCGGTCACGCCGAGCAGGCCGCAGGCCGCCAGGATCGTGGGATGGGGGAGGCCGCCGTGCTCGGCCTGGGGCGGCGAGGCGAGGACGACGCTCTCAACCCCGGCGACCTGAGCCGCGACGACGTTCATGACCACCGAGCTCGGGTAGACGGCCAGGCCCCCGGGGACGTACAGGCCGACCCGCCGGACGGGGATCCAGCGCTGGGTGATGATCCCGCCGTCGGTGATGCGCGTGACCCGCTCGGAGGGCATCTGGGCGGCGTGCCCCGCGCGGTTGTGGGCGATGGCGAGCTCCAGGGCCCCACGGACGGCTGGATCGAGCCCCTCGACGGCGCTCTGGATGGCCTGCTGCGGGACGCGCAGGCGCTCGGGGCGGACGCCGTCGAGCCTTTCCGCCGCGTCGCGCAGGGCGGCGGCGCCGCGGGCCCTGACATCACTGATGATCGGCTCCACGGTCGCCAGGGCCGAGGCGACGTCCAGGGCCGCTCGTGGCAGGCGCTGGGCGAGCTGGAGGGGGGTGAGATCGGTGTCACGCAGGTCGATGCGGGTCAGCATGAGCACAGGTTATCGGCATGGGCGCGCGGCTCGGGCCGCTAACCGGAGCCTGGATGCGGGCCGGGGCCCATCTGGCGGGCGTGACCGGGATGCGCCTGAGACCGAGGAGTCACGGCAAGAGGCCCGGCAAGATGGTTACAAAACGATAACCTTACGGCTATCGATCCCCCTGTTATCCCTGACAATGAGGAGCCCTCCATGAGCATGCCCCGCATGCCGCTACCCACGATGCCCAGTGGGCGGGACTGGACGGGGCTCCTACGGCCCGCGTCGGGCGCCCTCCTCGGCGCAGCGGCGGTCCGCGCGGGCGCCTCCCCGCTGATCGCGCCCCGGTACGCCGTACCACTGATCGTCGCCGGTGCGGCGGTGATGGCGCCCTTCGCGCTGTGGACCGCCATCAGGCTGGCGGAACTGGCGCGCCTCGCGTGGCGGGCCCACCGCTTTCACTCCGGCCATCCGAGCGCCGCGGAGTCCCGGGAGCTCGAGTGGCGCACGGGGCTGGCCGCCTCCCAGGATCAGGCCAGGGCCGTGGCGCGGGGCCTGGTCATGGGCGGAGCCTTCGACCTCGGTCGCCCCTGGGATGTCGCGATCGACACGAATGAGCAGGTCCTGGCCGACTGCCCCTCCGACTACGCCCGGTACTACAGCGAGGAGGCGCACCCCCTCCAGCCCGGCACCAGAGTCATCGGTGGACCCGGCGGCGCATCGGCGGGACTGGACGCCGCACCCACGGCGCAGCGCCGCCGGCCATGGGCGAGGGGGCCTCAGGGGTACCGATGGCGAGAGAACCAGTCCGTCCGCGCGCTGGTCACCCAGCGGCGCGTCCTCGTCCAGCGCAACGACCTCCATTGGCTGAGCTTCCACTACGACGCGATCGTCGCGATCCGCCCGCAGCTGCCTGCCGGAGTGCTCATCCTGGAGTTCGAATCGGCGTCGCCCCTGCGCCTGGCCGGCCCCGCCTCGGCGGTGACGGCCGTGGCGGCGGTTTACGCCCTCTTCGGCGCCCAGGGGCTGCGCGATCACCCGGGATTGGAGCCCCTGCGCATCCGCGACTACGGCCGCGCTGAGCCTCCAGCCGAGTCGTCTACCGCGTCCCCGGCCGAGGCGCCGGAGGCCGCCTCACCCGCCTGAGCCACGGCGGCCCCGCGGCGGCCCCTCCCGGCGCCCTGGGAGCGGCTGGACCACAGGTCCCAGCAGGCCTGGCGGCTGGGAGGCGCCCAACGCGCATCCGGGGTCGAGACCTCGCCCGTGCCAGCGGACACCACGAGGGAGGCCAGGCTGGGCTCGTCGCGAGCGGCGCAGTCATGGGCGATCATCGACAGCAGCGGCCCCATGTGCCGGGGCAGGACCGCCCCCGCGATCTCGTCGCTGAGCTCGCCGTAGGTGATGACCTCCCGGTGCTCGGCCACCTCGATGAGCGCCTCCCGGCAGAGCGCGACGGCGCGCGCCAGCCGCTCGGAGAGCAGGTACTGCCGCTCCCCCACCGGATAGCGCGCGCCGACGACGATCGCCAGGGGCTCCTCCCCCGATGCGCTCATGCGCGCAACGACAGGAACAAGCGCCGCAGGTACGGACCGAGGACACCGACCAGGAGCGAGGCGAGGGCCCCACCGGCCATGACCGTGCGCGCCTTGGGCTTGACGTCCTTGGCGATCTCCGCCCTGGCCTGGGCCGCCTGAGCGGCGGCGGTCGGGGTGTTCTTGGCGGGGGACTCCTGGGCGGCGTCACCGGCGGGGGCCGGGGCCGGCGCCTCGGTGGTCGGCGCGGCCTGAGCGCCGGGCTCTGCCGGCTGCTCGGCGCCGGGCGCCTGAGCGGCGGGCTGCTCGCCATTCCAAGCGGCGTTGACCAGAGCGCCCATGTTCACCGCCACGCCCGCGTCGGCGCCGATCTTCTCGGCGATGGCCTTGGGCAGCGCCGCGCCAGCGCCGGAGGCCGGGCTACCGGGCTTGAGGCGGAAGTCGGAGGCCTTCCAGTTCGGGCCACTGGCCTCCTTGACGAACAGCGGGTTGGCGTCCGGGGTGCCGCGCAGGTCGAGGCTGTGGCTCTCCTTACCGCCGGTGGTCACGCCCTTGTGCGAGCCGAAGGTCTTCAGATCCTGAGAGTAGAAGGCCTCGTTGATCGAGTTCTTCCCGTACTGCCACCAGTGCAGGAAGTTGTATTCACCGCCATGCGGCCGGTAGTAGGCGTTGTGGTCGATGCTGGAGATCATCTGGTTGGCGTAGAAGGCGCCGGGGGCGTGACGGTTGGTGTCGCCATCGACGTTGACGATGGAGGCGTAGCGCCAGGGGTCATTGGGTGAGGCCTGCGTCTGCTCCGAGGAGAAGATGTTGTTGGTGACCACCGCGTTCGTGGTGTCCCAACTCAGGCCGCGCTTGGCGCTCCAGGGCTCCAGCGAGGTGCAGGTGCCGTCCGCGCTCCTGGCGTTGCAGCCCTTGGAGCGGGTGTCCTCGCGCACCACGAGGCTGGTCAGCGCGTGCGAGACGGTGTTGTTCCACACCGAGGAGTTGTCAGAGCCCTGCACCAGGATCGCCGTTCCCGCGCCGTCGATGATGTTGGAGGCGATGGTGGTGTGGGAGGAGACCTCGTCGAGGATGCCCAGGGGGACGTTGATGAAGTGGTTGCCCACGATGTCGGAGTTGATGACGCCCTCATCGAACCAGATTCCGGCGGTCTGCACGGTCTCGTTGTTCTGGGGCAGCGAGGCGTCCTTACCCGACGCCGAGTTGTCCACGGTGTTGAAGGCGTAGCGCACGTTCTCCGAGTGGGTCACCTTGGTGTCGGCGATGGTGCAGTAGGCGCCGCAGTCGGTCGTGATGAACCCAGCGGAGTTCGTCCCCCGCCAGTAGTTCTTCTCGATGACCGTGCCGGAGGAGGCGTTGACGTTGAGCGCGGCGCCGCCGTTGTCCTCGAAGCGGTTCCCCGTGACCTTGGTGTTCGGGGCGCTGGCCAGGTGCAGCGCGCTGCCGGCCGCGGAGTAGCGGAAGGTGTTGTTCTCGATCGTCTGGCCCTCCTTGGACACGACGACGGCGCCGCCGCCGGTGAACACGCCGATCTCGGGGTCCTGGTAGTCCCACCGCTGGAGCGGGGAGTACTTCTCGACGACGATCCCGGACAGCGTGGTGTTGGCCCCTTGCAGGGTGAGCGCGCGGTGCTGCTGGACGACCTCGACGGTGTGCTTGGAGGGATCGACCCCGATGACGTAGGAGGTGCCGCGATGCGGCTTGGCGTTGAAGCCGCTGTAGGAGTCGCCCGGCTTCTTCAGGGTCACGGGGTCCGGGTCGTCGACGTAGAAGGAGGAGGCGTTCACCTCGCCCCTCGAGGCGACCTGCGTGAGCGGCTTGCCGTCAACGAAGACCTGCTCGGGGTGGGCCGCCATGCCCTCGACCGCGGGATTGGCGTTGGTGGTGCACACATCGCAGAAGCGGACCATGTCGTGGCCCGTCGACCATGTGCCGTCCCCCCCGGCCTTCCAGGAGGTCGGCACCTCGGCCCCGGACAGAACCGGGGTGGCGCCGGCGGCGGCGCGGATGGTCACACCCTTGTCGACGTAGATGTTGCCCTCTCGGTAGGTGCCATCGGCGAGTTCGACGACCTGCCCCTCGCTGGCCGCCTTGAGGGCGGCGCCGAGGGTCTTGTAGGGCTTGGCGGCGGAGCCGTCGCCGGAGTCAGATCCGGACGAGGCTGAAACATGGAGCACGGACTCCTGAGCGGCGGCTGCCGGGGCTGTGAGCCCCGGGGCCGCCACCCCTAGGAAGAGGATGGCGAGCAGTGCTGTGAATCGACAGTATCGGCGCATCATTAGTGTCGTCGTCTCCTGTTGGTGGGTGAACCCCGCAACCGTACCGTTACGAGGGAGGCCCAAAACGGTGACGTGGCGCGCATCAACACCTGTCTGGGTTCTCAGGAGGAGCCTTCCAGGTTCCTCCAAGGAACCGTCCACTTGCGCTTGACCCGCAGTGGGAGGGGTTCCTGCGATCGATGCTACACGCCGTCACGAGCCACATGTGCACCACTGGTCACATCTGTCACAATCGGATCATGAGCAACATGCCGTATCCCACCATCCTTGTTCGCGGAGAGATTAAGCTGGGCCAGTTCTTGAAGCTCGCCGACCTCGTCGAGGACGGCGCCGAGGCCCGGATCGCGATCCAGTCGGGCGATGTGAGCGTGAATGGCGAGGTGGAGCGGCGTCGTGGGCACCGCCTGTCCGACGGCGACCTCGTAGTGGTCGACCTCCCCGCAGGATTGGCGGGAGCGCAGGTGAGAGTCGAGCCCTGATCCGAGCGCTGGGAGGCGCGCGCCATCCGCGGGAGCGCCGAGCCACGGCTCAGCCATCGCACTTAGGGGCGAGCAGGGCTCCATGAGCGGGGCCGTCAGCGCCCCGCAAGGGGGGATCTGCCCAGGCCTCATGCGATCAGTGCCTGGTCAGAGGCTGTTCAGCGGTTTCTCAGTGATGGAGGCACCCCGGCCCGAGGAGGGCCTTGATGTCGGAGTAGAAGGCCTGGGAGGCCTCCACCCTCAGTGAGGGGGCGAGCTGGGTGCGAACCTCCCGGCCCGGACTGGTCAGGTTGAGGCGCACGACGCTCGCGCCGGGGTGGCGCTGAAGGAGGTCGCGCAACTTCTCCACCAGGGGCCCGGTACAGCGGTTGGTCGGCAGTGTGAGCGTGACGGCCTCATGCGTGGCGCTGGAGATGTCGGGGAGGGTGAGCTCCTGGGCGTAGAGGGAGACGGCGCCGTCGCGGCGGGTGAGCCTGCCCCGAATGGTGACCACCGTGTCCGGGGCCAGCATGGTGGAGACGGTCTGGTAGGTGGAGGGGAAGAAGAGGGCCTCGATGGAGCCGCCCAGGTCCTCGATCTGGGCGATCGCCCACAGGTTTCCCTGCTTGGTGGTCTTGCGGGTCAGGCCGGTGATGAGGCCGGCGATGGTGACCATGGCGCCATCGGGGCGCTCGTCGTCCTCCACAAGCTCGGAGATCTCGGTATCGGAGAGCTTGGCCAGCAGGGGCTCGATGCCGAGCAGTGGGTGATCGGAGACGTAGAGGCCGAGCATGTCGCGCTCGTAGGCGAGCTTGTCCCGCTTGTCCCACTCGGGCAGGTCGGGGATCTCGGCGGAGAACACGGGCCCGGAGGAGAAGGGGTCATCGGCGTCGTCCGACCCGCCGTCACCCATCAGGGAGGCGAAGAGGTCGAACTGGCCGGCGGCCTCGTTGCGCTTGACGCCGATGATCTCGTCGACGAAGTCCTCATGGCAGGCCTGGAGCGCGCGGCGGGACTTACCCAGGGAGTCGAAGGCGCCGGCCTTGATGAGGGAGTCGATGGTGCGCTTGTTGCACACGACGGCGGGGACCTTGTCGAGGAAGTCCTCGAAGGAGGTGAACTCGCCCTTCTCCTTGCGGGCGTTGACGATGGCCTCAACGACGTTAAGGCCGACGTTGCGCACGGCGGACAGGCCGAAGCGGATGCCTCCCCCCACAGCGGCGAAGCGCGCGCGGGAGGCGTTGACGTCCGGGGCCAGGACGGTGATGCCCATGTGACGGCACTCCCCCAGGTAGACGGCGAGCTTGTCCTTGTTGTCCTTCTGGCTGGTCAGCAGGGCCGCCATGTACTCGGTCGGGTAGTGGGTCTTGAGGTAGGCGGTCCAGTAGGAGACGACGCCGTAGGCCGCGGAGTGCGCCTTGTTGAAGGCGTACTTGGCGAAGGGGACCACGACGTCCCACAGGGTCCGGACCGAGTCCTTGGAGAATCCGTTGGCAACCATGCCGGCCTCGAACTCGACGAACATCTTGTTCAGGATGTCCATCTTCTTCTTGCCCATGGCCTTGCGCAGGGCGTCGGCCTTGCCCATCGTGAAGCCCGCCAGGTCAGTGGCGATCTTCATGACCTGCTCCTGGTAGACGATGAGGCCGTAGGTGGTGCCGAGGATGGGCTCGAGGGCGTCGGCGAGCTCGGGGTGGATCGGGGTGATCTCCTGAAGGCCGTTCTTGCGCAGGGCGTAGTTGGTGTGGGACTCCGCGCCCATGGGGCCGGGGCGGTAGAGGGCGCCGACGGCGGAGATGTCCTCGAAGTTGTCCGGCTTCATGAGGCGCAGGAGGGTGCGCATGCCGCCGCCATCGAGCTGGAAGACGCCGAGGGTCTCACCCCGGGAGAGGAGTTCGTAGGTGGCCCGGTCATCGAGCTCGATGTGGTCGATGTCGAGGGCGGGCTTGCCGTTGGCGACGATGTTGTCCAGGGCGTCGGAGATGACCGTCAGGTTGCGCAGGCCCAGGAAGTCCATCTTCAGCAGGCCGAGGTGCTCGCAGGTGGGGTAGTCGAACTGGGTGA
The DNA here is from genome assembly GCF_009829695.1 of Actinomyces sp. zg296. Classification (NCBI taxonomy): domain Bacteria; kingdom Bacillati; phylum Actinomycetota; class Actinomycetes; order Actinomycetales; family Actinomycetaceae; genus Actinomyces; species Actinomyces sp. zg296. The sequence continues at coordinate 24,397 of NZ_VWPG01000011.1, forward strand.
TGTAGGCGCCGTCCTGAAGGCGCTGCATCATGGGGATGATGTCGGTCAGGGGCGCTGACGACATGATGACGGCGCAAGCGTGGACGCCCCACTGGCGGGTCATGCCCTCCAGTCCCTTGGCGAGCTCGACGATCTTCTGGGCGTCGGGGTCCTCGGCGTGGAGCTTGCGGAACTCCTCGGCCTCCCCGTAGCGCTCATCCTCGGGGTTGAAGATCCCCTTGATGGTGATGTCCTTGCCCATGATGGTGGGGGGCATGGCCTTGGTGAGGCGGTCACCGACGGCGTAGGGGTAGCCCATGACGCGACTGGAGTCCTTCAAGGACTGCTTGGCCTTGATGACGCCGTAGGTGACGACCTGGCTGACCTGGTCGGAGCCGTACTTGTCCTTGACGTACTCGATGACCTCGTCGCGCCGGCGCTCGTCGAAGTCGACGTCGATGTCGGGCATGGAGATGCGCTCGGGGTTGAGGAAGCGCTCGAAGATGAGCCCGTGGTTGAGGGGGTTGAGCTCCGTGATGCCCATGGCGTAGGCGACCATGGAGCCGGCCCCGGAGCCGCGGCCGGGTCCGACGCGGATGCCGCGCGCCTTGGCCCAGTTGATGTAGTCGGCCACGACGAGGAAGTAGCCGGGGAAGCCCATCTGGACGATGACGCCGATCTCGTACTCGGCCTGCTTGCGGCAGTCCTCGGGGATCTGGCCGCGGAAGCGCTTGTCCATCCCGGCCCAGCACTCCTTGATGAACCACGACTCCATGGTCTCGCCCTCAGGGACGGGGAAGACGGGCATGAAGGAGGCGCCGTCGTCGACGGTGGCGAAGTGGACGTCGCACTGCTCGGCGACGAGGAGGGTGTTGTCGCAGGCCTCGGGCATCTCCTTGAAGAGCTCGCGCATCTCGCGGCCGGGGCGCAGGTAGTAGGTGTCGCCGTCGAACTTGAAGCGGTCGGGGTCGGACAGGACGGAGCCCGAGTTGATGCACAGCATGGCGTCCTGGATGGTGCGGTCCTCGGGGCGCACGTAGTGGGAGTCATTGGTGGCCAGCAGGGGCGCGCCGATCTCCTTCGCCAGGAGCAGGAGGTCCTTGGTGACCCTCCGCTCGATCTCAAGGCCGTGGTCCATGAGCTCGACGTAGAAGTAATCCTTGCCGAAGATGTCCTGGAGCTCGCCCGCGACCCGACGGGCCTCCTCCCACTGGCCCAGCCGCAGGCGGGTCTGGACCTCGGAGGAGGGGCAGCCGGTTGAGGAGATAAGGCCCTTGGCGTAGCGGCTGATGAGCTCGCGGTCCATGCGGGGCGCCTTGCCCATCTGGCCCTCGAGGGAGGCGAAGGAGTCCAGTCGCATGAGGTTGTGCAGGCCCTCGTCGTCCCGGGACAGCAGGGTCATGTGGGTGTAGGAGCCCCGGGCTGAGACGTCGTCGGAGCGCTGGGACTCATCACCCCAGAAGACGCGAGTCCTGTCATGGCGCGAGGTCCCGGGCGTCACATAGGCCTCAACGCCGATGATCGGCTTGATACCGGCCTTGCGGGCCGCGGCGTAGAACTCGTAGGCGCCGAACATGTAGCCGTGGTCGGTGATGGCCAGCGCCTTTTGGCCCAGGCGCTTGGCCTCGGCGACATAGTCCTTGATCTTGCCCGCGCCGTCCAGCATGGAGTAGTCGGTGTGGACGTGGAGGTGGACGAAGTCGTCCACTGGAGTCGTCTGTTCCCGCTCGCCGCTCGCACCTGCCATGACCTCATCCTAGGGTCCTGGCGAGGGGGGCGCGAAGCGGGTGGGGCCCGCGCCGACACCCGAACCGAGGAATGGCGAGGTTTGAGGATTGCTCGGCCCCTTCACCGCGCGCAGCGCGGCACCGGCACGAGCGGACTCCCGCTGACCTGCACCATCGCAGGTAGTGACCTGATGTCAGAAAAAGGAATCCTCAAACCTCGCCATCCGAGGGGGCCTCATCTCCAGGAAGATCCTCCCCGTCGCCAGTGGCGTCCCATCAGCCCCCCGCGCGAGCAGATGGATGGTCGACGCCTCGAAGTCCCGGGCGTCGATCTCCTCCACGAACGGCACACCCTGCTCGTCGACGAAGACCTCCAGGCGCACATCCGCCGCGGCGCAGCGCGTCAGCCTCGGGCCCCGACTCATCGCCGACCGCGCTGGTCAAACCGATCGGCTCGATCGTCGCCGACGGGATCCGCAACGCTATCGTCCCCGCCAGGCTCATACGGCCCTCATCGCATCGAGGGCGCGCGCCAGGTCCTCCGGGTACTCCGAGCGGAAGCGCATCGACTCCCCCGTGATCGGGTGGTCGATGCCCAGCTCCACGGCGTGCAACCACTGCCGGACCAGCCCGGTCCGCGCCGAGAGCGCCGCATCCGCCCCATAGGTCTCATCCCCCACGCAGGGGTGCCCCACCGCCGCCATGTGCACGCGGATCTGGTGGGTGCGCCCCGTCTCCAGGTGCACCTCCGCCAGGCACGCCCGCGGCATGACCTCAATGACGTCGTAGTGGGTGATCGACTCCCGCCCGCCGTCGATGATCGCCATCCTCCACTCCCGGCTCGGATGCCGGCCGATCGGCGCGTCGATCGTCCCCGACGAAGGATCGAGATGCCCCTGGACGAGCGCGTGGTAGACCTTGTCCACATCATGGTTCCGGAATGCCCTCTTGAGCACGGAGTACGCGCGCTCCCCCTTGGCCACGATCATCGCCCCGGAGGTGCCCACGTCCAGGCGCGAGACGATCCCCTGCCGCTCCGCCGCGCCGGAGGTCGCCACGCGCACGCACATCGCCTTGAGCGCACCGAGCACGTCCGGCCCATCCCAGCCCATCGACGGGTGCGCGGCCACGCCCGCCGGCTTGTCGACGACGACGATGTCCTCGTCCTCGTACAGGATCCCCATCCCTTCCACCGGGGTGGCCACGGGCTCAGCGGGCCGGGGATCGGGAAGGTCGATCTCCAACATCGCGCCGCCGACCACGCGATCCGACTTCCCCAGAGGGGCGCCCGCCATCCTGGCCCCGCCCTCGGCGCAGATCTCAGCGGCCTTGGAGCGGGACAGGCCCGTCATGCGGGAGACAGCGGCATCGGCGCGCTCGCCATCAAGCCCATCGGGCACGGGCAGGAGGCGCCGGCTCATGAGACCGCCCCCGACTCATCGCGCCGCCTGGCCCGCCGGGACCTCCTCGTCTCGCCGTCCCCCTCGGTCGCGGCCACCGCGCCCTGGGCACTGTCAGCGCCGTGATGATCATCGTCCTCGCCCGTGCGGGTGCCATCGAGATTAACGCCCAGGACCGACAGGACCATGATGACCCCGGCCGCGCCGACGATCGCGATGTCGGCCACGTTGCCGACGAACTGGCCCCCGTAGTCGATGAAGTCGACGACGTGCCCGTGCAGGAATCCCGGCGCGCGCACGATCCGGTCGATGAGATTGCCGATGGCCCCGCCGAGCACGAGGCCCAGGGTGATCGTCCACGCGCGCGACCCGAGCCCGCGAGAGGCCCGGACCACGACGACCACCACCACGAGCGCGACGAGGGAGAAGATCCACGTCTGGCCCGTGGCCAGGGAGAAGGCGGCACCGGGGTTGCGAACGAGGACGAGCCCCAGCAGATCACCGATGATCGGGATCCGCGCGCGCCCGGACAGGGCCGCGACGGCCCACAACTTCGTCACCTGGTCAACGGCGATGAGGATCGCGGCGATGAGGCAGACGACCGGCAGCGCGCCCATGCGGCCGCTCCGACCGCTCGCTCCGCGAGTGGGCGTCTCGTCGCAGTGAGAGGCGGGATCATCGGCATCCTCGCCCGGGATGGCGGAACCGCCCGGCTCGCCCGGGGCGGCTACAGGAGCGGGCCCGCCGGGGGCCGTGACCGGCCCGGGGACCCGGGCCGAGCCGCTCGGGTCGGCGGGCCTGGCCTCCGAGCCGCCCAGGGGCGTGGGGTTGATCTGGGAGATGTCGTCGTCGGTCATGGGTTCTTCCAAGAGTCAGCGCGGCGCGCCCACACGTCGAGGGCGGCCACCCGGCTGGGGTCGCCGCCCTCGACGTTGGGCATGCGGTGCCGGCGCGCGGGGCGCCGGGCCGATCAGATGTGGCCGGCCTCGGTGCTGGAGCCCTCCTCGACGTTGGTGAGGAGGTTGGTGAGGTAGCTCTTGAGGCGGGTCCGGTAGTCGGACTCGAAGCGGCGCAGCTCGTCGATCTTGTGCTCCAGGCCGGAGCGCTCCTTCTCGAGCTGGGCGAGAGTGCGGTTGCGCTGGTCCTCGGCGTCGCGGACGATCTGCTCACCGGTGGCGCGGGCCTCGGCGACGATGCGCTCACCCTCGGCCTTACCGTTGGACACGTGCTCGTCGTGCAGGCGCTGGGCGAGCTCGAGCATGCCGGAGGCCGCGCCGGGCTCATCGCCGTTGCCGCCCATGGCCGACATGGCCGACAGCGCCGGGGAGGCAGTGGGGGCGGAGACCGCCGGGGGCTCGTTGACAACCGGAGCGGAGGCCACAACGGGGGCGGCGCCGGTGCTCGCGGGAGCGGCCTGGGAGAGCTCCTCGATGCGGCGGTTGGCGGCGTCGAGCTTCGCCTTGAGCTCGACGTTCTCTGCCTCGAGCTGGCGCATCGCCTCGACGACCTCGTCAAGGAACTCGTCGACCTCGTCCTGCTCGTAACCCTCGCGGAACTTCGTCGCCTGGAACTTCTTGTTGAGGACGTCGTCTGCTGTCAGCAGCGTCATATCGTCACCTCGGTGTCGTTACGGACATGGTCACAAGCACCGGATCAACCGGTGACTCACGTTGACTACAGTACCTGAACTGACGCCGTGCGGGGCCGGAGAGGGATGCGAATCACGCTGTCCTCGTCACACCCGGAGTGGGGAGGAGCGGGTCCACCGGGCTTTCTGAGCGGCCCCTCACAGGAGTCTGTTGAGGATCGCCAGGAGGTACTGGACGATCATGATGCCGAACCAGAGCGCCAGGAAACTCAGGTCGATCCCGAAGGAGCCCAGGTTGAGAGCGGGGATCCGCTGCCTGAGGAAGCGCAGCGGGGGGTCGGTCAAGGAGTACACCAGATTGGCGAGCAGGAGCACCGGGCCGGTGGGCCTCCACGACCTGGCGAACGCGGTCACCAGGTCGAGCACCACCCTGATCACGAGGATGAGGATGTAGATGTTCAGCAGGCTGTTGATGATCGAGATGATCGAATGCGACGCCTCCACCCCGATGGCTCAGCTCTGATTGAAGAAGCGGCCGTGCTCCTCGGCCTCACCGTCGTCGATCTCGACGCTCGCGGGGGTGAGGAGGAAGACGCGCGGGGTAATGGGCTCGATGGCGCCGCGCAGGCCGTGCACGAGTCCGGCGGAAAAGTCCACCATCCGGCGGGCCTCGGCCTCGCTCATGCCGGTGAGGTTGATGATGACGGGCGCGCCGTCGCGAAAGGCCTCGCCGATGACGCGAGCCTCGTTGTACGTGGAGGGGTGCACGGTGACGATGCGGCGCAGATCGGGCACCGACACCGGCTCCAGGGCGGCCTCATAAGCGCTCGGGGCCGACGGCTCGGGCTCGGCCTCCTCGGCCGCCTGGTCGAAGACGGGGGCGTAGGCCTCCTCGTCCTCCGCATAGAGGTCCTGCTCGGGCTCGGTGTATCCGAGGAATGTCGACATCTTGCGCAGTGCGCTCATGACTGGCTCCTTCTCCGTTGGCTCCACCGGGCGTCCCCTGGCCTCCCGGTGTGGGCGACGTTATCGGTCATCGGAGCGCGCATCGGTGATTGGGCGCGGCGTGTCCTCCGGGCGACCATGGGGCAAGACCTCTACGATCAGGCAATTCTCAGATTGTTGTCAGGACGATACCAGCCAGGCGCCCCGTGGCGCCCTCGCGGCGGTAGGAGAAGAAGCGCTCATCCTCGAAGGTGCACCACTGGCCCGGCGCGATCCGCGTGACGCCGGAGCGCTGGAGCTGGGCGATGACGCCGGCCGCGACGTCGAGGCCGGGGGTCCCCCAGGAGGTGGTGGCGGCGCAGGCCGGCTCAATGGTGGCGGCCTCATCGCGCATGGTCGCGGGCACCTCGTAGCAACGCCCGCAGATGCTCGGGCCGATGGCCGCGCTGATTCCCGACGGATCCGCCCCGAGCCGCGCCATCTCCTCGACCGCCCTGGGCACGATGCCGCCGAGCAGGCCCCTGCGGCCGGCGTGGACCGCGGCCGCCAGGCCCCCGTCCGCGGAGGCGAGCAGCAGTGGCACGCAGTCGGCGACCAGCACTCCGGCGCCGCGCGGCGACCGGGGGCGGGCCTCCTGGGCGCGCGCGTCGAGGATGAGGGCGTCGGCGGTCGGGGTGCTCCCCCGCCGGGCATGGGCGACGATGTCGGAGTGGACCTGGTTCATCCAGGCGATGCCCCCGCCCCTCAGGCCCACGGCACCCTCCAACCAGGCGCGGCAGGCGGCCACATGGGCGGGGTCGTCCTCAACGTGGGTGGCGAGATTGAGCCCGGCGTAGCGCGCATCGATCGGCGCGGGCAGGACGGGGGCCCCCGCGCCGCGGGTGGTGAAGTACCCGCGGACGCGGGGGCCCAGGTCGGCCTCGATGAGGCCGGGGATCCTCATGCCGGCTCCTGCGCTCAGCGCAGGAAGTCGGGCAGGTCGATGGTGTCCTCGGCATCGGCGCCCAGCATCGGGGGCACCGCGAGTTCCACGGGGGGCTGCTCGGCAGCGGCGTCCACGAACACGGGAACGGAGCCGGTGTTGTCCGAGGGCGAGACCGGGACGGAAGCGGGGCGCTCCTGGGCGGCGGGCCCGGGCAGCGGGGGGACCGCGGTGGGGGCGGAGGAGGCCACCGGGGCGGGCTTGACCGCCTGCGCCTGCGGGACCGGGGTGGTCACCGAGGCGAGGTCCGCCGCGTGCGAGGAGCCACGGGGCTCAACGGTGCGGGTGGGCGGCTGAGCGGTGTGGCGGGCGCTCTTCTGGGAGGCCGCGCGGTCGAGGCCCGCAGGGACGGGCTCCTCGTCAAAGCCGGCCGCGATGACGGTGACGCGGACCTCGTCGCCCAGGGCGCCGTCGACCACGTTGCCGAAGATGATGTTGGCCTCGGGGTGCACGGACTCCCGCACGAGGTTCGCGGCCTCGGAGATCTCGAAGAGGCCGAGGTCGGAGCCGCCCTGGAAGAAGATGAGGACGCCGTGAGCGCCGTCGATGGAGGATTCCAGCAGCGGGGAGGCGATGGCCTGTTCGGTGGCGGCCAGCGCGCGGCCCTCGCCGGTGGCCGAGCCAATGCCCATGAGGGCGCTGCCGGCGTTCTGCATGACGGACTTGACGTCGTTGAAGTCGACGTTGATCAGGCCGGGGGTCGTGATGAGCTCGGTGATGCCCTGAACACCTTGAAGCAGGACCTGATCGGCCTGCTTGAAGGCGTCGACCACGGAGATGTTGCGGTCCGCGATCTGCAGGAGGCGGTCGTTGGGGATGACGATGAGGGTGTCGACCTCGGCGCGGAGCTTGTTGACGCCCTCCTCGGCCTGGGCGGCGCGACGACGACCCTCGAAGGAGAACGGACGGGTGACCACGCCGATGGTCAGGGCCCCGAGCTCGTGGGCCACGCGCGCCACGACGGGCGCGGCGCCAGTGCCGGTACCGCCGCCCTCGCCCGCGGTCACGAAGACCATGTCCGCGCCCTCGAGGGCCTCGCGGATCTCCTCCTCGTGGTCCTCGGCGGCCTTGCGCCCGATCGACGGATCGGCCCCGGCGCCCAGGCCGCGGGTCAGGTCCCGGCCGACGTCGAGCTTCGTGTCCGCGTCAGACATGATGAGGGCCTGGGCGTCGGTATTGACCGCCAGGAACTCCACGCCGCGCAAGTCGGCCTCGATCATGCGGTTGACGGCGTTGACTCCGCCACCGCCGACGCCCACGACCTTGATGATCGCCTGGTAGTGCTGGGACTCCACCACTGTCTGCCTCCGCGCTCGTGCGAGCCCTCCGGGCTCCCCTCGACCCTCAACCTCACGTTGAGGTTTATACTTATGTCATTCTTGCGATGACAAGGGCAACGCTATGGGTCCGTGGCGCAACCTGCCTGGATTTTCCTCGGCGTGTCAGGCGCGCGCTCACCGGGTCGTCGGGTTGTGCGGCGCGGAGACGTCGTAGACGCTGGCCGGCGTGGTCAGCAGGGTGGCCAGGACCCGCGCCTTGAGAGCGTTCTGGGAGCCGTCTCCCCACACGGCGCTCGCCCCATTGGCCAGGGACAGCACCACCTGGCCCGCGGTGGACACCGTCGCCCGGGAGACCTGCTGGCGGGTCGTGGCGTCGAGGCTGCCCATGATGGCCGTCATCGTGGCGACCTGCGCGGCGGTCAGACGCGGGGCGCCCTCCCCCGCCCCGTCGGTGGCCAGGCGCGTGAGGCCCGCGGGCGCCTCGGCCACGGTCTCGAGGACGACGGCCTCGGAGTCGAGCACCGCGTATCCCCCATCGGTCTCCTGCGCGGCCACCGGGTTCCTCAGCTCCAGGGAGACGGCCAGGCCGTGGGGCCAGGAGCGGGTCACTGAGGCCGAGCGCACGCGGACCAGCCCGTCGGCGACCTCGCCGCCGAGCCGATCGACGTCGAGCCGCACGAGGGACTCCCCCTCGTGGGCGGCGAGAACGCCGCGCACCTGGTCGGCGCTCACCGCGCCGCTGGCGTCCTCGGCCCCCACGACGGTGATATCCGCCGGGCGCAGGGCCAGGAGCGGGGAGTAGAGGACGCCCCAGGCGATCGCGGCGATGACGAGCACGACGACGACGGCGCCCGTCAGGCGCCGCAGCCTCAGGGAGCGGGCGGCCCGGCGCCGCTCAGCCAGGCGGTCGGTGAGCCCGGTGGAGACGACCGAGGAGGCGGCGTATTCGCGCAGCCGCCCGAGCGAGCCGGGATCGGCCCTGGTGGCGACCCCGGTCGAAGCGGCGGCTGGGTCCGCGCCGGGCACTACGGCGGGGTATCGCGCGGGGCCGGCCCTCTCGGGAGCGGCGGGGCCGGGATGGGCACTCTCCGCGGCCCGCTCGGGGGCCCGCCCGGCCTCCTCGGCGCCCGCGGGCTCGACGGGCTCGTGCGCCGGGCGCGGAGCGCGAGGCCTCCTCATCGGCCCCCCTGGCCCTCGCCGTCGGAGGCGGGCGACGCCGTGAGATCAGCGAGGACCACCTCGCCGAGCGCGGTGACATCCCCCGCCCCGACCGTCAGAAGGAGGTCGCCGGGGCGCGCGAGGGCGGCGATGGCGTGGGCGGCCTCGATGCGGTCGGGAACGAAGCGGGCCTTGCCCCCGGGGATCTCGGCGACGATCGTCCCGCCATTGACACCGGGGAAGTCCTCCTGAGCCTCGCGGGCGGGATAGACATCGGCGACGACGACGGCGTCGGCCTTGGCTAGGGCGGCGCCGAAGCGGGGGGCGAAGGCGGCGGTGCGGGAGAAGAGGTGGGGCTGGAAGAGGACGAGCAGGCGCCCGCCCCGCGCGGTGGCGACCCCGCGGGCGGTGGCCAGCAGGGCCTCGATCTCAGTGGGGTGGTGCGCGTAGTCGTCCACCACCCGCACTCCCCCGGCCTCTCCGCGGTCCTCGAAGCGGCGCCCCGTGCCGCCGAAGGCCCCCAGGGCGTCGGCCATCGCCTGTCCGGCGACCCCCAGCTCGACACCCGCGGTCCAGGCGCCGGCGGCGTCGAGGGCCACATGGTCGCCCGGGACCCGCAGGTCGAGTGAGACCGTCTCCCGCGCGCCGTCGGCAGTGGCGCGGGTCAGGACGGCGGAGGTGGAGCCCGCCCCCCTGCCGGTGATCCGCAAGAGGGTGTGGGCCTCGTGGCTGGGACCGAGGAAGGCCGGCTCGGCGGTGCCGAAGGTGGCCACACGCAGTCCCTCGGCAACGGCGGAGGCGGCGAGGCGGGCGGCCCCCGGGTCATCGGCGCAGGCCACGAGCAGCCCGCCGGGGACCAGGCGCCGCGCGAAGTCGACGAAGGCGGCCTCGAAGGCCTCGGGCGTGCCGTAGTTGTCGAGGTGATCCGGCTCGACATTCGTCACCAGGGCGATGCGCGGAGCGTAGTTGAGGAAGGAGCGGTCCGACTCGTCGGCCTCGGCCACGAAGGCGCGGCCGGAGCCCAGATGCGCGCCGGTGCCCAGGGCGCGGACCACGCCGCCGATAGCGAAGGAGGGGTCCTCCCCCGCCTCGGTGAGCGCCTCGGCGAGCATGCCGGAGGTGGTGGTCTTGCCGTGGGCGCCGGCCACGGCGACGAGATCGCGGCCCCGCGCGGCCAGGGCCAGGGCCTGGGAGCGGTGCAGGACCTCCTGACCGCGCTGGCGGGCGGCGGCCAACTCGGGGTTGTCCCCCTTGATGGCGGTAGAGACGACGAGCGTCGCGCCGGGCGGGACGGTGCCGGCGGCGTGGCCGATGACCACGCCGATCCCGGCCGCGGCGAGGCGGTCGAAGGCCTCGCCCCCGTTGGCATCGGAGCCGGTGACCGTGGCGCCGCGCTCGACGAGCAGTTGGGCGACGACGCTCATGCCCGCGCCGCCCACGCCCACGAGGTGGAAGGCCCGGCCCTCCAGGCCGGAGCGCCCAAAGGTCCCCGGATGAGTGGACTGCTCGCTGGTGCTCACTTCTTCTTCCCTTCGGCATCGGCACTGCTGGTCACTGCGGCTCGGATAAGGGCTCCGAGCCGGGCGGCGCCGTCACTCACGCCCACGCCGGCCGCGGCCCCCGCCATGATGGCGCGCTGCTCGGCGTCGGCGATGACGCCGGTGAAGGAGAGCAGGGCGCTGGCGTCGAGCTGGGCGTCGGGGACGATCCGCCCTCCCCCGGCCCTCACGCAGTCGGCGGCGTTGAGGCGCTGCTCGCCGTTGCCGATGGGCAGGGGGACGTAGAGGGCGGGGAGTCCCAGCGCCGTCAGCTCGGCCACGGTCCCGGCGCCGGAGCGGCACACGACGCCGTCGGCGCAGGCGTATGCCTGCTCCATGGCGGTCAGGTAGTCGAGGACCCGGTAGCGGTCCGGAAGGGACGGGTCCTGCCCGGCGGCGCTCTCCAGGGCCTCGCGGACGGGGGTGTCCTTGCCCCTGCCGGTCAGGTGGAGGACCTGGAGCCCCTTGGGCAGGCGGGGCATCGAGGCGGCGAGGACCTCGTTGAGGCGCTGCGCGCCGAGCGAGCCCCCGGTGACGAGGAGGGTGGGGCGCTCGGGGTCGAGGCCGAGGGCGGCGGCGCCCTCGCGCCGGGCAGTGGCGGCGCCCTCGGCGGTGGCCCGGGACGCGACGAGCCCGGCGATCGCGGGGCGCAGCGGCAGCCCGGTGATCTCGATGGAGCCCTTGGCGGCCTTGAGCGGGGTGGAGGCGAAGGTGAGGGCCACGGAGCGGGCCCAGCGGGCGCCCAGCCTGTTGGCCAGGCCGGGGCGGGCGTTCTGCTCGTGGATGACGATGGGCACGCCGGCGCGGCGGGCGGCGAGGTAGGCGGGGGCGGCGACGTAGCCGCCGAAGCCGACGACGACGTCGGCCCCCACGCGCTCGATCGCCTCGCGCGCGGCGCGCACGGCGGAGCGCAGGTTGCCGGGCAGGCGGAGCAGGTCGGGGCCCGGCTTGCGGGGCAGGGGGACGCGGGGCATGAGGGCGAGGTCATGGCCGGCCTCGGGCACGAGGCGCGCCTCCAGGCCCTGGCGAGTGCCGAGGACGAGGATCCGGGTGCCCAGATGGCCGCCCATGGCGGGGTCGGTCAGGGCCGCGGCGGTGGCCAGGAGGGGGTTGACGTGGCCAGCGGTGCCTCCCCCGGCCAGGAGGACGCGCAGGGGGCGCGCCAGGGCGTCGTCGGGGCGGTTGTCAGGCACGGTTCCTCCTGCGGGTCGAGATCACCGCAAGCGTACGGCGCACGGCGCCGGGCCGTGATCTCAGCGCCTGCTGAGCCCCCGGCTCCCGCCTGGCGAAGGACAGGGCTATCCCGATGGCGAGCAGCACGGATATGAGCGCGCTACCGCCCTGGGAGATCAGTGGCAGAGGGACGCCCAGCACCGGCAGGAGGTTGGTCACCACGGCCATGTTGATGATGGCCTGGCCGATGATCCACACCATGATGCCGCCGACGACGACGCTGGCGTACAGGGAGTTGGAGCGCCGGATGATCCGGGCCAGGGCCCAGCCCAGGACCGCGAACAGGACGATGACCAGCAGCGCCCCGACCAGCCCGAGCTCTTCGCCGAGGACCGCGTAGGCGTAGTCGGACTCTGCCTGGGTGAGGTAGCCCCACTTCTGGCGCGATGATCCCGGCCCCACGCCCCGCCACCCGCCGGTGGCCATGGCCCAGCGGGCGTGCTTGGGCTGGTAGCCGATGTCCAGGGGGTCGTCGCGGTCGGGGTGGAGCCACACGAGGATGCGCGTGCGCCGGTTGAGGGAGATGACCGAGGCGAAGACGAACAGCGCCGCCCCGACCGCCCCGATGGTCACGAACCAGCGCTTGGCCAGCCCCGCCATCCAGCCCGCGCCGGCCAGCAGGACCCCTAGGATGATGACAGTTCCCAGGTCCCCGCCGCCCATGACCAGGGCGATGGCGGCGGCCGGGAGGAGGGCGGCGGCGGTCTTGACGAGCCAGTGCAGTCGCTGCCAGCGCCCCTCCGCGAACCAGCGGGCGGCGATGAGGCCCGTGTACAGGCTCAGCCCCACCTTGATGAACTCCGAGGGCTGGGCGGTGCCGATGCCGGGGACCTCCACCCAGTTGCAGTTGCCGCCGGTGCAGGTTCCCAGAGGCGTGAAGACGAGCGATTGGAGCGCGGTGGCGCCCACGAGGACGGGGATCGCCAGGTAGCGCAGCGCGCGCTCGGAAAGCAGGGACATGCCCCACATGCCGATCAGCCCGACCCCGGCGAAGATGAGGTACTTGGAGAAGTCGACGACGGCGTCGCGCTCGCGGGCGGCGGACACCACCTGCTGGACGGAGAAGACCGTCATGAGGCCGAGCGTGAGGAGCAGGACGGTGGCCAGCAGTAGCGCGTAGTAACTCAGCAAACTGTGGTCGGCGTCCCTGGGCCCGTCGGGGCCGCCGATCCGCCTGGCGGCGCGGCGCAGGACGCGGCCGATGGGCCCGGGCCGATGCGCGGGCGGCGCGGCGGGCGGCGCGGCGGCTTCACGCCCGGGGGGCGGGCCCTCCACCGGCGCGGGGATGACGGGTGGCCGAGAACGCTGTCCGCGCGCGCGACCGCTGGGGCCCGTGCCCGCGGGCCGACGTTGCTGGGCGCTCATGACCGCCCATCATCCCCGTTCTCGACGCTCGCGGCGTGGTGGCGCGCCGCCTCTGCGAAGAGGTCACCGCGCTCGGCGTAGGAGGTGAACTGGTCCCAGGAGGCGCAGGCCGGGGCGAGCATGACGGTGTCCCCCGGCCGCGCCATGGCGGCCGAGGCGGCCACGGCGCCCTCGATGACCTCGCGGGGGGAGCCGTCGGCGACGCTTGTGACGGGCAGGCCGGGGGCCTGGGCGGCCAGGGCCTCGGATATCGCGGTTTGGTCGCGCCCGATGAGGACGACGCCACGCAGGGCGGGGGCGACGGCGCGCACGAGCTCGTGGAAGGTGGCGCCCTTGGTGTCCCCGCCGGCGATCCACACGCCGGTGCCGGCGGGCAGCCCGGCGAGGGCGGCCCGCGCGGAGTGCGGGTTGGTGGCCTTGGAGTCGTCCACCCAGGCGACGCCACCCGCCTCGGCGACTGTGACGATGCGGTGGGCGCCGGGGGCGAAGGCGCGCAGTCCCCGGGCCACGGCCTCGGGTCCGACACCGGGGAGGCCCGAGCTCAGGGCGAGGGCGGCCGCGGCGAGGGCGTCGGCGACGATGTGGGCCGGGAGGCGGTCGGCGCTCCCGCCGGGCGCCAGGTGGGCGAGGTCGGCCAGAGTGGCGATCTCGCGGCCCTCGGCGCGGCGGGCGGAGTACAGGGCACGGTCCACGAGGAGGTCCTCGACGAGGCCGACCTGCCCCAGGCCGGGGGCGCCCAGCGTGAAGCCGACGGCGAGGCAGCCCTCGACGACGTCGGCGTCGGCCACCATGGCGCGGGTGGCCTCATCCTGGCAGTTGTAGATGGCCGCGCGCCGGGCGCGGGCGTAAACGCGCGCCTTGTCCGCGGCGTAGGCCTCAGGGCCTCCGTGCCAGTCGAGGTGGTCAGCGGCCACGTTGAGACAGGCCGCCGACACCGGCGAGAGGGTGCGGGTGGTGTGGAGCTGGAAGCTGGAGAGCTCGACGGCCAGCGCGTCGGCCTTGCCAGCCAGGACGGTGGAGATGACCGGGTCGCCGATGTTGCCGACGGCCGGGGCGGCGAGCCCCGCGGCGGTGAGGATGGCCGCGAGCATGCCGACCGTCGTGGTCTTGCCATCGGTGCCGGTGACGGTGAGCCAGGGCACGCCCGGGCGCGCCGAGGCGCGCTGGAGGCGCCAGGCGAGTTCGATCTCGGACCAGGTCTCGATGCCGGCCGCCTGGGCGGCGCTGAGGATCGGGCCGGTGGCGGGGACTCCCGGGGAGACCACGAGCAGGCGCAGATCGGAGGGGCCCAGGGCGGCGGCGATGTCCTCGGGGCTGCCCGCCATGCGCGAGGCGACTGGGGCGGCGAGGGCCTCGACGGCCTCGGCGCGGCCGTCGTAGACGTGGACCTTGGCGCCCAGGGTCGTCAGGGCGTCGACGACGGCGGCCCCGGTCCTGCCCAGGCCCACCACTCCGACGCGCGCGCCGGCAAGCTCGTTCATCTCGGGGCTTCCATTCCTTCAGGTGCTCGGGAGGCGCCAAGGGCGCCGTGGGGCGAGGCGCCGCGGGCGCCGTCGCGGGGGGGGGTGAGAGAGATCAGGAGACGAGGAACTCCGCGTAGAACAGGCCCAGGCCCGCCACGACGCACAGGCCCGCGATGATCCAGAAGCGGATGACGACGTTGACCTCGGTCCAGCCGCCGAGCTCGAAGTGGTGGTGCAGGGGCGCCATGCGGAAGACGCGCCTGCCCGTGGACTTGAAGGAGACGACCTGGAGGATCACGGAGATGACCTCGGCCAGGAACAGCCCGCCCAGGATGACGGCGAGGAACTCGGTGCGCGACAGGATGGACAGCCCGGCGACCGCCCCACCCAGGGCGAGTGAGCCGGTGTCCCCCATGAAGATCTTGGCCGGGGAGGCGTTCCACCACAGGAACCCGAAGCAGGCGCCCATGAGGGCCGCGGCGATCATGGCGAGGTCGCGGGGGTCCCGTACCTGGTAGCAGGTGTTGACCACGATGTCCGGGTGCCCGTAGACGCAGGACTGGTTGGACAGCCAGACGCTCACGAGCGTGTAGGCGCCGAAGATCATCGCGGAGGCGCCCGCCGCGAGGCCGTCGAGGCCGTCGGTGAGGTTGACGGCGTTGGACCAGGCGGTGATGAGGAAGTTCGACCACAGGACGAACAGCACGAGGGCGACGGCCGCCCCCACCAGGGTCAGGCCGGTGGCGCCGCCGAGGCTGAAGGAGCCGCCCTCGCCGCGCAGGAAGGCCATGTCGATGAGGGAGTCGCGGGCGAAGGAGATGCGGGTGGAGGCGGGGGTCAGGCCGTTGCGATCGGCGAAGAGGAGGCCGGCCACGGAGAAGGCGATCCCGATGACCGCTTGGCCGAGCATCTTCTGCCAGGGGGTCAGGCCCAGGGACCTCTGCCGGGAGATCTTCTCGAAGTCGTCGAGGAAGCCGATAAGTCCCAGCCCGACGATGAGGAAGAGCAGGAGGATGCCGCTGGCCCTGGGCATGCGGAGCTCGACGAGGTTGGCCGCGGCGTAGCCCAGGACGAGGGCGATGATGATGACGAGGCCCCCCATCGTGGGGGTGCCGCGCTTGATGAAGTGCCCCTCGGGGCCGTCGTCCCGGATGAACTGGCCGTAGTGGCGCCGCTCCAGGAACCTGATGAGGGCGGGCGTGCCCAGGAGGGCGACGAGCAGGGAGACGGCGGAGGAGACGAGGATGGCGGTCATCGGGCGTCCTTTCCATCACGTCCATCAGTCGCTTCGTGGCCGGCGGCCGTCGGGCCGCCGGCGGCCAGGTGGTCGGCCACGCGCCAGGCGCCCGATCCGTGCGAGCCCTTGACCAGGATCGCGTCCCCGGGGGCGAGGAGCGAGGGGATGCGGGCGATGGCGCCGTCGGCGTCGGGGGTCTCAACGACCTCCACGCCGCGCTGGCGGGCGGCCTCGGCCGCGGGCGCCGCGCCCGCGCCGATGGCCACCAGGAGGGAGGCGCCGGCGTCAGCGGCGAGCGCCCCTACGGTGGCGTGATCGACGGCGGAACTCTCTCCGAGCTCGAGCATCTCCGAGATGACGACGACACGGCGGCGGTCCCCGGCCAGCGCGGGCAGGGAGGCGAGCGAGGCAGTCATCGAGTCGATGTTGGCGTTGTAGGAATCGTCAATGAGCCGGCCGCCTCCGGGCAGATCGCTAACCGCCATGCGGTGGGGGCTCTCCAGCCCCGCGGAGGCGATGGCATCCAGGAGGTCATCCGCGCCCGCGCCCGCGGCGAGGGCCAGCCCGAGGGCCGCCAGGGCATTGGCGACGTTGTGGGCGCCGGGCAGTCCCAGGCGCACGCGGCGGGGGGCGGCGCCGGGCAGGTGGATCTCGGCGACGGCGTGGGCGGCCTCGTCGAGCTCCACGGCGGTGGCGCGCAGGTCCGCGCGCTCGTCACCGCTGGCGGAGAACGTGAGGACACCGGCCGGCGCGAGGGCGCCCATGGCGGCGGCCCGCTCGTCGTCGAGGTTGAGGATGGCGGTGCCGTGGGGAAGCAGGCCGCGCACGATATGGCTCTTAGCAGTGGCGACGCCCTCGATGGAGCCGAAGCCGCCCATGTGGGCGTGGCCGATCATGAGGACGGCGGCGGCGTCCAGTGGGGCGATCCCCACCAGGTCCGCGATGTCATCAGGTCCGGAGGCGCCCATCTCAAGGACGAGGTAGCGGGTGGACTCGTCCGCCTCGAGAACGGTCAGGGGCAGACCGATCTCGTTGTTGAACGAGGCGACCGGCGCGATCGTGGGCCCCTGGGCGGCCAGGAGCTGGCGGGTGAGGTCCTTGGTGGTGGTCTTACCCACCGAGCCGGTCATCGCGACGACGGCCAGACCCCGATCCCCCGCGCGCTGGCGCAGGTCCGCGAGGTGCCCTCGAGCGATGCGCCCGAGGGCAGCTACGGTGTCCTCCACGACGATGAGCGCCATCGCGGCGCCGGGCCCATCGGCCCGGCCGGCCTCGGCGAGGGCGGCGCGAGCCGCGGTCTCATCGCTGACCAGGGCGGCCGCGGCGCCGGCGCGGGCGACGGCGGCGAGGTAGTCATGGCCGTCCGCGCGCTCGCCCTTGATGGCCACGAAGAGCGAGCCCGGCCCGGCCCGGCGGGAGTCGGTGACGACTCGGGTCACCGGAGCCGCTGGCGGGGCGGGGGGGATGAGGCGGCCCTGGGCCCAGGAGGAGAGCTCGTCTATCGCGCGGGCGATCACGCGGCACCCCATTTCGCCTCAACGGCCTCGCGCATGACGGGGGCGTCGTTGTAGCGGATGAACTCGCCGGCCGCCTCAAGGAAGGGCTCGTGGCCCTTACCGGTGACGATGACGGTGTCCTCGGGGCCGCAGAGCTCGACCCCGCGGCGCACGGCGTCGCCGCGCCAGGTGGTGATCTCCTCGACGTCGGCCAGGTCTGGGCGCACCGAGCGCACGCCGTCCAGGATCGCGTCGCGGATCAGCTGGGGGTCCTCGCTGCGGGGGTTCTCGTCGGTGATGACGAGAACGTCCGCCAGGCGCGCGGCGACCTCGCCGAGCATGGGGCGCTTGCCCTGGTCGCGGTCGCCGTCGGAGCCGAAGACGACGATGAGGCGCCCGGGGGTGATGGGGCGGACGGCGGCGAGCGCCAGCTCCATGGCGTCGGGGGTGTGGGCGAAATCCACGATGGCCAGGCCCCGAGTGCCGTCGCGCTGGCTGATGCGCTGCATGCGGCCCGGGATGTTGTGCGCGGTGGCCAGCGCCCGGGCGGCGACCTCGGCGGGCACGCCGGCGCGGATCGCCATGACGAGCGCCAGAGCAGCGTTCTGGACGTTGACGAGCCCGGGAAGGGGGCAACTGGCGGCGATCTCCACGCCGTCGGGCCCGTGAAGGGTGAAGGTGGTGGCCGAGTCCGTCAGGGACACGGCCGCGTCGGTGACCCACCAGTCGGCGGGGGCGTCGCCCCCGTAGGCCCGCACGCGGTCCAGGGGGAGCCCGCCGGCCCGGGAGATGCGCTCGGCGAGCGCGGCCCCCCAGGAGTCGTCGACGCAGACGACGGCGCGCCCGGCCCGCTCGGGGGTGAAGAGCTGGGCCTTGGCGTCGAGGTACTCCTCCATCGTGTGGTGGAAGTCGAGGTGGTCGCGCTGAAGGTTGGTGAAGCCGGCGACATCGATCCGGGTGCCGTCGAGGCGGTGCAGGACGATGGCGTGGCTGGAGGCCTCCAGGGAGGCGGCGCCCACGCCCTGCTCGACGCTCAGCGCCATCATGCGCTGCAGGACGGGCGCCTCGACGGTGGTGCGGGGCGACTCCACGGACAGGCCGCCCGCGCGCAGCTCCACCGTGCCGGCCATCATGCAGCCGCCGAGGTGGGCGGTGAGCATGGCGTCGAGGAAGTAGGAAGTGGTGGTCTTACCGTTCGTGCCGGTGACGGCCGTGGTGACCAGCGAGCGGGAGGGATGGTGGTAGACCTCCGCGGCCAGGGGGCCCACGATGGCGCGCGGGTCGGCGCTGAGGAGCACGGGGGTCCCGGGGCAGGACTCGCGCACGATGCTCGCCCCCGCCTCATCGGTGACGACGGCGACGGCGCCGGCCTCGACGGCCTGGGCGGCGTAGTCGGCGCCATGGGCGCGGAAGCCGGGCAGGGCGACGAAGAGCTCTCCGGGGGCGATGTCACCGGAGTCCACGGAGGCCCCGGAGACGGTCAGGGGGACGGGGGCGCTGATGCCCTGGGCATCGGCGGGGGTGGCGGGGCTCAGGGAGAATCGCTGGGCGAGCTCGCTCAGAGCGATGGGAGCGTTTCGGCGCGGGCGCAGGGCCGCCGCCGACTCGTACGCGTGGTTGCTCATAGTCCCACAATCTATCGCGACCGGCGGCGTGCGCAGATCAGGAGAGGCGGCCTGGTTCTGTGATCCCCGCGTTGCCTCATGGGGCGCTTGAGGGGCGTGAGCAGCATCTCCCCCGGACCGGGAAGGCGCGTGAAGGCCCGCGGCGCGGCGCGCCCGGCGGTGGGCCCCATGAGCCCCTGCTCGGGCCCGGCCGGGGTGGTCAGAGCCCGCGCCATCACTCGCCCCGCCCCGAGGGCGCGCTCGCCCCGTGCCGGTCCACGGGGGCGGCCTGGGCGTCCTTGTGGGCCTTGGACGTCGCCATGACCGAGGGGTCCGGGGCGATGCCGAGCTTGTGGAGCGTGGCCAGGGCGATGGTCCGGAAGACGGGGGCGGCGACGACGCCGCCGAAGATGCCCGAGGGCTTGCTGACGATGACGGCGGCGGCGATGGCCGGGTCGTGGGCGGGGGTGAAGCCGACGAAGGACGCCACGGTCGCGTCCTCGGAGATGATCTCCGTGGTGCCGGTCTTCCCGGCCACGAGGTAGCCGTCGATCGAGGCCTCCTCGGCGGTGCCCCCCTCCTGGGTGACGCCGACGAGCATGGCGGTGAGCGTCTTGGCGGTGGCCTCGGACATGACGCGCACGCCCTCGGGCTGGGCCTGCCGCGTGACAGTGCCGTCCGCGGCGGTCCACGAGTCGATGACCCGGGGCGCCACGCGCACGCCGTTGTTGGCGACAGTGGCCAGGACCTGCGCGGACTGGAGCGCGGTCCCGGCGATGCCCTGGCCGAACATGGTGGTGTAGCGGGTGCGGTCGTCCCACTTCGAGGGGGGCGTGAGCAGCCCGGCGGACTCCCCCGGCAGCTCAATGCCGCTGCGGGCGCCCCAGCCGAAGCGCTCCATGTAGGCGTGGCGGACGTCGTCGGCGACCCTCTCCCCGATCTGGACGGTGCCGACGTTCGAGGACTCGGCGAGGACCTGGGCCGTCGTGAGCCGCTCGACGCCGTGGGGGTGGGAGTCGATGAAGGTCTGGCCGTTGGCGGAGGTCCAGGAGTAGGGGACGGTCCAGGTCTCCTCGGGCGTGACGGCGCCCTCCTCCAGGGCGGCGGCGAAGGTGACGACCTTGCCGACGCTGCCGGGCTCGAAGACGGCCTCGACGCAGCGGGCCCCGAGGTCGCGCCCGGCGGAGGCGGTGGGGTCACCGGGGTCGACGGCGCGGCTATCCGCCATGACGAGGACCTTGCCGGTGGACGGCTCCATGACGACGCAGCAGCCCCATTCGGCGCCCTGGGCGGTGACGACCTTGTCGATGGCCTGCTGGGCGAGGACCTGGAGATCGGGGTCGAGGGTGAGGGTGACGGTGGCCCCGGGGGTCGAGGCGGTCTCGGTCACCCTCCCTGAGGGGATCTGCGCGCCCGTGCGGCCCACCTCCATGGACCCCGAGCCGTTGACACCCCTGAGCCAGTCGTCCTGCGTGCTCTCAATGCCCGCCGTGCCCTCGAGGACGCGCCCCTCACCCTCGGCGGTCAGGCCGACGACGTTGCCCGCGACATATCCCGCCGGGTACGTGCGGCGCACCCGCTGGTCCGGCTCGACGCCGCGGATGCCCAGGGCCTTGATCTGGCGCCAGGTGTCCGGGGGGACCGCCTCGGCGATGACGGCGTAGGTGGAATCCCCCACCATCTTGGCCCCGAGCTCGGCCGCGTCGACCCCGAGGATGGGGGCAAGCTTGTCGGCCGCAGCGGCAGGCCCGTGCCCGACGACAACGGTCTCGGGCAGGCCGGTGGTGGGGTTGTCCTGCTCGACCTTGTCCTCCCACTGGGCGACCATCCGCTGGTTGACACCGATGTCGAAGCTCACCGAGGAGGTGGCCAGGATGGTGCCATCACGTCCGCAGATGTTGCCCCGCAGGGCGACGTTGGTCCACGTCAGGGTGCGCTCGGCGCGGGCCTTGTCCGCGAGGCCCGGGCCCTGGACCACCTGGAGCCAGGCGGTCCTGCCCGCCAGAGCGGAGAAGCCGGTGAGGCCGAGGAGCTGCAGGGCACGACGTCGGCTCGGGTTCATCGGCGGTCACTGCCCACTCGTGCCAGCAGCAGGGCCACCGGCGCTGGGCGCGCCACCCGCGCCGGGGGCTCCAGCGGCGCTGCCGCCGGTGACGGTGCCGTTGCGCAGGTCGACCACGCCGGGGGCGGCCGCGGGCACCATGCCGAGCTCGGCGGCGCGCTTGGCCAGGGCGTCGGGCGCGGCGGCGTCGTTCACCTGGCCGCGCACGGTCTCCAAGTGGTCCTGGACGACGTCGAGCTCGGTGGAGGCCTTCTGGAGCTCGTAGGCGGTGGCGGCCATCTTGGCGTTGAGCACCATCGTGATCGCCAGGGCGCCGATGAGGATCGCAGCGATGAGCAGCATGAAGGGGATGGCGGAGCGGCCGGGCGCGATGCCGCGCACCACGCGCAACTGGCGCTGGGGCAGCGGGGCCTCCCGCGCCCCGCGCTGGGGCCGGGGGCGCGCGCCGCCCTCCCAGGTCCTCTTGGTGGGGCTGGTGGGGCGGGCCGTGGCGGCGATCGCGGCGCTCATCGGCTCCTCCTTCCTCGATCTGTCGGTGCTCTGCGGCGGTGTGCCGGTTCAGGGGCCGGTGCAAGGGAGGTGGGGCGGGTTCGGGTGGCTGCCCGCAGGCGCACGGGGGCGCTGCGGGGGTTGGCGTCGAGCTCGGCCTCATCGGCCCGCTCGGCGCCCCGGGTGAGGGGCTCCAGGTAGGGGCGGTCCTCCTCGGGTATGATGGGAAGGCCCTGGGGGGCCCTGCTGGTGGAGCCGGCGGTGATCGCCTGCTTGACGATCCGGTCCTCCAGGCTCTGGTAGGACTCGACGATGAGGCGCCCGCCCACCCTCAGGGAGTTCAGGGCCCGGGGCACGGCGCGCTCGAGGACGTCGAGCTCGGCATTGACCGCGATCCGCAGCGCCTGGAAGGCGCGCTTGGCGGGGTGCCCGCCGGTGCGCCGGGCGGCGGCGGGGATCGCGTCGCGCACCAGCGCGGCGAGCTCGTCGGTGCGCGTCAGCGGAGCGCCGCCGTCCCGCCGGGCAACGATCGCCTGGGCGATGCGAGGGGCGAAGCGCTCCTCGCCGTAGACGCGCAGGATGCGGGTGAGCTCGGCGGCGTCGGCGGTGGCGAGGATCTGCGCGGCGGTGGGGCCCGCGCCCTGGTCCATACGCATGTCCAACGGGGCGGGGCGGGCATAGGAGAAGCCGCGCTCGGCGTCGTCGAGCTGGAGGGAGGAGACCCCGAGGTCCATGAGGACGGCGTCGACGACTCCCAAGCCCCCCTCGTTGGTCACGGCTCGCTCGCGCGCCACGTCCTCGACGGCGTCGTAGGTGGCCCGCACGGCTGTGAAGCGCTCGCCGAAGGGGGCGAGGCGCTCGCTGGCCAGGGCGATGGCCTGGGGGTCGCGGTCGATGCCAATGACGCGCAGGGTCTCGAAGCGCTCCAAGGCTCCCTCGCTGTGCCCGCCCATGCCGAGCGTGCAGTCGATGAGGACGGGGGTGGCGCCGCGAGCGGCGGCCCCCTCGATGGCGGGGGCCATGAGGTCGAGGCAGCGGGCGAGGAGCACCGGGGTGTGTCGCTGGGCCGCGGAACCCGCGGGGGCGCTGATAGCGCTCATCGGCGCTCCTCCTTCCTGTCGTGCTGCGGTGCTGGTGGGGGGGCGCCTTCGGCGCCGGGCCGAGTCGGTCGCGGATCGTCCTGCCAGGACTCCTCCCGCAGGTTCCGGCGCCGGGGAAGAGGCGTCGGACTCGGCGGCGGGCGGAGACCTCACGGGGCGATCCGGCTGGGCCGATCGGTTAGAAGAAGCCGGGGATGATCTCCTCGGCGGTGTCGGCGAAGACCTGCTCCTGGGCGCTCAGGTAGTTCTCCCAGGCGGTGGCGTCCCAGATCTCGACGCGCGACCCGGCGCCGATGACGGCCAGGTCGCGATCCAGGCCGGCGTAGGCGCGCAGCGGAGCGGGCAGGGTGATGCGGCCCTGCTTGTCGGGGATCTGGGAGTCGGCGCCGGAGAGCATGACGCGGACGTAGTCGCGCGCCTGCTTCTGCGCCAGGGGCGCCTCGCGGAGCTGGGCGTACATGCGCTCGAACTCCGCGGTGGTGAAGGCGTAGAGGCAGTGCTCCTGGCCCCGGGTCAGGACGATCCCGCCGGCCAGCTCCTCGCGGAACTTGGCCGGGAGGATGAGGCGGCCCTTGTCGTCGAGGCGGGGCGCGTGGGTGCCCAGGAACATCGGGTCCACTCCTCCCCCTCGGCGATCCAGTGGACTCCACCCTACTCCACTTTCCTCCCTTTCCAACCACCTCTACATCCACTTGTGATGGATATCCACCAACTTTCGACGGAAGAACCGCGAAATTCCGCGGTTTCACGCGGTGGAGGGAAGTGGGGGGACATGACGGCGCCGGGCCCGTCACCAGGGGTGGTGACGGGCCCGGCGGGCGGTAATGGGGGCGGGAGGAGGGCCGATCCGGGGGTCCCGACGGCGTCGGGGCGGGGCGTGGGGGCTCCCGTGGAGGGAAGTGGAGGAGGCCTGTGGGAGATGCCGGGGGCGCGGGGAGGGGCGCCGGGCCCCGAGGCTGAGGCGAAGGAGGGAGGTTGTGGGGAGCCCTGATCAGGAGGGGCTCAGCGCTCGTCGTACCGGCGGCGCTCCCAGCGCTCGGACTGGCGCTCCATGAAGGTGGAGCGCCCGGCGCGGGCCTTGGCGGCCCCGCCACGGGCATCGTTGAGCGTCGGGGGGCGGCGGACGATGAGCGCGACACCGGCGACCGCCAGGCCGAAGCCGGTCACGCCGACGAGGATGGAAACCAGCCCGTTGCCGTGCCCCAGGACGACACCGGAGATGACCACGACCAACCCGACGAGCACCAGGGCGATCCCCAGCCCGACTTTCCTCGGGGAGACGCGCGCGAGGTGGCGCTCGGGATGCTGGATGGTCTCCGCGAGGTCGGGATCCTCCTCATGGAGCTGGCGCTCGAGGTCTCGCAGCACCCGCTGCTCGCGCTCGGAGAGCGACATGCCAGTCCCTCGCTTCCTGTTCACCGCTTGAGCCTCGCCGCCCTGGGGTGATGGGAGCGGGGCAGGGCCGGGACCGGCTCTCGGAGCCCGGCCTGAAGCCCCGAGTCGGTCGCCCATGCAGATATGCCGAGCCCAGGGATTCGCCATCGAGTCTACTTGCTCTGGTTCACCGACCGCTAACCGGAGGGCGGAGAAGACTGGCCGGGGCCACGGCTCCCGCTCCCCATCTGCGCCTGACCTCGTCCGCCGCGCGCTCGGGCGCCCCCCGGC
The DNA here is from genome assembly GCF_009829695.1 of Actinomyces sp. zg296. Classification (NCBI taxonomy): domain Bacteria; kingdom Bacillati; phylum Actinomycetota; class Actinomycetes; order Actinomycetales; family Actinomycetaceae; genus Actinomyces; species Actinomyces sp. zg296. The sequence continues at coordinate 48,708 of NZ_VWPG01000011.1, forward strand.
GGGGGTCGTCGTCGAGGAGGAGCTGGACGCCGTCATCGCCGCGGCTCAGGCCCTCGCAGCGCACGCCGAGGAGACGGTACCCGCCCGGCGGGGTGGGCAGGGCCTCGAAGAGAGATTCGATGGTCTGCCATACATCGCGGGCCAGGTCCGTGGGCTCGACCAAGGTCCGTGAGCGGGTCACCGTGGTGAAGTCAGCGCCGCGGGCCTTGAGGACGACGACGCGGGCCCGCAGATCCCCCGCCCTCAGGCGCGCCGCGCATTGGTGGCACTGGTCGAGCAGGACGCGGCGGGCGTGATCGCGGTCGCGCAGGAGGTCGAAGAAGGTGGACTCCGTGCCCACGGACTTCTCCTCACGGGAGGGAGTGACGGGGCGGGGGTCGATCCCGTGGGCCAGGGCGGACAGGTGGTGGGCGGCGGAGGGGCCGAGGATGCGGGCCAGGGCGCGGGTGTCCGTGGCGGCCAGCGCGCGCACGTCGGTGATGCCCCAGCGGGCCAGGGCGGCCTCGCTTTTGGCGCCCACTCCCCACATGGCGCCCACCGGCAGGAGGTCCAGGAAGTCCTGGGTGGCGGTGGCGGGGATGAGGAGGAGCCCATCGGGCTTGGCGTGGGAGGAGGCGAGCTTGGCGACGAGCTTGGTCGACGCGATGCCCACGGAGGCCGGAAGTCCCAGGCGGTCGTGGATCTCGCGGCGGATCCAGCGGCCGATAGCGGCGGGTCCCCCCATGCGGCGCCGGGATCCGGAGACATCGAGGAAGGCCTCATCGATGCTGACCTTCTCCAGCACCGGGGTGACCTCTCCCAGGATGCCCATGACGGCCCGGGAGACCTGGCTGTAGTGGCGGTGGCGCACGGGAAGGACGACGGCCCGCGGGCAGCGGCGCTTGGCCTCGGCCATGGACATGGCGGAGGCCACCCCGTGGGCACGGGCCTCATAGGTGGCGGCGCAGACGACCCCGCGCCCCCCAGTGCCGCCGACGATGACAGGGCGTCCGACGAGCTCGGGATGGTCGAGGAGCTCGACGGAGGCGAAGAAGGCGTCCATGTCGACGTGGAGGATGGGGGTGGCGGAGTCGTCGTCACCCCAGTCGCGGCGGGCGTCGGCGGCGCGCGGGGCTCTGCTCATGGGCCCTCCTCCCCCGCCGGCGCCCCGCGCGGCGCCCCGCTGATCCGATCGTGCTCGCGACGGCCTCAGGCTAGCGTGCTCCTGTGACACGCAAGCAGGCCCGGAGCGGCGATCGACGGCGCGCGGCGCGCTCCCCCGCGCGCTCACTGGCATCCCTCCCGGTGGGACCGGTGCCCACGTCCTTAGCCGTGGCGGAGTTGCAGGTGCGCGAGTCAGGCGTGCTCCTCCTCCTCGACGGGACGGAGTCGTCGTGGATCGACCTGCGCGATCCGGCGCATCTGGACTTCGAGTACCAGCAGCAGATGGAGGCCGTGCTCAACGCGCTGACCGGGACCGGGCCGGTGGGCGCGGCGCGCGGGCCCGGCGCGCCGGTCCACGCCCTGCACCTGGGCGGGGCGGGCTGCGCGCTGGCGCGCGCCTGGGACGCCACCCGGCCGGGCTCGACGCAGACGGCAGTGGAGATCGACGAGATCCTGGCGGGAAGCGTGCGGGAGTGGTTCGACCTCCCGCGCTCGCCACGGCTGCGGATCCGCGTGGGCGACGCGGCGCGAGTGGTGCCCGGGCTGCGCGCCGGCGAGTGGGATGTCATCGTGCGCGACGTGTTCGCCGCCGGGCAGGTGCCCGCGTCCTGCCGAGACGAGGCCTTCCTGAGGGGCTGCCGCGAGGCGCTGGCCGATGGCGGGCTGCTCCTGGCGAACTCACCGGCGATGCCGCGCGAGCAGGCCCATGGTGAGCTGGAGGCGGCCTCCCGCCTCTTCGGCGGGGTCCTCGTGGTGGCCGATCCGGCAGTGGCCCGCGGCAAGCGCCAGGGCAATGTGGTGATCGTGGCGCGCCGCGAGCCCTTCGGACCGGCTGAGGAGGAGGCGGTCGAGCGGGCGGTGCGGCGGCTGCCGCTGCCGGTGCGCACGTGGGGCGCGGACGCCCTGGCGCCTCGCGGGCGCTGAGCCGACCCCCGGCTCCCCCGCCCCGGGATCAGGACTGGTTGTGACCGGGGTCCTTCGTCTCAAGGAAGGCCTCAAGGCGCGCGCCGATCTCATCGGCGCTGGGCAGGTCGAGCAGGGAGGCGAGTTCGCCGACGCCATCGGCGTCCTTGCTCGGGGCCAGGGCGTCGTACTGCGCCTCCAGGGCGTTGACGATCGCGGTGACCTCGGGCTGCTGGGAGGCCTCGGCGTCGATCTCGAGCCTGTTGAGGCTGGCGGCGGCCTCGAGGTCACCCAGGGGCAGGGCGAGCCCGGCGGCATCGGCGACCGCGGCCAGCAGCGCTGAGGCGCCGGCCGGGTAGTCGTCACGGGCGACGTAGTGCGGGATGCCCGCGGCCAGCCCGCGGGAGTCGAGCCCAGCCTGGCCCAACCGGACCTCCATGTAGGTGGCGAAGGTGCTGGGGATCTCGACGGTGCCGAAGAAATCGGGCTGCTCGGGCAGCAGATCGAGGCGGCTTCCATGCTGGTGGATGAAAGTGGGGCGGGTGTGGGGCACGGCCAGGGGCAGCCCGTAGATGCTGATGGCCTGGCCGGCACCCAGCGAGACGGCCAGGTGGGTGATGGCGCCGGCGATCTCCTGCCAGCGGTAGTCCGGTTCGGCGCCATGGAGGAGCAGAAGCTGGGCGCCGTCGTCGTCGGTGAGGAGGTCCAGGACGAGGCTGGGCATCTCCACGTTGGTGAACTGGCGGGACTCGAAGCGCGCGACGGGCCGGCGGGCCCGGTAGTCGATGATCCCGTCGACGTCGAAGGTGGCCAGGCGCTCGTGCGGGAGGGCGAGGAGCAACTGCTCGACCGCCAGCGCCCCGGCGTGACCCGCGTCCATGGCGCCGTCGAAGTGGTGGAGGAGGACGCGCGGGGCGATGGGGCGCGTCAGGTTGGCAAAGGTGTAGAGCGGCGGTTGGATCATCCCTGGTCTCCTCTCGTGATCGTCGTCACATTTGTGATGATGCTTGCCCGGCTGCCCTGGGAGGGCAGGAGGGGAGCGCCGCATCGCTCCAGGCGAGGGGCGCCTCAAGAGCCAACGCGCTGGAGCCCCGGAGTGTTCCCGCGCCGCTCGCGCCCGGCCCGTTCCCGGGAGCGCCGCGCGGATGACGGGCGTGTTCGCGGTGGGCGTCGCCCAGGCCGCACCACGGCGCCCCTACGAGGAGAATAATGGACGCCCCTGTGCTGCGGGCGCATCGGAGGTCCACGAACCACCGCAGCGCGCCCGGGCCCGCCCGGAAGCGCGCTGGGCCGCCCCGCGGCCCGTCATATCCGTCATTGATCCCAGTGAGGCCCCGTGAGCACGTCGAGCCGGTCCCCCCAGGTTTCGCCAGATGCCGCCCCCGCGGCGCTCCCCGCCGACCAGGGCCCGCAGGAGGCGGCCCGTGAGCGCGAGATCGCTGTCGAGCAGCGGGTGGTGGACACCGCCTACGGAGAGCTCGACCGCCGGCTCGCCGAGGCCAGGTCTGCCCTGATCCGCACCGAGGCGCGCGGCGCGAGCGGCACCCATCAGTCCCGGGGCGAGCGCGACGCCTACGCCGTTCATTACTCGGGCCTGATCTCCACCCTGGAGGGCGTCGAGGAGCGCCTGGTCTTCGGGCGGATGGATATGCGCGCCGGCGACCCTGTCGCCCCCGAGGAGGGTGGGAGCGGCGGGGATGCCGAGGGCGCGGGCGGCCCGGCCCCGGGGGATGGGGCGGGCACGGCTGGCGCCGTCGGCGGGCCCGCGCGGCACTACGTGGGCAGGATCGGACTGCACGACACCGCCCGCCGCGAGGTGGTCCTGGACTGGCGGGCACCCTTGGCCAGGGCCTTCTACCAGGCGACCGCCTCGGAGCCGATGGGGCTGGTGCGGCGCAGGCACATCGATACGCGCGCCCGGCGCGTCCTGGGGGTGGAGGACGAACTCATCGATGTCTCGGCCCTCGACGGCGCTCGGGCCGTCGGCGGGCGGTCGGCGGGCCTGGCCGCGGAGGGGCTCCAGGGCGAGGGGGCGCTCCTGGCGGCGATGTCGGCGGCCCGCGATGGCCGCATGGGGGATATCGTCGCGACGATCCAGGCCGAGCAGGACCGGATCGTCACGGCTCCGGGCACGGGGGTGCTCGTGGTCCAGGGCGGGCCGGGCACGGGCAAGACGGCGGTGGCGCTGCACCGAGTGGCCTACCTCTTCTACGCCGAGCGCGAGCGCCTGGAGCGCTCCGGGGTGCTGCTGGTGGGCCCCTCGCGGACCTTCCTGCGCTATGTGGAGCAGGTACTGCCCTCGCTGGGAGAGACGGGCGTGGTCTCCACCACCATCGGAGACCTGGTGCCCGGGATCCGGGCGCGCGGCACCGAGAGCGCCGTCACCGCGGAGATCAAGGGGCGGGCCGTGTGGGCCCGGGTGCTGGCCCGGGCGGTCAAGGCCCTCCAGCGCGTGCCGGACGGGCCGCGGCCGATCGTGGTGGAGGGAACGGCGCTGGAGCTGAGGCCCGACGACGTGCGAGAGGCGATGTCACGGGCGCGGCGCGGCGGCAAGCCGCACAACCTGGCCCGCGAGCCCTTCGTGCTGTGGCTGCTGGAGCGCCTGACGGACCAGTTCGCCGCCGCGACCCGCCAGGACGCCTCGGACCCCGAGACGCGCGCGTGGATCCGCGAGGACATCCGCACCTCGCGCGACGCCCGCCGGGAGATCAACCTGTGCTGGATGCCGACAACGCCGCAGGGCCTCCTGGAGCGCCTGTGGGCGCGCCCGGCCCTGCTGGAGCGCCTGGCCCCCGAGCTCACTGGCGCCGAGCGCCAGGCCCTGCGCCGCTCGCCCGGTTCCGAGCTGACGCCCGCGGACATCCCGCTCATCGACGAGCTCGCCGAGTTGCTGGGCCCCAGTGACGATGCCCAGGCGCAGCGGGCCCGTCTGGAGGCGCGCCGTCGCGAGGAGCTGGTGGCCTACGCCGCCGAGGCGATCGAGTCCCAGGAGCTGGGCGGCGGGATCGTGACGGCTGAGATGCTGGCCGACCGCGTCGCCGACCACGGCCCCTCCCTCACCCTCGCCGAGCGCGCCCGGGCGGATCGGGGCTGGACGTACGGGCACGTCGTCGTCGACGAGGCGCAGGAGCTGGGGGCGATGGCCTGGCGCGCGCTGGCGCGGCGCTGCCCGGTGCGCTCCTTCACGGTGGTGGGCGACCTGGCGCAGTACTCGGGGCCGACGGCACCGTCGAGCTGGGGGCAGGCCCTGCGGGCGCTGGGCACGAGCCCGTCGGCGGATGGCGGGAGGAGCCCCCGGGGAGGTCATCACCAGCGCGGGCGGCGCGGAGGCCGGGGGCGGCGCGTCCCGCGGGAGGGCTCGACGCCGCTGCGCGAGGAGGTCCTCACCGTGTGCTACCGCACCCCGGCCACGGTCATGGAGGCCGCGGACGCGACGGCGGCCTCGCTGGGGCAGCCACCGGTCTACCCCGTGTCATCGGTGCGCGATTTGCCGGACTGCCTGCGGGTGGATCACGTGGGCCGGGCGGAGGGCGCCGGGGGCGCCGCTCTCGAGGGGGCGGTCCTGACGGCGGTGCGCGAGGAGATGGCGGCGCTCGATGAGGCGGTGGGCCCCGAGGGGGGCCGGATCGCCGTCATCGCGCCCGATCCCGAGCTCTGGGCCGCGCGCCTGGCGGCCGATGCCGCGCTGGCCGCCGCGATGGAGGCGCCGGGCGGGGACGTGCTGCGTTCGCGCCTGGCGGTCATGGGCCCGGTGATGTCCAAGGGCCTGGAGTTCGACGTCGTCGTGCTCGTGGAGCCGGGCCGGATCGGCCGGACGAGTCCGGGCGACCTGTACGTGGCCATGACCCGCCCGACCCGGCGCCTGCGCGTGGTCTCCTCCGAGCCACTGCCGAGCGGACTTACGGCACCGTAGGTTACGGTTGCGTAGGAGCGCGCCGCGCCTGGCGGCGCCGACCAACACGAGGAGGACGAGTGGATCAGGACCAGGTCGGCCCCGCCGCGCCGGCCCCTCAGACCACCGGCCCAGGGGCCTCGGCGCCCGGGCGGGCGAGCCGGCCGCACTACGCCCCGGGCGTGGCGGCGACGATCCCGCCCATCACCGAGCCGCTGTCCCGGATGCTCGACGACGCCGCGCGCGACTACCCGGACCGGGTGGCCCTGGACTTCCTGGGCGCCACCACCACCTATGAGCGGCTGGCCCGCCAGGTGGCCCGAGCCGCGGAGGCGCTGCGGGGCCTGGGGGTGCGGGCCGGCGACGTCGTCGGCCTCATCCTGCCTAACTGCCCCCAGCACGTCGTCCTCGCCTACGCGGCCTGGCGGATCGGCGCGATCGTCGCCGAGCACAACCCCCTGGCCCCGGCCGCCCAGATCCGCGAGCAGATCGAGATCCATCAGGGCGGGGTCATCATCGCCTGGGAGAAGACGATCGCCCGGGTCGTGGCGGCCACCGGATCGCTGGCCGAGGCCTCGCTGGAGGGCCGGCAGGTCCTCAGCGTCGACCTTTCGCGCCGGCTGCCCCTGGCGAGCCGCCTCGCCCTCAAGCTGCCGGTGGCAGCCGCCCGCTCCCAGCGCCACGAGCTGCGCGGGCGGGTGCCCGCGGGCGTGCGCTCCTGGGACGACCTCATGGCCGCCTCCCCCCTGCTTCCCGCGAGCCACCCACTGCCCGGCGTCGACGACGCCGCCGTGCTCCTGTACACCGGCGGCACCACGGGAACCCCCAAGGCCGTGCGGCTCACCCATGCGAACCTGCGCTCCAACGCCGAGATGAGCCTGGAGTGGGCCTCACGGGCCTGCGCGCCGGGCCGCGAGACCTTCTACGCGGTGCTGCCCTTCTTCCACGCCTTCGGGCTGTCCCTCAACCTACTGTGCGCCGTTGGCATGGCGGCCACCCAGGTGGTGCTGCCCAAGTTCAGCGCGGACATGGTGCTGACGGCCTGGAAGCGGCGGCCCGCCACCTTCTTCCCGGGCGTGCCAGTCATGTTCGACCGGATCCTCGCCCGGGCCAAGGCCACTGGCGCGGACCTGTCGAGCTGCTCGGTGGCGGTGTGCGGGGCGGCCGCGAATCCCAAGGCGGTGGCGCAAGCCTGGGAGGAGGCCACGGGCGGGGTCATCATCGAGGGCTATGGGATGACCGAGACCTCCCCCATCATCCTGGGCAATCCCATCTCCCCTGAACGGCGCGCGGGGGCGCTGGGGGTCCCCTACCCGTCGACCGAGGTGCGGCTCGTGGACCCGGAGGCCCCCCAGGTCGAGGTCGCGCCCGGCGACGTCGGCGAACTCGTGGTCCGCGGCCCCCAGGTCTTCGCCGGCTATTGGCACGACCCCGAGGAGACCGAGGCCGTCATGCTGCCCGGCGGCTGGCTGCGCACCGGTGACCTCGTGCGCCAGGAGGCCGACGGCTTCTACGTCATCGCCGACCGCCGCAAGGAACTCATCATCTCCGGCGGCTTCAACATCTACCCCACCGAGGTGGAGGCCGCCGTGCGCTCCATGCCGGAGATCGCCGACGTGGCCGTGGTGGGCGTGCCCAGCCGCGTCGGCGATGAGCGCGTGGTGGCGGCGATCGTCCCCCATGAGGGGCAGACCGTCACCCTGGAGCAGGTGCGCGCGTGGGCCGAGCGGACGCTCTCCCATTACGCCCTCCCCCGTGAGATCGCGATCCTGTCCGAGCTCCCCCGCTCGATGATCGGCAAGGTGCTGCGCCGCGCGGTGCGCGACCAGATCATGGCCGTCCGGGGCGAAGGCGCGGGAGGCCAGGGGCTCCAGTCCGATCAGTGAGGGGCGCGCCCATCAGCGAGGGCGCGCCCAGACGGATGACGATCAGCGGCCCGCGGCCGGCTGGCCCCGCTGGTTGCCCGGGGCCGTCGGCGGCCCGCGGCCCCAGCCCTGCCAGCCCGGTGAGCCCGGTCAGTCCCTGGGGAGGCGGTAGCGCTCCATGAGGCCCAGGGCGAACTCGGGGTCATAGTGGTTGGTGGTCAGGGGCGTCGCCTCGTCGAGGGCGGCGATGGCGTCCATCTCCTCCCCTGCCAGGCAGAAGTCGAGGATGTCGAGGTTGGCGACCATGCGGTCGCGGCGCGCGGACTTGGGGATGATGATGACATCGCGCTGCAGCAGGTAGCGCAGGGCCACCTGGGCGGCGGTTTTGCCATGGGCCTGCCCGATGGCGGTGAGCACCGGGTGGGTGAAGATGCCCTTGCGGCCCTGGGCGAGCGGCCCCCAGGACTCCAGGGCGGTGCCGTGCTTGGCGTACCAGGGGCGGGAGGACGCCTGCTGGTTGAAGACGTGGGTCTCCATCTGGTTGACGGCCGGGGCGACATCGACGTTCAGCGCCAGGTCGACGAAGCGGTCCGGGAAGAAGTTGGACACGCCGATGGCGCGGGCCTTGCCGGCCTTGAGGGCGGTCTCCATGGCGCGGTAGGTGCCGTAGTAGTCGCCGAAGGGCTGGTGAACGAGGAGGAGGTCGACGTAGTCGGTGCCCAGGCGTCGCAGGGAGGCGTCGATCGAGCGGGCGGCCGTGTCCTCGCCGGCGTTGGAGAACCAGACCTTCGTGGTGAGGAACAGGTCCTCGCGGGGAATGCCGCAGGCGGCGACGGCTGCCCCCACGCCCTCCTCGTTGCGGTACGCCTGAGCGGTGTCGATCGAGCGGTAGCCGACCTCGATGGCCTCGCGCACGGCCCGCTCGGTCTCCTCGGGCGGAGTGCGGAAGACGCCGTAGCCGATCACCGGCATGGCGACGCCGTTGTTGAGGGTGGTGGTGGGGATCTCAGGGGCGGATGGAGCGGTCATGAGGATCTCCCTCGCGGTGAGGCGGTTGCCGCGGTGACTCTCGCCGTGGTGGGACTCTTACAGAAGGCCGGAGGCGGCCAGGACCGCGCTGAGGGCCTCGACCTCCTCGGCGGAGGCGCGCACGAGCGGCAGGCGCAGGGCGGCGCTGGGGATGCGCCCCTGGAGGAGGAGGGCCTCCTTGGCCATGACGGCCCCCTGGCCACCTCCCATGATGGCACCGACGAGCGGGCGCATGCGCTGGGCGACGGCGCGGGCCCCGGCGAGGTCCCCCTCATCGACCTCGGTGATCATCTCGCGCCAGGAGTGGGCATCCGCATGGGCCACCACTGAGATGACGCCGCTGGCGCCGTGGGCGAGCCAGGCAAAGTTGAGGCCGTCATCCCCCGAGTAGTACTCCAGGCCGGTGGCCTCCATGCGGCGGAAGCCCTGCTCGACATCGCCGGTGGCGTCCTTGACGGCCAGCACGCGGGGGTGCTCGGCCAGGCGGGAGAGGGTGTCATCGAGGATGCGCACACCGGTGCGGCCGGGGATGTCGTAGATCATGACCGGCAGGTCGGTGGCCTCGACGACGGCCATGATGTGCTGGTAGACGCCCTCCTGGCTGGGGCGGTTGTAGTAGGGGGCGTTGATGAGCAGGCCCTCGGCGCCCGCGGCCTGGCTGCCCACGCCGATGCGCACGGCGTGAGCGGTGTCGTTGGAGCCGGCGCCGGCCATCAGCATGGCGCGCCCGGCGAGGGCGTCCTTGACCTCGCGCAGGAGGGTCTGCTTCTCGGGCAGGTGGGTGGTGGGGGCCTCCCCGGTGGTCCCGGCCAGGAGGATGAGGTCGGCGCCGTCGTCGACCAGGGAGACGGCCAGCGACTGGGCGGCGGGGACGTCGATCTCACCCTCGGGGGTGAAGGGCGTGATCATGGCGACGCCGACGGAGCCGAAGGAGCGCGGGGGCGGGGTGCTCTGGGTCATGCTCCGAGGGTAACGGCGATCACGCTCTGAGGACAGGGCGTCTCAGGGCCTCGCCGAGGCTTCCTGGGGCCCACTGGGTCCGCCTGGGCTCGCGGTTGCCGACCACCATGGTCAGACCGGGTCCGGCGGGGAAGGCTCAGCGATAGGCTCGCGCTCATGAATGAGAGCAACGAGCGGCGCCACGCGCCCTCCGTCTTCGACGCCGATCCCGTCTTAGGGCTGAGCGGGGGGCCTGGAGGAGGGCGGGGCTCCCAGGAGAGGGCCGCTGAGCCGGTCGCGGAGCAGGCGGGCTTCGTGCGCCCCGCGCGGGAGTCGGATCTGCCCCTGATTGGGAGGGTCCACGCGGCGACGATGCTGGCCTCCATGGAGGCGGGCCACGCCAGCGCCCATAGTGGCGCGGGCCTCCCCGATGGCGTGAGGGCGATGATCGCGGCACCCGTGGTGGCGGCGGGCTGGGAGGAGCCGGTCACCGCGCCGCCCAGCCCGCGGCATCATGTCCTCGTGGCCACGCGGGGGCCTCTGGTGGTGGGGCTGGTGGGGCTCGCCCCCACGCAGGGCCTGGATGATTCCGGGCGGCCAGTGCCCGGATCCGGGGCGGTTGAGGTGACGGCGATCGGGGTGGCCCCGGAGCACCAGCGCCAGGGCCACGGCTCACGGCTGCTGGCGGCGGCGGTGGACCTGGCCCGTGAGGACGGGGCGCGGGCCCTGCTCGTGTGGGCGCTGCGCGGGGATGAGTCGATGTCCCGCCTGTTCACGGCGGTGGGGATGGCTCCCACGGGGATGCGGCGCGAACTGCCGATCGGCGACGGCGTCGTCGAGGACTGTTGGGCCGCCACCATCTGACTCACCGCGCAACATGGCGAGGTTTGAGGATTCCTTTTTCTAACACGATGTCACCTCGCGCGTAATCGCAGGTCAAAGCGGTGCCTCATTCGAAACTCGGGCATTCAGGTCCCGTTCGCAGGCGAGGAATCCTCAAACCTCGCCACTATCGAAGCGCGTCAGAGGTTGATGAGGGGCCCCAGGCCGATGGTCAGGCCCTCGCGGGAGCCGATCTCCCGCACGGCCAGGACCACGCCGGGCATGAAGCTGGAGCGGTCGAAGGAGTCGGTGCGCAGGGTCAGCTGCTCACCGGGGTTGCCCAGCAGGACCTCCTCGTGGGCGGTCAGGCCCCGCAGGCGCACCGCGTGGACGCGCACGCCGTCAACGAGGCCGCCGCGCGCACCCAGGGGGTCGGACTCGGTGGCATCGGGTGAGGCGGCGGCGCGGGCGGCGGCGATGGCCTGTGCGGTGGCGACGGCCGTGCCGGAGGGGGCGTCGACCTTGTTCGGGTGGTGCAGCTCGATGATCTCGACGGACTCGAAGTAGGGGGCGGCCAGGGCGGCGAAGCGCATGGCGAGGACGGCGGAGAGGGCGAAGTTGGGGGCGATGAGGACGCTGCGTCCGGCGGCCTCGGGGCGGGCCAAGTGCTCGCGCACACGTGCGTAGGACTCCTCGTCCCAGCCGGTGGTGCCGACGACGACGTCGACGCCAGCGTCGATGAGGGCGTGGACGTTGGCCTCGGTGACGGTGGGCACGGTGAAGTCGACGGCGACATCGGCCCCGCCCAGGGTCTCGGCGCTGATGGTGTCGCCGGCGTCGAGGCGGGCGACGAGCTCAAGGCCGTCAGCCTCCTCCACGGCCTGGCAGACGGTCGATCCCATGCGCCCGGCGGCGCCGACAACGGCAACGCGAATCATCATGCTGGCAGTCTACGCAGCCGCCCCGCGCGCCGCCGGACGTGACCGCGGGTTGGCAGCCCCTTGGGCCTCAGGCAGCGGGCCCCACGAGGACCCGGGCGCGCGTCCGGGCGGCCAGCCAGGCCGCCAGGGCTCTCACGTCCTCGGCGGTAACGGCCTCCAGGAGCCGCAGGTTCTCGTCCATGGAGCGCAGTCGGCCCGTGACGACCTCACCGCGCCCCAGGCGCCCCATCCGCGCCAGCGAGTCCTCGCCGCCCAGCACCATGGAGCCGCGCAGCTGGGCCCGGGCACGGGTGAGCTCGCGCTCGGTGATCCCGTCGGCGGCCAGCCGCTCGAACTCCCCCACCATGACGGCGGCGACCTCCTGGGTGTCCCCGGGGGCGCAACCCGCGTACATGCCGAAGGCGCCCGAGCCCGCGTAGGCGACGTCGAAGGCGTAGGTCGTGTAGGCCAGGCCGCGCTTCTCGCGCACCTCCTGGAACAGGCGGGAGGACATGCCCCCGCCCAGGATGGTGGTGAGCACGCTCATCGCCCAGCGGCGCTCGTCGCGCACGGGGATGCCCTGGCAGGTGAGGTAGAGGTGGCTCTGCTCGCTGTCGCGCTCAATGGTGACGTCGTGGACGTCGAGATCGACGATCGGCTCGGTCTCGAAGCGGCGGGGGCGCGGCACGGCGTCGGCGGAGGCGTCCCAGCCGGCCGAGGCAAGGTCGGAGGCCACGCGCTCGCAGATCTCGTCGTGGTCGACGGCGCCGGCCGCGGCCACCACGAGCGCGTCGGAGGCGTAGGTGCGCCGGTAGTGCTCCCACACGGCGTCGCGGGGCACGGCGGTCACCGTCGCGGGGGTGCCGCCGATGGGCCGGCCCAGGGGGGTGCCCTCGCCGAAGGCGGCTCGGGCGAAGGCCTCCTGCGCGACATCCTGGGGGTCGTCGGCGGCGTCGGCGAGCTCGGAGACAATGACGGTGCGCTCGGTCTCTACCTCGGCGGGGTCGAGGAGCGAGGAGGTGACCATGTCGGCCAGGATGTCCAGGGCGGTCAGAGCGTCCTGGCCCTGGACGCGGGCGTAGTAGGAGGTGTGCTCCTTGGCGGTGGCGGCATTGGACTCCCCGCCGATCATGTCGAAGGCCTCGGCGATGCCGCGGGCGTCGCGCGTTGGCGTGCCCTTGAACAACAGGTGCTCCAGGAAGTGGGTGGAGCCCTCCTGGCCGGGGGCCTCGTCGCGCGAGCCGACCCCGAGCCACATGCCGAGGGCGGCCGAGCGCAGCCCGGGCACCTGCTCGGTGATGACCCGCACTCCCCCGGGCAGGATGGAGCGGCGCAGCCGGGCGCCGTCGTCGGTCAGGATCAACTCTGTTCCGGGGGCTCCCGCGCTGGCGCGGATGAGCTCCACCTCGGCGTAGTCGGCGCCGCTGCGCGCGGCCCTGGGTCCCATGGCCGTCTTGCTCGTGCTCGTCTCAGTCACCCGCGCAGCCTAACCGCCCCGGTAAGTGTTTCTCGCGCGGGCGGAGCGTGATGCTCCGCCCGCGCGAGAAACGTCAGGACCGGTTCGCCGCGCGAGGATCAGTCCTCGGAGGCCTCCGCGGTACGGGTGCGACGGCGGCGCGGGCGGCGCTCACGGCGCTCGGACCCCTCGGCGTCGCCGGCCTCGGCATCCTCCGACTCGGCGGAGGCGGCGCGGGCGCGGCGGGGCCTGCGCTCACGGCGCTCGGACCCCTCGGAGCGCTCACCGCGGTGGGCGCGGGCCTCGTCCTCCGCGGCCTGCTGCTCCTCGTTGAGGACGGCGTGCAGGCTGAGCTTGCCGCGCGGGTCGATCTCGGCGAGCTCGACCTGGACCTTGTCGCCCACGGCCAGGACGTCCTCGACGTTCTCCACGCGCCTGCCGCCGACGAGCCGGCGGATCTGCGAGATGTGCAGCAGGCCGTCCTTGCCCGGGGACAGGGACACGAAGGCACCGAAGGTCGTGGTCTTGACGACCGTGCCGATGAAGCGCTCGCCGATCTCGGGCATCTGCGGGTTGGCGATGGCGTTGACGGCCTCGCGGGCGGCCTCGGCGGACGGGCCGTCGGTGGCGCCGATGTAGATCGTGCCGTCGTCCTCGACCGTCAGGTCCGCGCCGGTGTCCTCCTGGATCTGGTTGATCATCTTGCCCTTGGGGCCGATGACCTCGCCGATCTTGTCGACGGGGATCTTGACGGTCAGCACGCGCGGGGCGGTGGGGGCCATCTCGAAGGGCTCGTCGCCCAGGGCCTCGTCGATGAGGTTGAGGATGTGGAAGCGGGCGTCGCGGGCCTGGCCGAGCGCGCCGGCGAGGACCTCGGAGGGCAGGCCGTCGAGCTTGGTGTCGAGCTGGAGGGCCGTGATGAAGTCACGGGTGCCGGCAACCTTGAAGTCCATGTCGCCGAAGGCGTCCTCGGACCCGAGGATGTCGGTGAGGGTGGCCCACTTGGTCTCGCCGTCGATGACCTCGTGCATGAGGCCCATGGCGATGCCGGCCACGCGGTCGCGCAGCGGGACGCCGGCCTGGGACATCGACAGGGTCGAGGCGCACACCGAGCCCATGGAGGTCGAGCCATTGGAGCCCAGGGCCTCGGAGACCTGCCGGATGGCGTAGGGGAAGTCGTCGCGGCTGGGCAGGACGGGCACGAGGGCCCGCTCAGCGAGAGCGCCGTGACCGATCTCACGGCGCTTGGGGGCGCCGACGCGGCCGGTCTCCCCGGTGGAGAAGGGCGGGAAGACATACTGGTGCATGTAGCGCTTGTGGGTGATCGGCGTGAGGTCGTCGATCTGCTGCTCCATGCGCAGCATGTTGAGAGTGGTCACGCCCATGATCTGAGTCTCGCCGCGCTCGAAGATGGCTGAGCCGTGCACGCGGGGCAGGACCTCGACCTCGGCGCCCAGGGTGCGGATGTCCTTCAGGCCGCGGCCGTCCATGCGGATGCCCTCGGTGAGGGTGCGGTGGCGCACGACCTTCTTGGTCACGGAGCGGAAGGCGGCCTTGAGGGCCTTGGCGTCCTCCTCGGCGGGGAAGGCATCGGCAAGGTCAGCCAGGACGGCGTCGCGCACGGCGTCGATGGCCTCGTCGCGGGCGTGCTTGCCCTCGGTGGCGATCGCGGCGGCGAGGCCGCGGGCCTGGGCGGCCTTCTCGACGGCGTCGTACTGCTCGTCGGAGTAGTCCAGGTAGAGGGGGAACTCGGCGGTGGGCTTGGAGGCGTGCTGAGCGACCTCCATCTGGGCTTCGCACAGGGCCTTGATGTGCGGCTTAGCGGCCTCCAGGGCCTCGGCGACGACGGCCTCGGTGGGGGCGGTGGCGCCGGCGGCGATGAGGTCCATCATGTTCTCGGTGCCGCCGGCCTCGACCATCATGATGGCGACGTCGCCATCCTCCAGGACGCGGCCGGCCACAACCATGTTGAAGGTGGCACGCTCAAGCTCAGACCAGCGGGGGAAGGCCACCCACTGGCCGTCGATGAGCGCCAGGCGGGTGCCGGCCACGGGACCGGCGAAGGGCAGGCCCGCGATCTGGGTGGACATGGAGGCGGCGTTGATCGCCAGGACGTCGTAGGCGTCATCCGGGTGGATCGCCAGGACGGTCTCGACGACCTGGACCTCGTTGCGCAGGCCCTTGACGAAGGAGGGGCGCAGGGGGCGGTCGATGAGGCGGCAGGCCAGGACGGCGGAGGTGCCGGCGCGGCCCTCGCGGCGGAAGAAGGAGCCGGGGATGCGGCCGGCGGCGTACTGGCGCTCCTCGACATCCACGGTCAGCGGGAAGAAGTCGAACTGGTCCTTGGGGTGCTTGCCCACGGTAGTGGCGGACAGGATGGCGGTCTCGCCATCGAGGTAGGCCATGGCGCTGCCCGCGGCCTGCTTGGCCAGGCGGCCGGTCTCGAAGCGGATCACGCGCTTGCCGAAGGAGCCGTTGTCGATCACTGCCTCGGCGGCGGTGACCTCGGGGTCATCAATGAACATCGTCGATGTGTCTCTTTCTCACAAAGATATGGCAGACAAAGTCTAAGCCGGGACCCGCTCGGGCGGTCGGATCCATCACGTGAGATGAGACGCGCTGCGGGGGAAGAAAAAAGAAAAGTCGCGGGGGCGATGCCCTTACCGCACGACCTCGAGGACCGTGTGGGCGATGGCCGCGCTGGAGCCGCCCACGTAAACATCGATCGTGGTGGCGTCCTGGACGCGCGAGCGGGTGACGGCCGACCAATAGGACAGCTCATCCGGGCCGAGCACGAACTCGACGGCGCGGGATCGGCCGGCGGGGATGGCCACGCGAGTAAAGGCCTTGAGCTCGCGCTCAGGGCGGGTGGAGGTGCCGTGGCGCTGGTGGATGTAGAACTGGACCACCTCCTTGCCGTCGCGAGAGCCGATGTTGGCCACGTCCACGCTCACGGTCACGCTCTGCCCCACGGCGATGCGCTGAAGCGCGTTGATGACCTCGGGACTGCGCACGAAGAGCAGGCTCCCGGCCCGCCCGGCGCGCACCTCGCCTTCGACCATCTCAAACTGGGCCAGGGCGTCCCGGTCCTGCTCGGCGAGGTCGTCGGCGCCATCGGACCCGGCAGACCCGGCGGGCCCGGGGATCCCGGGGCTCATGGAGCGCAGGTAGAAGTACTGGGTGAGCTGGCCGGCCTTCTCCTCCAGGTTCAGGCGCCCGAGCAGGTCCTCGACGCGCTCGGCGATGGGCGCGGCCGGATCAGCGCGAACGCGCCCGGCCCCGTCATCCGGGGGATGACGGGGCCGGGCGGAAGACCTCGGGCGCGGGCCTCAGCGGCGGATGCCGAGGCGGGCGATGAGCGAGCGGTAGCGCTCGATGTCCTCCTTCATGAGGTAGTCGAGGAGGCGGCGGCGCTTGCCGATGAGCAGGTAGAGGCCGCGGCGCGAGTGGTGGTCGTGCGTGTGGGTCTTGAAGTGCTCGGTGAGGTTGGAGATGCGCTCGGTGAGAACGGCGACCTGGACCTCGGGGGAGCCCGTGTCACCCTCATGGGTGGCGTACTCGGCGATGATCTCGGACTTGCGCTCAGGGGTGACCGACATGTGCGGGCTCCTTCTTCTCGTTGCGCGGAGCGCCGGGGCATGTTCACCCGGGCATGACGATTCCGCGGCCGATCGACGGCGCGCCAACAGTACCAGCAGACCGGCCCCCTCCCCTCCCCGGGGCCTGTGGGACCGGGCACAGGGCGCGGCCCCCGCCAGCGGGGCCGCGCTCAGGCGGTGACGTCCTGCGGGCGCACGGGCTCGGGAACGGGGACACCCAGGGCGCCGGCGGTCTCGATGACGTCCTGGCGCATCCGCTCCAGCAGCGGCTCCAAGGAGTCGAAGGCGAGCATGGGGCGCATGTGGGACACGAAGTCCACGGCCACGTCCTCGCCGTAGAGATCGAGGTCCGCCCGGCCGAGCACGTGGGCCTCGATGGTGCGGGCCAGGACATCGTCAAAGGTGGGGTTGGTGCCGATCGAGATCGCGGCGGGCAGGCGCTCGCCCTCGGGGGCACCGCCCCGCCCCCCTCGCACGAGCCATCCGGCGTACACGCCGTCCGGGGGCACGACGCCGGCGGTGGCGGCGTCGAGGTTGGCGGTGGGGAAGCCGAGCTCACGACCGCGCCGCAGCCCATGGATGACGACGCCGCGCACGCGGTGGGGCCGGCCCAGGATCTCAGCGGCTTGGCGCACGTCTCCGGCGGCGAGGCACTCGCGTGCCCAGGTGGAGGACCACCGCCGCCCGCCGGGGGCCAGGACCTCGGGGACGATTTCGATCTCGACGCCGTCGGCGGCACCGATGGCGCGCAGGGAGTCGGCGTCGCCGGAGTTGCCCCGGCCGAATCGCACGTCGCCCCCGACGACGATGGCCCGCGCGCCGAGGAGCCCCTCGAGCCAGTCGCGCACGAAACCCTCGGGAGACTGGTCAGCGAAGCCCAGGGTGTAGGGGATGACGAGGACCGCGTCCAGGCCGGTGGCGGCCATGGCCTCCAGGCGGTCGGGCAGGGAGGCGATCATCGCCAGATCGATCCCGGGGCGGTGGACGGTCAGGGGGTGCGGGTCGAAGGTGACGGCGACGGCGAGGCAGCCGGGCCCCAGGGCGCGGGCGCGCTCGACGACGCGGGCGAGGATCCGCTGGTGGCCGCGGTGGACGCCGTCGAAGACCCCGACGGTCACGGCGCTTCCAGCGCAAGCGGCGCCACTGGGGGCGCGTGGCGACTCGGGCACCTGCTCGGCGCCGTACCAGATCTCCACCGGGTGCGATCCTGCTCTTCTCATGGCCGACGGGCGCCCGCGGGTGGGCGGCCCCGCCGGGTCGGCCTGCATGACTGGGGCAACCCTGCCACGGAGACGACGGCGGCGCGAACCAGGAGGGGGGACCGGCGCTCGCCGAGCGGCACCCGGGCGGGAGGGGGTTGCGCTGGGCCATCCTCACTCATACACTACCGACCGACGGTCGGTCGATGCGAATCGGCCCAGAGCCCTCCCGGGAGGAGACCGGTCTCATGCCCCGTGTCAGCAAGCCCGCGGCCGAGCGCCGTGAGGAGATCCTCGACGCCGCCGAGCGCCTGTTCGCCGCCAAGGGGGTGAGCGCCACCACCACCGGCGACATCCTGGACGCGGTGGGCATCGCCAAGGGCACGCTCTACTACCACTTCACCAGCAAGGATGCGATCCTGAGCGCCCTGATCGAGCGCACGGCCGCGCTGATCGCCGAGCGCGCCGCCCAGGCGGCGGCGAGCGGCCTCCCGGCGCCGCGGCGGTTCATGGCGGTCATCGGCGCTATGAGGGTCAAGGGCGATGCGGCCGCGCTGATCGACGGCCTCCACGACGCTGCCAACACGCATTTCCACCTCCTGTCGCTGGTCACCACGATCCGCGCGCTCACACCGATCCTGGTGGGGGTCGTGGAGGACGGGATCGCCGAGGGCTCCTTCACCTGCTCGGACCCGCGCACCACCATCGAGATCCTGCTGACCAGTGGGGCCATGCTCGTCGACGAGGGCATCTTCACAGGCGAGGCCGACCAGGCCCCCCGGCGCATGGCCGGCGTCCTGCTGGCCGCGGAGGCCCTCCTGTCCACCGCCCCCGGGGCCCTGACCGGCCCGGCCGCACCCGCCTCCCCGGAGGCGGAGGGATGAGGCTGCTCGGCCTGCTAGTCCTGGGCTCCTTCATCACCTCGCTCGGCACGGGGATGACGGCCTTCGGCCTGGCGATCATGGCCTACGCCTCCACCGGCTCGGCCAGTGCCGTGGCCGCCGTGCAGATATGCGCCCTGGCGCCGCTCATCCTCCTGGCCCCCGTGGCGGGCGCCCTAGCCGACCGCCACGACCGCCGCCTGGTGATGATCCTCGGCGACGGCGGCTCCATCCTCGGCCTGCTAGTCATCCTGGCGGCGCTGCGACCGGGCCGCCCGAGCCTGGCGCTCGTGCTGGTCGGCGTCGCCCTGTCCTCCGTCATGGCCTCGCTCACCGAGCCGGCCCTGCGGGCCTCCGTCTCCGAGCTCGTCGATCCCGAGCAGTACGTGCGAGCCTCCGGCCTCCTCCAGGCGTCGAGCGCCGCCAAACTCCTCGTCGCCCCCGCCCTGGCGGGCCTCCTCCTGCCCGTCCTGGGACTGCCCGGCATCATCCTCATCGACGCCTCCACCTGCGCCCTCACCGTGGCCTGCTCACTGGCCGTGCGCCGGGCCCTCCCCCCGCGGGCGGCCGAGGCGCCCGCGCCCGCCCGCGAGCGCCTCCTGGGCGGATGGCACCAGATCCGCCACGAGCCTCGTCTGCGGGCCCTCGTCATCATCATGACCGCACTGACCACCACGATCGGGGTCGTGCAGGTGCTGTTCAAGCCCTCCCTCCTGCCATGGATGAGCGCCTCGGGAGTCGGCCTCATCGAGACGCTGTGCGCCACGGGCCTGCTGATCGGCGCCGCCCTGGCGACCGCCACGCGGGCCCGCCCGGCCAGCCTGCTCACCGGGGGCACCGCCATCACGGGGGCCGCCATGATCGCCATGGCCGCCCGCCCCTGGCTCTGGTCGGTCGCCGTCGCGGGGATCATCGCCTTCGCCGCGCTCGCCCTATGCCAGGCGGGCGCCGATGCCCTCGCGCGCGAGCGCCTCGACCCCGGGAGCGAGGCCGCCGCCTGGGGCACGATCAGTCTCATCACGCAGTCGGGCTACCTCCTGGCCTACGCCACCGCGGCCCCGCTGGCGGACCACGTCTTCTCCCCCCTCGTGCGCGATGGCGGGATCCCAGCGGCGCTGGTCGGCTCCGGGCCGGGAAGGGGGGCCGCTCTGACGATCACCGCCACCGGGGCGCTCACGATCGCGCTCGCGGCCCTCCTGGGCGCCGCGCGGGCGCGGTGGGACCCGCGAGCGGCGCCCGCCTCCCCCACCGAGTCATCGAAGGAGGGCGCGGCAGCCTCCGCAGACTCCTGAGAGCCGATCTGGCGCGCGGCGCCGCCGTGACCCTGACGGCGCTCATCGCGCTGGCCACCGCCACGATAAGGCCGACCCGCGCGCCAGCCGCGCTGCCCGGGGAGGGAGCGGGCCCCCGCCCTCTCCCCCGCGCCGTCGCTTCAAGGCACTGCGGCCACGCGGGTCCTCAGTGCCCGTGGTTCCCGCAGCCGCAGCCACCAGAGGGGGCCGGTGCGGTGCTCACGGCGCGCAGGCCCAGGATGTTGCCGGCCTTGCGGCCGGGGACCACGCCCCCGGGACTCGCGGCGCCCCCGGCCTGGGCGGCCATGGGCTGGACCACCTGGGGGGCCGGGGCGCGACCGGCCTCGGCGGGCTCCGCGCCGGGGCCGCCGCACGCGCTTCCTCCGCAGCCGCATCCGCTCATCGTCATACTCCCTTCGCCGGGGCTCATCATGCTGGTGAGAGGACGAGGGCCGGCCGGGCCCGCCCACTCTCTCGGATCAACAGTGCCACGAGGACGCCGTCGGGATCGAACCCGGCGACGATGCCGTGCCCCGCGCGGTGCTCGCCACCGGCGGCCCGCGCCGCTTCCGCGACTGAGGAGCGCCTGGGCGCGGGGCCCTCGCGGTCCAGCACCGCCTGGGGCAGTGCCTGCCCGTGGCGGAGCGCGCGAGCCTCATCGCGGCTGAGGTCGACGGCGGGGAAGCAGCGCCGCCCGGCCTCGGCCAGGGGCAGCGTGCGCAGCCCCGATGGCGGGTCGTCGCCAGCGCCGGCCTCCACCTGGGCGCTGGCCCGGTCCAGGCAGAGTGCCTCGGCCACGTCGAAGGGGCCGACGCGGGTGCGGCGCAGGGCGGTCAGGTGCGCGCCGCAGCCCAGGGCCTCGCCGAGATCGCGCGCCAGGGCGCGGACATAGGTCCCCGAGGAGCAGGTCACGCGCAGGTCGAGGTCGACGACGGGCACCTCCTGGCCCGCCGGGCCCTCCACGGCTCCCGGGCGCAGGGCCCCGAGGGGGGTGATCGCGTGGATGGTGACGGGGCGCGCCGCCAAGGCGACCTCCTCGCCGTCGCGCACGCGCTTGTAGGAGCGCACGCCGTTGACCTTGATGGCGGAGACGGCGCTGGGGACCTGCATGATCGGGCCGGTCAAGCCGGCCAGCGCGGCGTCGAGGCGCCCGTTGAGATCGGCTCGCCGCGCCTCGTCCGCGGGCGCCGGGCAGCCCCGCCAGGCGGTGGGCTCACCCTCGGCGTCCTCGGTGAGGGTCTCCTGGCCCAGGCGCACGGTCGCCTCGTAGGTCTTGTCCGCGCCCACGAGGTGGGTCAGGAAGCGGGTGGCGCGGCCGACGCCGAGGATGAGCAGGCCGGTGGCCATGGGGTCGAGGGTGCCGGCGTGGCCGACCTTGCGGGTGGCGCCCATGCGGCGCGCGGCGGCGACGACGTCGTGGCTCGTGACGCCGGCGGGCTTGTCGATGAGGAGGAGGCCGTCGTCGGCGGTGACGGCGCCGCGGGCGACCCGGGGGCGGCTCACCGCTCGGCCGCCGCCGCGCCCTGCGCCCCGGCGCCCCCGGGGGCGGGCCCATCGTCAGGCCCCTCGGCGGGGTCCTCAGCGCCCTCCTCATCGTCGTGCCGGTAGGGGTCGGCGTCCCCGGCGTAGGCGGCGCCCTCGGCGGCGCGGGCGATCCGCTCATCGTTGGCACGGGCCTGGGCGAGGGCGTCCTCGATGGACTTGGCCGTCGTCGGCAGGGCATCGAGTTGGAAGGCGATCGTGGGGGTGAGCCGGATGCCGAGCGCGCGGCCCACCTCGGAGCGGATGAGGCCGGTGGCCGAGCGCAACGCGGCGGCGGTGTCCCTGCGCTCCTCGTCGGAGCCGTAGACGGTGTAGAAGACGGTGGCCTGCTGCAGGTCGCCGGTGACGCGGACGTCGGTGATGGTGATGAACCCCAGGCGGGGGTCCTTGATGCGGCCCTGGAGGAGGCGGGCCACGGTCTCATGGATGCGGTCGGCGACCTTGCGGGCGCGGGCGGAGTCGGCCATGGGGCTCTCCTTCATCCGGCATGCGGATTGACACGGCATGCGGGTCGATGCGGGGCGGTGAGTCATCCGAGCGGGGCGCCCGGCGCGCCGATAGTATCGGGCCCGCCTCCCGCGAGGCACGAAAGCCAGGCCAACCACGCCATGAGCGCACGATGAGCACCGCATGAGCACTCCCCCCTCCCCCGCCCGTCCCCCCGCCCCGGCCGCCTCCGGCCTGACGATGGTGCTCGGCTGCTACCTGCTGTGGGGCATGTTCCCGCTGTACTTCCGCCTGCTGGCCGCCGCCGGCAGCCTGGAGATCATCGGGCACCGGGTCCTGTGGACGCTGTCCACCTGCCTCATCGCCGTGGCCCTGATGCGCCGCTGGGGCCGGCTGCGCGCCGCGCTGACCACGCCCCGGCTGGCCGGATCCCTCGTGGTCTCAGGCCTTATCGTCACCCTCAATTGGCTCATCTACGTCTATGGCGTGAACTCGGGGCGCACGGCCGACGCCGCCCTGGGCTACTTCATCAACCCGCTCGTCACCGTGGCGCTGGCGGCGCTCTTCCTCGGGGAGCGCCTGCGCCGGCTCCAGCTGGCGGCGCTGGCCCTGGCGGGGATCGGCGTGCTCGTGCTCGTCGTCGCCCAGGGGGCGCTGCCGTGGGTGAGCCTCGGGCTGGCGGGGAGTTTCGGGCTCTACGGCTTGGCGAAGAAGCGCTCCGGGGCGCATGTGGACGCCCTGACGGGGCTCACCGTGGAATCCCTGGCCGTGGCGCCGCTCGCCGCCGCCTACCTGGGCTGCCTCGCCGCCCAGGGCCGGACGGTCTTCCAGGGCGCGCAGGCCTCGCCGAGCATCGGGGCACTGCTCCTAATAGCGGGGCCCGTGACCGCCGTCCCCCTCCTGCTCTTTGCCGCGGGCGCGCGCCGGGTGGCCCTCACGACGATCGGCATGGCGCAGTACCTGGGGCCGATCCTCCAATTCCTCCTGGCGTGGCTGGTGTTCCACGAGGAGATCTCCGGCGCGCGCTGGGCGGCCATGGCGCTGGTGTGGGCGGCGGTCGCCGTGTTCGTCGCCGACCTGGTGCGCCAGGTCTCGCGGCGCCCCTCAGGCCTGGGAGGGCGGCAGCGCTGAGCCGCCGTCGTCCCCACGCGCCCGCCCGTCGGACCCGGCGCCGCCAGCGGGCGCGTACCTGTCCAGGAGCGGTCCGATGAGGTCCATGGGCAGGGGGAAGACCACGGTGGAGTTCTGGTCGGCGCCCAGCTCTAGGAGGGTCTGGAGGTAGCGCAGTTGGAGCGAGGCGGGTGAGCGCGAGAGGGTGTCCGCGGCCTGGCGCAGTTCCTCAGAGGCCTGGAGCTCGCCGCGGGCACTGATGACCTTGGCCCGCCGCTCCCGCTCGGCCTCGGCGCCCCGGGCCATCGCGCGCTGCATCTGCTCGGGGATCTCCACGTCCTTGATCTCGACGACGCTCACATCCACACCCCAGGGACGGGTCTGGCCCTCGATGATGTCGCGCAGGTCGGCGTTGAGGGCCGAGCGGTGCGCCAGGACGGTGTCGAGGTCGACCCGCCCGAGCACGGAGCGCAGGGTCGTCTGGGCGATCTGGGAAGTCGCAATGGCGTAGTTCTCCACCTCCATGACGGCCTTGACCGGGTCGATCACGTTGAACAGGACGACGGCGTTGACCCTGGCGGGCACGTTGTCCTCGGTGATGACCTCCTGGGGCGGGATCGTCAGGGTCACCACGCGCGTGTCCACCTTCTGCATGCGCTCCACGAGGGGGATGACGAGATGCAGCCCCGGCTCGTAGACGGGGCGCAGGCGCCCCAGGCGGAAGACGATGCCCCGCTCGTACTGGGAGACGGTCTTGAGCGACAGGGACAGGAGCAGGACGAGGAGGATGACCGCGCAGAGCGCGGCGATCATCGGGGTGGTCATGCGGTGGTGTCCTTCCTGGTGGGCAGGCGGGACCAGCCCGCCATGGAGTGGCTTCCGGCTCCGAGGCCGGCCCTGCCCCTAGCGCCGGTCCCCCGGCCCGCGCCGGCCCCGGGGATCGTGGCGGCCAGTTCCTCGGCGCCGATATGGGGCAGGTGCTCGGGGGCGCCGTCAGGGGTGGACCACAGATGGCGGGCCAGCGGCAAGGAGCCCGCCGCCATGATGGCCAGGGCCGTTCCCAGGACGATGAGGTCGCCGGGGCTGTGGAGGAGCAGGGTCATGCTCAGGCACAGGAAGGTGCCGGCCATGGCGATGACGAGGGCCAGGCCCCGGTGGAAGCGCCCGGCCTCGGAGTAGGGCCAGGGGTCCACGGGCCTGGTGATCTCCCGGGGGCCGGGTGTGGGTGAGCACGTGCTCTTCGCCGGGCAGCGCCCGCAGATCGCGTGCGCGCCCTCGTAGCGGATGACCCGCTTGTCCGGGTCGAAGGCCGTGGGCCACAGCCACTGGTCCTCGTGGCAGCGCCAGCCGTCGACGTCGTCGTGGTAGAGGAAGTCCGCGTGCCGCCAGTTCAGCGAGCGCCGGGCGCTGCGCGAACCGAGGACGTCCACGGCCCACGCCACGCCCAGCATGAGAAGCGCATAGCCGGCCACGAGCCAGGCGCTCACATCGGGCGGGGCCATCAGTCGCTCAGCTCCGCGCGCTCGCCGCGCCATGACTGGCGCCGGGTGTCGAGCTCCTCGTAGAGCGCGTCATCCTCAAAGGACTCCACGGTGCGTCCCTGACGCCAGTGCCGCGCCCCGAGCAAGGCGATGCGGAGGTAGGGCAGGACCCCGCCGAGGATGAAGATGAGGTCGCCGGGCATGCGCCCCCACTCGATGATCGTGTTGACCGTGTCGGTGATGTAGGTGAGTTGGCGGGCCTCGTAGTAGCCGGTGCCCACCGAGTAGCGCAACTGGAGGATGCCCAGTGGCAGGAGGGTGGCGAAGCACATCCAGGCCAGTCCGATGTTGAGGCTCCAGAAGGAGGTCCTCGCCAGGCGCTCTGGCCATTTCTCCTTCGGGATGAGGTAGCGCAGGGCGAACATGCCCAGTCCCAGGGCCATGAAGCCGTAGACGCCCATCATGGAGGCGTGCGCGTGGTTGGCGGTCAGCGCGGTGCCGATCTCGTAGTAGGAGACGATCGGCAGGTTGACGAGGAAGCCGAAGACGCCGGCGCCGAGGAAGTTCCAGAAGCCGACGGCGACGAGGAACATGACGGCCCAGCGGTGCGGGAAGGGCTTGGCGTCCTTGCCGTGGCGATTGGCCCCGAGCTGCATGAAGGCCCAGGCCTCCACGGTGAGGAAGGTCAGCGGGATGACCTCGGCGGCGGAGAAGAAGGCGCCCAGCGCCATGTGCTCCACGGGGGTGCCTGAGAAGTACAGGTGGTGCATCGTCCCGATGACCCCGCCCGCGGAGTAGAGGATGATGTCCATGAAGATGATGCCCAGGGCGATCCGCTCGCGCACGACACCCAGCAGCACGAAGACGTAGGCGACCATGACGGTGGTGAATAGTTCGAGGAAGTCCTCGACCCACAGGTGGACCACCCAGAAGCGCCAGAACTCGGCGACGGTGACATGGGTGCCAGTGCGGGCCATCATGCCGACGGCGTAGAAGGCGGGGATGGCCAGGGCCGCGAACATGAACAGCCAGGGCATGTTCGCCACGTGCTCGTTGCGCAGCCGGCCCCGCATCGAGCGCCAGATGATGGCCACCCAGATGAAAAGGGCTGCGGTGAGCAGCACCTGGAAGACGAAGGGAAGATCGAGGTACTCCCACTGCTGGGCGAACAGCGGCCCCTTGGCCCAGCTCACCCCGTGCTGGCTGGCGGCCTCGGCCAGGCAGGACAGGACGACGACGGCCGCGGCGGCCACAAGCAGCACCCAGACAAGCGCGTGCTGCCTCTTGGGCTCGCGCCGGGCGATGAAGGGGGCGAGGAAAAGACCCGCACCGAGCAGCCCGAGGGCCGTCCAGAACAGGGAGAGCTGGACGTGCCAGGTGCGGGCCAGGGAGAAGGGGATGTAGCGGCCCATGTCGAATCCGAAGAAGCTCAGCGCGTCCGCCCGGTAGTGCTCGGCCAGGGCCCCCACGAGGGTCTGGACGAGGAAGAGGACCGCGATGGTGAGGATGAACCAGGCGACGACTCTCTGCGATCCGGTCAGGCCCACCTCGCCGGGCTGGCGGAAGGACAGGGCGGGCGCCTCCTCGGAGTGCCAGCCGATCCTCCGGCTCCAGCGCCCGTAGATGGCGAACATGACGCCGGTCCCGCCGATGAGGACGATGAGGGAGAGCACCGACCAGATCATGAGGTCGCCCGTGGGCGAGTTGCCCACGCGCGGCTCGGCGGGCCAGTTGTTCGTGTAGGAGTAGTCGTGCCCGGGACGCTCGGCCGCCGCGGCCCAGGCCGTCCAACCGATGAAGGCGGTCACCTGGCGCACCTGGGCGGGGTCGGTGATGAGGTCGGGCTTGAGGCCGTTGGCGGCGGCGTCGGGGCCGAACATGGCGGTGTAGTGCTCCACCGCCCGCTCGTAGGCGGTCACCTGCTCGGGGGTCCACACGAGGTCACCGCTGGCGGCGTCGTAGCGGTTGGCGCGCAGCATGTCCTTGGTGGCGGTCGCGGGATCCCCGTTGCCCGCGGCGGTCAGTTGGGTGCTCACCGAGTCGGCCTCCATGCGCAGGTACTCGGCGGTGAAGTCCGGGCCGAGGTAGCCGCCGTGCCCGACGATGGAGCCGTATTCCATGAGCCCGCGCGATTGGAAGAGCTGTTGGCCGGCGGTGATGTCCTCAGAGGTGAAGACGACGGTGCCGGCCTCCGCCACGACCCTGCTGGGCTGGGGCATGGAGTCGGTGTACGTGCGGTAGGCCAGCAGGCCCATGACTGTGAAGCCGAAGAGCATGACCAGGGCGACGCCCTGGATCCATCCCTTCCCAATGATCCGGGCGCGGCGCGCGCCCGTCCCCTCGCTGCTCATGGGAGACGGCATGGCGGACCTCCAGAGATATGTGACAGGCGGGGCGGCATGACAGGCCGTCACCTCGACTGCTCCAGAATGTCACGGCTGAAGGCGTGACAATACCGTCTCCGGGAAAAAGCGATCAATCAGCGCTACATACCCCGCCCAGGAGCCGCGCCTGGCCGATGGATGACGCCGAGGACTCGGCATCGCACGTGGCCCATCGTTCAGGGGTGGGCGGGATCGCGCTGGTCAGCGCCGCGCCGTCATTCTCAGGACGGTCTTGCCGCGCGAGTGGCCGTTGGCCACCTTGTCCAGAGCGGCGCTGACCTCTTCGAAGGGGAACACCTCGTCGACGGACGGGGCGATCCGCCGAGTCGACAGGAGGTCGGCGACCTCCTGGAGCCGCGCCCCGTCGGATTCGACGAAGATGAAGTCGTAGCGGACCCCGTATCCGCGGGCGGCGCGGTCCAGGCGCCATCCGGCCGCCGTGAAGAGGGCCCGCTTCCAGGCCGGCATCCCCATCCGTGAGGCGAAGGCGCCGTTGGGCAGGCCGCGCAGGGAGACGATGTGGCCACCGCGCCTCATGACGCCCATCTGCCGAAGGGTCTCCTCACCCCCGAGGGTATCCAGGACGTAGTCAATGCCGCTGAGGACCCGCGCGTAGTCCTCGGCGCGGTAGTCGAGGAAGCGGTCCGCGCCCAGGGAGAGGACCCGCTCCCGGTTGGGGGCGCTGCCGTTGGTCACCACGGTCAGGCCCCTGGACTTGGCGATCGGGATCGCCATCGCGCCCACCGAGCCGGTACCGCCCGAGATGAAGATCGTCCCCGCGGTGGTGGCGCCCATGAGATCAAGCGCCTGAACGGCTGTGAGGGCCGTCAGGGGCACGGCGGCGGCCTCCTCGTCACTGAGGTGCTCGGGGACCACCGCCAGCGCGTCGGCGTCAACGGCGACGTACTCGGCGAAGGCGCCGATGGAGCCCAGGGGGAGGCGCGAGAAGACGCGCTGCCCCGGTTCCAGGGAGCGCGCTGTCGAGCCGACCTGCTCGACGATCCCGACCACTTCGTTGCCGGCGACCAGTGGCAGGGCGTAGGGGGTGATGAGGCGGACCTCGCCTCGGGCAATCATGATGTCGAGCGGGTTGACCCCGGCGGCGGTGACCTTGATCAGGGCCTGGTGCGGGCCGATCTCGGGTCGGCGGACCCGCGTGATCTCCAGGTGGGGATTCTTCGCGTCGTAGGAGGTCTGAACGGCGGCTCTCATCATGGTGCGGCTCCCGTCTGGGGCCGTGCGCGCTGAGCGCTCGGCGGCCGGATGCTGTGTGGATGCGGTGGTGGTCGGCGGAAGGGGGCGGCTCCGGGATCGGGGGGGAGTTCGTCGGCGACCCGCATGAGCCGCCTCACCGCCCCTGCCGGCGGCGGCCGGCCACCCCACGGGGGTGACCGGCCGCCGTTGCTCAGGAGCGCTCAGGAGCGGGGCTTCTCGCGCAGCTCCCAGGTCTCGATGACGTCGCCCTCGGCGATGTCCTTGAAGCCCAGGTTGATACCGCACTCGTAGCCCTCTCGGACCTCGGTGACGTCGTCCTTCTCACGGCGCAGGGTCTCGACGGCGAGGTCGCCGCCCACGACAACGCCGTCGCGCACCAGGCGGGCCTTGGCCCCGCGCTTGATGGTGCCCGAGCGGACGATCGAGCCGGCGATCGAGCCGAACTTCGAGGAGTGGAAGACCTGGCGAATCTCCGCGGTGCCGAGCTCGACCTCCTCGTAGATGGGCTTGAGCATGCCCTTCATGGCGGCCTCGACGTCCTCGATCGCGTTGTAGATCACCGAGTAGAACTTCATGTCGACGCCCTCGCGGTCGGCCAACTCCGCCACGCGCTCGGCGGGGCGGACGTTGAAGCCGATGATGACCGCCGAGTCGACCGTCGCGAGGTTGACATCGTTCTGCGTGATGGCACCGACGCCGCGGTGGATGACGCGCAGGGCGACCTCCTCGCCGACGTCGATCTTGAGCAGCGAGTCTTCCAGGGCCTCGACGGCGCCCGAACTGTCACCCTTGAGGATGAGGTTAAGGGTGTCGACCTTCCCGGCCTTGAGGACGTCGGAGAGGTTCTCCAGGGACACGCGCTTGCGGCGCTTGGCCAGGAGGGCGGCGCGCTCGGCGGCCTCGCGCTTGTCGGCGATCTGCCGGGCGGTGCGGTCGTCGGGGGCGACGATGAAGGAGTCGCCCGCGCTGGGCACGCTCGTGAGCCCCAGGACCAGGGCCGGGCGGGCGGGCCCGGCCTCGTCGAGGTTCTCCCCGTGCTCGTTGAACATGGCGCGCACGCGCCCGTAGGACGAGCCGGCCACGATCGGGTCTCCCACGCGCAGGGTGCCCTGCTGGACGAGCACCGTGGTGACGGCGCCGCGGCCCTTGTCGAGCTTGGCCTCGACCGTCACGCCGCGCGCGTCCGCGCTCGGGTTGGCGCGCAGGTCCAGGGCCGCGTCAGCGGTGAGGACCACGGCCTCAAGGAGCTCGTCGATGTGGAGGCGCTGCTTGGCGGAGATGTCGACGAACATGGTGTCGCCGCCGTACTCTTCGGGCACAAGGCCGTACTCGGTGAGTTGGCCGCGGATCTTGTCCGAGTTCGCGCCCTCCTTGTCGATCTTGTTGACGGCCACCACGATCGGCACGTTCGCGGCCTGGGCGTGGTTGAGGGCCTCAACGGTCTGCGGCATGACGCCGTCATCCGCGGCGACGACGAGGATCGCGATGTCCGTGACCTCGGCACCGCGGGCGCGCATGGCCGTGAAGGCCTCGTGACCGGGGGTGTCGATGAAGGTGATCGGACGGGTCTCGCCGCCCACGGGGACGTGCACCTGGTAGGCGCCGATCGACTGCGTGATGCCGCCAGCCTCGTCCGCCACGACGTCCGTGGAGCGGATGGCGTCCAGGAGCTTGGTCTTACCGTGGTCGACGTGGCCCATGACGGTGACCACGGGCGGGCGGGGGGCCATGTCCTCGTCGTCCCAGCCGGCCTCCTCGGCCTCCAGGTCGATGTCGAAGGAGCCCAGGAGCTCGCGGTCCTCGTCCTCCGGGGAGACGATCTGGACGTCGTAGCCGAGCTCGGCGCCCAGCAGGCCGAAGGTGTCCTCATCGAGAGACTGGGTGGCCGTGGCCATCTCCCCCAGGTGGAACAGGACGGTGACCAGGGCCGCCGGGTTGGCGTTGATCTTCTCAGCGAGGTCGGTCAGCGTGGCGCCCTGGCGCACGCGCACCACGGTGGAGCCATCGCCGCGCGGGACAATGACGCCGCCGAGCGACGGCGCACTCTGCTGCTCGAACTCCTGGCGCTTGGCCCGCTTGGACTTGCGCCCGCGGGGGGCGCCGCCACCGCGCCCGAAGGCGCCCTGCGTGGAGCCGCGACCGCCGCGGCCCCCGCGGGGGCCGCCGCCGAAGCCGCCGCCACCACCGGGACGGCCGCCGCCGCCAGGACGAGACCCGCGACCGCCTCCGGAGCCTCCGCGGC
>NZ_VWPG01000012.1:0-69067 GCF_009829695.1 Actinomyces sp. zg296
GGTTGCGCCCTCATTCTCGCAGTTTGAGGGCGCAACCGCGGGCCGAGACGGTTTCTGGGGGTCGGGCGTGGGGTGGGCCGGCGGTTCCTGGGGGTCGGGACGGTTTCTGAGGGTCGGGCGTGGGGTGGGCCGGGTGTAGCGGGCGCGTCCTGGGCACCGCTTGGTCGTTGAAAGTAGCGCTTGGCTGTCTATGGCATCGGTGGGCCCTTGTGGGCGTCGCGGGGAGCGATGCCTTGGGTGGTCCAGCGTTGCCTTGGTCGGCTCAGCGTTGCCTTGGTCGGGTGTAGCGGGAGCGTCCTGGGTGCTGCTTGGCTGTCGAAAGCAGCGCTTGGCTGTCTGCGGTATCGGTGGGCCCTTGTGAGCGTTGCGGGGAGCGCTGCCCTGGATGGCCCAGCGCTGCCTTGGTCGGCTCAGCGTTGCCCTGGTTGGCTGAGCGTTGTTTTGGTCGGCTCAGCGTTGTTTTGGTCGGGCGTATTGGGTGCGTCCTGGGTGCTGCTTGGTTGTTGAAAGCAGTGCTTGGCTGTCTATGGCATCGGTGAGCCCTTGAGAGTGTCGCGGGGAGCGCTGCTCTGGATGGCTCAGAGTTGTTTTGGTCGGCCCAGCGCTGCCTTGGTCGGCTCAGCGTTGCCCTGGTTGGCTGAGCGTTGTTTTGGTCGGGCGTATTGGGTGCGTCCTGGGTGCTGCTTGGTTGTTGAAAGCAGTGCTTGGCTGTCTATGGCATCGGTGGGCCCTTGTGGGCGTCGCGGGGAGTGCTGCCCTAGATGGTCCAGCGTTGCTTTGGTTGGCTCAGCGCTACCCTGGTCGGCCCAGCGCTTCTCTCGACGGGCGGCGGGCAGGCGCCGCCGTCGGCGTGACGGCCACACCATCACCTGGCATGACCGGCCCCGGCCACTCCCCGCCGTCCAGACCATCACGATCCTCCCCGCACCGACATCGTCAACTCACCCGCTACGAAAGAACCGCCGCGCCACATCAGGAGGCATGACCGCGCCGGTCCCATGCGCGCCGTCTCCCGACCGGGGCCCGTGGGTGGGGCCACGGGTTAGCGCGGGCGATCCGATCGGCGACATCGACGCACTGGCCGGCCTATGAGTCGAGGAGCGTGAGGGGCCTCGATGGGACTGGCGCGAGGAGGCTGCCCCCATGAACCGGTCTCGTCGCTGATTTCGACCGGTCTCGCTCCTATTTTCGACCGGTCTCGCGGGTGGGCGGGGGCGGGCGGGGGTGGGCGGGGAGGAGGGGGCGAGGGGCCGCCGCAGGTGCCGACGGCGCACAGGAGCCGCACAGGCTCCTTGGCTACCCTGGCGGCATGTCGGCGATCTACCGAGGCACCAACCACCACAACGGCCTGAAGACCACCGCCTTGCTGGGCGCGATGTGGGGCCTGCTCATTCTCATCGGATACCTGCTCACCCGGGGAACCGGCTCCTCGATCTTCCTGCTCATCATGCCGCTTATCGGGGTGGCCCAGACCGCGTACACCTACTGGAACTCGGACAAGCTCGCCGTGCGCTCCATGGGCGCCATCGAGGTCACCGCCGCCCAGGAGCCCGTCATGCACAAGGTGGTCGCCGAGTTGTCGGCGGCCTCGGGCCAGCCCATGCCGCGCCTCTACGTGGCGCCGACGATGAGCCCCAACGCCTTCGCCACCGGACGCGACCCCGCCAATGCCGCCGTGTGCTGCACCCGCGGCATCCTCCAGCTCCTCGACGAGCGCGAGCTGCGCGGCGTGCTGGGCCACGAGCTCTCCCACGTCTACAACCGCGATATCCTCACCGGCTCCATCGCCGCGGGCATCGCCGGGGTCATCTCCTCGCTGGGCACCATGGCCCTGTGGTTCGGCGCCGGCCGCGACCGCCGCGAGGGCAATGGCCTGGCCGTCCTCCTGCTCGCGCTCCTCGCCCCACTGGCCGCCACCGTCACCCAGTTCGCCATCTCGCGCACCCGTGAGTACGACGCCGACCATGACGGAGCGGTCCTCACCAACGATCCGCTCGCCCTGGCCAGCGCCCTGCGCAAGCTCGACGGCGGCATCGCGGCCGCCCCGATGGCCCGAGACCCGCGCATGGAGCCGGTGAGTTCGATGATGATCGCCAACCCCTTCGGCCGCGTGAAGAACCTCTTCGCCACCCACCCCCCGATGGCCGACCGCATTCGCCGCCTGGAGCAGATGGCCGGGTACTGACCGGACCGCCCAGCGCGGGAACCCGCTGGGCCACGGGCACAGGAGGACGAGGGGCGGGAGGGGGCAATCCCCTCCCGCTCCTCATCGAGCCGATCGTCGGCACGCCGGAGACTTCTTTCGTCCTCCCCTCAACGCGCAGCGCACCGCCCGTGGAGCAGGCCCCCTTGCGCACGGCAGGGTTCGAGGAGTCGGTGTCATCCGCGACGACGCAGTCGCCGGGCTCGTCGGAGCCGCCGCGGGCGAGGATGAGGATCCCGCCGGTGGTGAGGGACGCAGAGGACGGCGAGGTCCGCGATGAGGCCGGTGACCCTCTTCTTCTTGGCCGAGCGCCGGGGCGCCTGCCCCGGCGACGGAAGCGGCCCGCCCATGCCATGCGCGGGTGGGGCTCTGTACCCGGCAGCCGGATCACGGCGTACTGGGCCCGCCCATGCTATGCGCGGGTGGGGCGGCGGCGCCTCGGCTCCGTCGGTCTCAGCGGTAGTTGACGAACTGCAGGGCGGCGTCGACGTCGAGGCCCTTGAGCAGGGCGATGACGGCCTGGAGGTCGTCGCGGGACTTGGAGGACACCCGGACCTCATCGCCCTGGATCGTGGCCTTGACGCCCTTGGGCCCCTCATCCCGGATCGCCTTGGTGATCCGCTTGGCGATCTCCTGACTGATGCCCTCCTTGAGCGGGCAGGCCAAGCGGTAGATCTTCCCCGAGGGCTTGGGCTCGCGGTCGCCAAGGTCGAGGGCCTTGAGGGACACGCCCCGCCGGAACAACTTGGACTGCAGCACGTCGAGGATCGCGAGCACGCGCTCGGCGGAGTTGGCCTCCATGGTGATGACATCGCCGGCCAGGGTGACGGAGGCGCCGACGCCGCGGAAGTCATAACGCTGGGCGATTTCCTTGGCGGTCTGATTGACGGCGTTGTCGACCTCCTGGCGGTCGAGCTTGGAGACGACGTCGAAG
The DNA here is from genome assembly GCF_009829695.1 of Actinomyces sp. zg296. Taxonomy (NCBI): domain Bacteria; kingdom Bacillati; phylum Actinomycetota; class Actinomycetes; order Actinomycetales; family Actinomycetaceae; genus Actinomyces; species Actinomyces sp. zg296. Next base: position 3,138 of record NZ_VWPG01000012.1, read on the forward strand.
GAGGAGTCTGAGGCCATTGCCTTCCCTTTCCACTGATGGCCCACTGATGGGTGCGCGCGGTCATCCGGGCGGGGCGCTCGCGGGCGTCGGGTGCCCCCGCTGCCGGGGCCCGACGGCCCCGCGCCGCCCCCTGCCCGGCGCTGCTCGGGGCGCGAGGGCCGTGTGAGCAGGGTCCTAGGGGCGGGATTGGCGCGCTCCGCCGTCGGCTTGTTATTCTTCCACGGCACCGCGCGGCGGGTCTGCTGGACTCGGCGATGTGGAGCATGGCGGGTTGCCCGAGCGGCCAATGGGAGCTGACTGTAAATCAGCCGCGCAAGCTACGGGGGTTCGAATCCCTCACCCGCCACCATGATCGGAGGGTCCTTGGACCCTTTGATCAGCGCCCCTTGGCGGGGCGGCCCGCAGTGAGCGAGCCCACGCGGGGCCAGATTGCCCAGGCATGACGGTTCTGCTTAGGATTTCGTTCGTTGCCTCGATAGCTCAGTGGTAGAGCACTTCCTTGGTAAGGAAGAGGTCACGAGTTCAATCCTCGTTCGAGGCTCTGATGCGGGGGGCCTGTTCGGCCCCTCGCGCATGATATGGCGAGGTAGCTCAGCTGGTTAGAGCGCACGACTCATAATCGTGAGGTCGAGGGTTCGAGTCCCTCCCCCGCTACGCAAGGTTCGAGCACATCGCCGCCCCGGGCTGCTCGAGGATCAATCAGAGGAGAGACACGTGGCCTCCAAGACCGCTGACGTGCGTCCCAAGATCACTCTGGCTTGCTCGGAGTGCAAGGAGCGCAACTACATCACCAAGAAGAACCGCCGGAACACCCCCGATCGCCTCGCGATCTCCAAGTTCTGCGCGCGCTGCGGCAAGCACACGGATCACCGCGAGACCCGCTGAGCCCCGCGTCCCGGATACGATCCGGGCATGAGCGCGCCGAGCCCCACTGGCCCCGAGTTGGTGGGGCTTCGCTATGCCCAGGACGTGATCGAGCGGATCCTGACCCGCTCCGGTGTCGATGACGCCGAGGCGGCCGCCCAACAAGGCGCCGGAGCCATCGCCCCAGCGCTGGCCGCCCTGACTCTGGCCCGCGAGATGATCGAGCCCTGGGAGGGCCTCATCCACCGGCGCTGCCGCATCACCCCGGCACCCGGAGGCGCGGCCCAGCCACCCCCGCCTCGCATGAGGAGGACCATCCGAGGGGGCTGGGAGTTCATCGAGGTCACCGCCGAGGTGATCGTCGACGACGCCGCGCGCCTCTCGCCGCTCGCCGGGGCCTCGCTTCTCCAGGTCCGTCACGACCTCGCCCGGCGCCTCTCACCGGCCCGTGCCGGCGCCCCTCGGAGCGCCGAGGGCGCCGCCGGTGAGGGCGCTGCTGCTGGCCGCCGGCTCCACCTCAGCGGAGAGGACGTGGCCGCCTGGGCGGGCGCGACCGGCGATGACAACCCCATCCACCTCCACCCGGGCGCCGCCCGGCGGGCGGGCCTGGGGACGACCGGGGCCGACGTCATCGCCCACGGCCTGCTGCTGGCCGCGCTGAGCCTCGGGGTGGCTCCGCCCGCCCCCGCCGGACCTGCCGGACCCGCCGGACCCGTCGGAGCCGCCGTCCCCGCCGCCCCCGTCGGACCCGGCGCCCCTGCCGGGCCCGCGGGGCTCGACCTGCTCTTCCCGGCCGCGCTCGCCGTCGGGCCCGTGGGGGCGGGCCTCATCGTGGACGATGACGGCTCGGGCTGGTCGGCCGTGGGGGCCAGGAGAGTGCTGCGGCGCCGGAGCGTGGGCCCCGGCTGACGCCGATGAGCAGGCGGCCCCGGTGATCATCGCTGGTAATCCCGTCCTGATTGTTCAATACTTAACGACATATCAGGGGTCGATCGATTATCGCGAGGCCACACCACCATCGGCGCTGACTGACGTCTCAGACCAGCGCGGAGAGGAGAGACATGCCCAGGAAGGACGGAGGGGCGCTCGCGGAGCTGGATGGGCCCGCCTGCGGCCGGGCCCCCGCTTCCACGCCCTCCTGCGGGCAGGGCCCGGCGGACGGGGCCCCCATACGGGCGGCCAGTGGCTGCGGCGCCGCGGGATCGCCCCGACTCGATGCCCTTGAGATGCGCGCCTGGCGCGCCTTCCTCCACACCGCCACCGCCGTCACCGGCGCGCTCAACCACGAACTTGAGACCGGCGTCGGCTTGTCCCTGCACGAGTACGAGATCCTCGTGCGCCTCGACGAGGCCGCGGGCAAGGAACTGCGGATGTCGGGCTTGGCCGAGATGATCGGGCACTCCCGCTCCCGCCTCACCCACACGGTCACCCGCCTGGAGAAGGAGGGGTACGTCGAGCGGCGCTCCTGCCCCTCCGACAAGCGCGGCGTCAATTGCGCGCTCACCGACTCCGGCCTCGCCTTCCTGCGCTCAGCGGCGCCCCTGCACCTCGACGGCGTCCGCAGGCACGTCATCGACCGCCTCGGTCGGGGGGACCTGGAGGCGCTCGCCGAGATCATGTCCCGGCTCAACCCCGCCGACTGAGGCCGGCCGCCTCCCGGTCCCCGACTGGCTCAGCCCCACAAGTCCGTCCAGGTCACTCCCAACTCGGCCAGGAGCCCGCGCAGCAGCGGCAGCGAGATGCCGACGACGCCATGCGGGTCGCCCTCAATGCCCTCGATGAAGGCGCCGCCCAGCCCGTCGATCGTGAAGGCCCCGGCGCACCACAGGGGCTCCCCGGTGGCGATGTAGGCGTCGATCTCCGCCTCACTAGGCTCGCCGAAATGGACGATCGCCGACGAGACGCCCTCCGCTCCCGCCCCATCGGCCAGGCGCACCAGGGCGTGCCCGGTGCGCAGCACGCCCGTGCGCCCCCGCATCGCCAGCCAGCGCTCGCGGGCTGTCTCGGGCGTGCGGGGCTTGCCGACGACGGCCCCGTCGATCTCCAGCATCGAGTCGCATCCCACGACGATGGGCGCCCCGGCCCGCCCACCGGGCCCCACCGGCCCCGGTCCCGCGTCACCGGCAGGATCGCCGCTCAGCGCGGCGGCGACGTCGAGCGCCTTGGCCCGGGCCAAGGCGAGCACCTGCTCAGAGGGGGAGGGGGAGTCCTCGCCAGCGGCGGCGCGCTGCTGGGCGAGAGCGGCCAGGACCGAGCCCTCGTTGACCGAGGAGACCTCCACCCGGGGCTCGATGCCCGCTGCGCGGAGGGTAGCCAGACGGCCCGTGGACTTCGAGGCGAGAATGATCACCGCCCCAGACTACCCAGGGGCCAGCGGTGGGAACGGTGGGCCCGGGCGGCGACGCCCGCGGGTAGCCTTCGCCCTATGAGCGCCACGACCCGGCTGGTGACCGTCGACTCCACAGGCTCGACCAATGACGACCTGCGCCAGGAGCTCGCCCCCGCCGGGCGCCTTGATGCCGCCGCCGCTGACCGCTGGCCCCACGGGTCGGCGCTGCGGGCGCTCGCCCAGACCGCCGGGCGGGGCAGGGGCGGGCGCGACTGGGTGACCCCGCCGGGTGGCGCCCTGACCGTCTCCTTCGTCCTTCGGCCGCTCGTGCCCGCTTCTCGCCTCGGCTGGCTCCCACTGCTGGCGGGCCTGGCCGTGCGCGACGCCCTCGTCCCCGCGCTGGAGGGCCTGCCCTGGCGCGTCCGCACGAAATGGCCCAACGACGTCATCGTCGAGCCCACCGGCGAGGGGGCGGTCGGCGCTGATGGCGAGGTGCCCGGCTGGGGGCGCGCCCGCAAGATCGCGGGCATCCTCGCCGAGCTCATCCCCGCGCCCGGGGTTGGGGATGGGGCCGGGACCCCCGCCCGTCGTGAGGATGCGCCCGCCATCATCCTGGGCATCGGAGTCAATGCCGGCCAACCGCCGGGCGCGCTCCCCGTGCCCTGGGCCGCCTCGCTGCGGAGCCTGGGTGCGGGCGGGCCCTGGTCGGACCCCGGGGCCGTGCTGGGGGCCGTCGCCCCGCGCCTGCTCCGGGTCCTGGGGGAGTGGGAGGCGGCTGGCGGGGACCCTGAGGGGGCCCTGACCGCCACCGGCACGCTCGGCCAGGACTTACGCGAGGCCTGCGCGACCCTCGGGGCCCGTGTCCGCGTGCGCGCCCCGGACGGCGAGTTCTCCGGGACGGCCGTCGGCCTTGAGCCCGGGCTCCGACTGCGGCCGGATGACGGTGGCCCGGAGAGGCTCGTCATGGCCGGGGACGCGAGCGTTCGAGCCGTGGATCCTCCCGGGCGCGCATGATGTGAGCGCGGGCCGCGCCATCTCGCGCCTTTGTTGCATGAAGGCCTCAGGATGGCAAGACATCTGACGTCGGCCTGACGAAATCCTGTGACCTGCGCTACCCTGTCTGGGTGAATCAGCCAGAGGCGCCGTCGGCGCATGGGGAAGGGCTCCGGCCGGGGGGCCGCGTTCCCGGCCCCCGAGCAGGTGGTGAGTCCTCACCCGATCAGACGAAGGGGCCCGCCCTCATACCCGGGGACGGGGGCGAGTGGAGCGCGGGGCCCCCCGATGATGCGGCCGGCTCTTCCGCCGACCGCGCGACGGCCGCCACCCATTCCCGCCTGCTGCTCGGCGACGGGCCCGACCTGACGCTGCCCCAACTCGCCGGCGCGGCCGAGGTCTCCCCGCTTTTCGCGCGCAGTTTCTGGCGGGCCATGGGCTTCGCGGATGTGGATGACGACGAGGCCCGCTTCACCCGCCAGGACGCCGACGCCCTGCGGGCCATCGCCGACCTCATTGACTCCGAGGAGGACCGCCGCCCCGGTCCGGACGGACCCGGCGGCCTATCGACCTCGGCGATCCTCGAACTGCTCAGGGCCCAGTCGTACACGATGGACCGACTCGTCCTGTGGCAGCTCGAGACCCTCGTGGCGGACGTCGGCCAACGCCTCGGCCTGGACGACACCTCCGCCCGGCTCGTTGTCCTGGACCACATCAACGAGATCACCGCCCCCCTGACCGACCAGCTCACCTACGTGTGGCGCCGCCACCTGGCCTCGCTCCTGGACCGCACCGGCGCCGAGATCTCACGGCGGGGCGTCGAGCGCGTGGGCCCCGACTACTACCCGCTTGTGCGCTCACTGGGCTTCGTCGACATCGTCTCCTTCACCCAGCGCGCCCAGACGATGAGCCGCATGGAGCTGTCCACCATGCTCGACGACTTCGAGACGACGGCCCGTGACGTCATCACGTCACGGGGGGCGAGGGTCGTCAAGACCATCGGGGACGCCGTCATGTACATCTCCGATGACCTGAGCATCGCCGCCGACGTCGTCACCTCCCTCGTCGAGGAGCTCCAGTCGGGCCTCGACGAGATCCTCGTGCGCGCCAGCCTCGTCGAGGGCCGCGTCGTGTCCCGCTCCGGCGACGTCTTCGGCCCGCCCGTCAACCTCGCGTCCCGCCTCGTCGACACCGCCGAGCCCGGGGGCATCCGCATGGACCAGGCCACCGCCCGCGCCCTCATGGCCAGCCCCGTCGCCCTGCGCTACCGGGTGCGCCAGTGCCACGACGTCGTCGCCAAGGGCATGGGCAACGTCACCCCCTGGTCGCTCGTGCGCGCCTGAGGTCCCGGCTCCGGCCGGCTCCGCCCGGGGCTGGGGCGGCTCCGCCCGGCCCCGTCCGGGGCTGGGGCGGGGCGCCGGCGATCAGGCCGCCCTTAGACGGGTGTTTCCCCGCGATACCGCGGGAAACTGGGTCAATGCGCGCCCGTGCCGCTCTCCATGGCGATGGCGCCATTACCGCCCTTGGGCAACTCGGCTAGTATCTGAATCGTGACAACAGTGCTTCTCGTCGAGGACGACCCCGCCATCTCCGAGCCCCTCGCCCGCGCCTTCGGCCGCGAGGGCTACGAGGTCCGCGCCCACGGCACCGGCAAGGGCGCCCTGGAGGAGATCAGCGAGGCCGACATCCTCGTGCTCGACCTCGGCCTGCCGGACATGGACGGTCTTGACGTCGCGCGGACCGTGCGCGCGCAGGGCCTGACCATCCCCATCCTCATGCTCACCGCCCGCAGCGAGGACACCGACCACGTCGTCGGCCTTGACGCCGGCGCGGACGACTACGTCACCAAGCCCTTCCGGCTCGCCGAGCTCCTCGCCCGCGTGCGCGCCCAGGTCCGCCGCGCCTCCGGCGAGGCCGCCGTCGACCAGCTCTCCCACGGGGACATCCGCGTGGATGTCGCCGCCCACCGCGCCTTCGTGGGCAGTCGGGAGTTGCAGCTGACCGTCCGCGAGTTCGAGCTCCTGCGAGTCCTTGTGCGCGGCGCGGGCGCCGTCGTCGACAGCGACGACATCCTGCGGGAGGTCTGGGGTGAGGACCCCACCGGCTCGGAGTCGACGCTCGGCATGCACGCCACCTGGCTGCGCCGCAAGCTCGGCGACGACGTCGACGCCCCCGCCATCCTCCTCGCCGAGGGCGCGGGCTACCGCCTGGCCTGAGGCCGCTTCCGCCCAGGGGATCCGATGCGACGCCGCACCCTCCAGATGACCATGGCGGCGGTGCTTGTCGCCGTCATCCTCCTGGGGGTCCCCCTGGGCGCGGCGACGATCTTCTATGCCGCGCGCTCCGCGCATAACGATCACGAGCGCTGGCGCACAGTCCTGTCCGTGGTGACGGTGAGCACCGCCCTGGCGATCGTGGCCCTGGCCGCCGCGTCCGTGGTCGCCTCGAAGGCCTCGCGGCGCATCTCCGCCCCGCTTATCTACCTGGCGGCCGAGGCCGAGCAGTTGGGCAGCGGGCAGGTGCGCCCCCGCATCCGGGTCTCCGGGATCGAGGAGATCGACCTCGTCCAGGCCGAGCTCGTGCGCTCCGCCGAGCGCGTGGCCGGCAGGCTCGCCGCCGAGCGGCAGTTCGCCTCCGACGCCTCCCATCAGCTGCGCACGCCACTGACTTCCCTCAGCCTGCGCTTGGAGGAGATCGAGCTCATCGCCGACGACGAGGAGGTGCGCGCCGACGCCCACGCCTGCCTGGAGCAGGTGGAGAGGCTGACGGGCGTCGTCGACGACCTCCTGAGGGTCTCGCGCCGCAGCGGTGGTGGGACCACGGAGGCCCTCCTGCTCGGGGAGCTCTTCGAGCAGCAGCGCGAGGAATGGGGGCCGGCCTTCGCCGAGGCCGGGCGCGAGCTGGTCCTGACCGACGACGTCGATCAGCCGGTGCTCGCCAGCCCCGGCTCGCTCGCCCAGGTCCTGGCCACCGTCATCGAGAATTCCCTGCGCTATGGGGTGGGGACGACGACAGTGTCCGTGCGCAGCGCCAACGGCGGGCACGGCGTCTTCATCGACATCGCCGACGAGGGCGAGGGCGTCGACGACGAGCTCGCGCCGCACATCTTCGAGCGCTCCGTGTCCGGGCACGGCTCCACCGGCGTGGGGCTGGCGCTGGCCAAGGACCTCGTGGAGGCCGACGGGGGCCGTATCGAGCTCACCGCGCGCCGTCCACCGGTCTTCTCCGTGCTCCTGGCCGCCGTGCCGCGCTCCCTCGATCCGAACACCGTCCTCCCGCAAGGGGCGATCGTCAACGTCGGCCGCCGTCGCCGCTTCTGACCCCCATGAGCGAGACCGGTCGAAAATAGGAGCGAGACCGGTCCGCGAACCGGTCTCGCTCCTATTTTCGACCGGTCTCGGCGAGGGGAGGCGGGTCAGTACCAGCCGGTGCTCTCGAAGTGGGACCAGGCCGAGCAGGGGCTGCCGTAGCGGCCCTGGATGTAGCCCAGGCCCCAGGTGATCTGGGTGGCGGGGTTGGTCGCCCAGTCCGAGCCCGCTGAGGCCATCTTGCCCCCGGGCAGGGCCTGCGGGATGCCGTAGGCGCCCGAGGCGCTCCGGGCCTGGTAGTTCCAGCCGGACTCGCGATCCCACAGGCTCACCAGGCAGGAGTACTCATTGGAGTCCCAGCCCCAGGCGCTCATCTGGCCGCTCGCGTAGGTCTTCGCCTCGGCTGCGGAGGTGCCCGAGGAACCGGCAGCGCCCGCCACCGGCTCGCTGGCGGTCATCCGCCCCGACGATGGGTCGAGGTGATACCAGGTGGAGCCGTCCACGATCCAGCCGGTGAGCATCTGCCCCGAGCCATTGAAGTAGTACCAGGAACCCAGGTGGCTCGCCCAACCGACCGCCATGCGCCCGCTGCTCCCCAGGAAGTACCAGGAGCCTCCCTTGTGGAGCCACCCCATCGCGGCCTGGCCGTTGTCGGCCAGGTAGTACCAGGAGCCGCCGATGAGATTCCAGCCCACCGCCATGGCGCCCTTGTCGCCCAGGAAGTACCAGGCGCCGTCGATCCAGCTCCAGTCGGTGGCCATGCGGCCCTCGGCGTTGAAGTAGTACCAGGCTCCGCCGACGACGGCCCATCCGGTCACGAGCGCGCCGTCGTCATCGAGGTAGAACCAGGAGCCGCCCGTGTGCAGCCATCCCGTGATGGCCTGGCCGTCGGCGGGGTTGATGTAGGACCAGGACCCGGCCCGGGACATCACCCAGCCGATGCTCCCGGCGGTGTCACCCCCGTTGGCGGAGCCGTCGGCAGGGGCGACGGCGGCCTGGGCGGCGGGCGCCACGGCGGGCGCGGCGTCGACCGGCGAGGCGAGAGCCGCCGGCGCGGTCAGCGCGAGTCCCGCGAGAAGAGTCGCGGAGCCGAGCGCGGAGATCGGTCGGAGCAGGTTCATGAGTACCTCGTGGATGGTTGTGACCGGGCAGCGGCGCTGCGGGGTCGGTGCGGTGGGGCGGGCCTGATCGCTGGAGCGGGCCCGCCCCCGATCAGTGCCCCGGGCCGGGGCTCGGGGCGGCCTGGCCCGCCGGGGCGCTCTGGGCGCCCGCGGCAGTGGCCGGAGTGCTGGCGGCCAGGCTGGGCTCGGTGGCGCCGTCGGATCCCCGTGCCCCGCCGGTGGCAGGCGCGGCATCGGGCTTGCCGGCCCCGGCCTTCCCGCGGCGCCCGGACAGCGCGTGGAGGATCATGGGCACCACGGAGACGAAGACGATGACGAGGATCATCGCGTCGATGTTCTTCTGGATCCACTCGATGGAGCCCAGGAAGTAGCCGAGCCACGTGATCCCGAAGGCCCACAGGGTGGCGCCGATGACGTTGAAGGTGACGAAGTGCCGGTAGTGCATCCGCCCGACGCCGGCCATCACCGGGGTGAAGGTGCGCACGATCGGCACGAACTGCGCCAGCGTGACGGCCTTGCCCCCATGGCGCTCAAAGAAGTCGCTCGTGCGCTCCACGTATTCCTGCTTGAAGAGGCGGGAGTTCGGGCGGTTGAAGATCCTCGGGCCGGCCTTGCGCCCGATGAGGTAGCCGGTCTGGTTGCCGGTGATGGCCGCCAGCCACATCAGCGGGGCGGCCACCCAGATATGCGCGCCCACATCGCCGGTGGCCACGAAAAGCCCGAGGGTGAACAGGAGGGAGTCGCCGGGCAGGAAGAAGCCGACGAGCAGGCCCGTCTCGGCGAAGATGACGAGCATGACGCCGACGATCGCCCAAGGGCCGAACCAGGAGACGATCTGGGTGATTATCTCCCCGGCGTCGAGCCATTTGGGGCCGAGGGCGGGCATCGGGGCCGCGGGGACGACGGCGTTGAGCGCGGCGAGAGCCGTGAGGGAAGCAGTCACTCGGCAAGGCTAGGGAGAGGAGAGCCGTGCTGGCCGTGAGTCTTCCCTCATCCCCGATGTGGTATCCGGCACGATCCGGCTCGAAGCGCCTGCGCCCTCGTGGACCGCGCGGCTCCTGGAGTCACTCCGCCGAGTCGGAGGGGACCGCGCGCTCGGAGGCGCCGTCGTGCCCCCCGCTGGAGCCGGTGAAGACGATGTAGTGGTAGAAGAGGAATCGGAAGGCGGTGCCCAGTCCGAATCCGACGACGTAGGCGGCGATGTTGTCCGCGAGCGGCCCGGTCAGTCCCAGGGCATGATGAGTGAACAGCAGGCAGAACTGGGTGATGACCAGGCCACCGATGTTCGCCAGGGCGAAGAGGAGCCCCTCGTGCAAGGCGTTCTCCCTCGTGCGGCCCCGGTAGGTCCAGTAGCGGTTCGCCACCCAGGAGAAGATCGTGGCGACCGTGGCGCTCAGGACGTTCGCGGAGTTCGGGTGGCCCGACAGGAAGCCGGTGGGACCGTGCTGGACGAGGTTGAACAGGCCGGAGTCGATCACGTAGGCGAGCGCGCCGACGACCCCGAACTGAAGGAACTCATGAACCCAGGCGCGGATCCGGCTGGAGAGGCTCATCGGCTCGGCCGTGGCGGTCGATGCCGCGCTGTCGTTCACGAGGAGATGTTAAGCCACCGATCAGGGCACCCAGGTGATTGCGGATGATAGGTCCCACACCCAGCTGATCCAGAAGGCCTGGGCCATCACCCCCGCCACCGCCAGCGCCCACCGGCCCCGGCGCCCCACGCTCGCGGCGGCCGCCCAGGCCAGTGGGGCCAGGGGGAGCAGGATGCGCAGCAGCGACGTCGTCGGGTCGAAGAACGCCAAGAGGTAGAGCGCGTAGGCGACGCACCAGAACCAGGCGGCGGGGCCGAGCGAGCGCGACGCCCTCGAGGCCAGGCCCAGGGCCGCCAGGGCGAGGGCGCAGGCGACCAGCAGCCAGCCCAGGTGCTCCCCGACCCACCACTGGCCGCGATCCAGCCACGGCAGGAAGGGCACCAGCCCGCCCCCGCGCCACGAGGTCTCCGTGGCGGTGTAGGCGTCCATGCGCCCGGTCGCCACCCACGCCGCCACCGGCCAGACGAGCGCGCTCACGAGCGCCAGCGCGGTCAGGGCCGCCAGCCCCGCGCGCTCGCGGCCGCCCAGCCGGGCCCAGGTCGGCCCCAGGCGCCGCGCCCACGCGCGGGCTCGGCCGCCGCCGTCGCCGCACTCGCCAGGATCGTCGCTGGGCCCGTCGTGCCCTCGCGCCGCCGCCATCTCCCACAACCACCACAGGCCCAGGGCGAGCGCCAGGGGAAGACCGATCGGCCGGGCCACGGACCCCACCATGATGAGCAGCGCGGAGACGGCGAAGCGCCCGCGCTCGGCCGCCATGAGCGCGCCCGCGACCAGCACCAGCCCCAGGGACTCGGCGTAGGGGACCTGGAGGACGGCGGCGCACATGGAGGTCCACGTCAGCGCCACGCCCCACAGCGAGGGGGCCCCGCCGACCCGCGGCGCCAGCCAGCGGTCCATGATGACGGCGCCCGCACCCGAGGCGGTGATCGCCACGAGGGCCGCCGCCGGGTAGAAGGGCAGGCCCAGCCAGGTCAGTGGGGTGGCCAGCAGGGGGAGCAGCGGCATGAACGCCCAGGAGTTCTGGGCGACGGCGCCGCCACCGCCCTCGGGCAGGATCGCCGGGTAGCCCTCGCGGAAGATGCGCTCGTACCAGCCCGCGTCCCAGAAGGACAGGTGCTCGCTCCATGATGGGGCGGGACCCGCCCACGGCGTCGCCGGCGTGTCCTGCGCCCCGAGCCTGAGCATGAGGAGGGTCAGGAGGCTCGCCGCGCCCCAGACCGCCAGGACCCGCGCTGCGCGGGGCGGGCGCGGGGCCCGGGCGGCGCCGGGGGCGTGAGCGGGCTGGCTGGCGGGGCCCGCCAAGGGCTCGGGCCCGCCTTGGTCGGGCCCGCCTTGGACGGGCCCTTCTTGGTCGGGCCCGGTCTTGCCGGACCGGCGGATCGGGCTCCCCGGCGATTGGATGTCAGACACGGGTGCCAGGGTACGGGCAGATCGAGCGGGGCTCGACGCCCTGCCGTAGCCTGTGCCCGTGAGCGCACCCATCGTCGCCGTCATCGGGGGCGGGCAGTTGGCCCGCATGATGCAGGAGGAGGCCAGCGCCCTCGGCATCCATCTACGGGCCTTGGTCGAGGCCCCGGACGGATCGACGGCGCTGGTCACCGTCGACTCTCCCGTTGGCGCCGCCGACGACGCCGGGGCCGTCCGCGCGCTCGCGGCGGGCGCCGGGGCTCTCACCTTCGAGCACGAGCACCAGGATGACGCGCTCCTGCGCGCGCTGGCCGCCGAGGGCGTGAGGGTGCGGCCCTCCCCCGATGCCCTGCTGCTCGCCCGCGACAAGATCGCCATGCGCCGCGCCATGGACGTCGCCGGACTGCCCCAGCCCGCCTGGAACGAGGCCACCGGGGACGGAGCCGCCATCCGCGCGACCGTCCGAGGCTTCGCCGCCGAGCACGGCTGGCCCGTCATCCTCAAGACACCCCGGGGCGGCTACGACGGGCATGGCGTGCTCCTCGTGCGCCAGGAGAGCGATCTCGAGGCCGGCCGCGCCGGCCAGTGGATCGACGCCGTCGCCACCGGTGACGCGACCGGCGGTGGCGGCAGCCTCGGCGGAGGGGCAGTGACCAGCCTCCTCGTCGAACAGGCCATCCCCTTCACCCGTGAGCTCGCCGCCCTCCAGGCCCGCTCTCCCAGCGGGCGGATCGCCTCATGGCCCGTCGTGGAGACGATCCAGGCCGACGGCATGTGCTCCGAGGCGCTGGCGCCCGCCCCCGGGCTGGACCCGGCCGCCGCCGACGAGGCCATGCGCATCGGGCGAGAGATCGCCGAGCGCTTCGACGTCACCGGGGTGCTCGCCGTCGAGCTCTTCGCCGTCGAGGCCTTCGGGGAGCCGACCCGCCTGTTCGTCAACGAGCTCGCCATGCGTCCCCACAACTCGGGGCACTGGACGCAGGACGGCGCTGTGACCAGCCAGTTCGCCCAGCACCTGCGGGCCGTCCTCGACCTGCCGCTGGGCTCGGCCGAGCCGACCGCGGGCGCCTGCGTCATGGTCAACCTCATCGGGGGGCGGCATGAACCCGGCGAGGACGCGCTGGCCCGGGCGATGGCCGCCGACCCCGAGGCCCGCATTCACCTCTACGGCAAGTCCTGGCGCACTGGTCGCAAGCTCGGGCATGTCAACCTCGTCGGGCCGGCCGACGGCGTGGAGGCGCTGCGCGAGCGGGCCCGCGCCGTCGTCGCCATCCTGCGCGGGGACGCCTGAGTCGCGCCTCCGCATCGCCGCCCCTCCTCCACCGACGCCCTCGACCCGGTCCGCCTCATCCCTCCCAGTGAAAGGCCCGCCATGGCTGCCACGCCCGATGCCACCCCCCAACCGCTCGTCGGCCTCGTCATGGGCTCCGACTCCGACTGGCCCACCATGAGCGCGGCCGCCGACGCCCTCGACGAGTTCGCCATCCCCTATGAGGCCGACGTCGTCTCCGCCCACCGCATGCCCACCGAGATGATCGATTACGGTCAGGGCGCCGCCGCGCGGGGCCTGCGCGTCATCATCGCCGGCGCCGGGGGAGCGGCCCACCTGCCTGGGATGCTCGCCGCCGTCACCGAACTGCCGGTTATCGGCGTGCCCGTGCCCCTGGGGCGCCTCGATGGCATGGACTCGCTGCTGTCCATCGTCCAGATGCCCGCAGGCGTGCCCGTGGCGACCGTGTCCATCGGCGGGGCCCGCAACGCCGGGCTGCTCGCGGCGCGGATCCTCGGCGCGGGGGAGGGGGCGCGGGCCGAGCGGCTTCGCCGGGCCATGCGCGCCTTCCAGGGCGAGCTCGCCGACGCCGCCCACGCCAAGGGAGCCAAGCTCCGTGAGCGGACCGGGGGCGGGGCGGGCCCGGGAGCGCGCTGATCGCTCAGCGGCCCGCGGCGTCGTCACCGGTGCCTGCTGCACCCACGGGTGCCTTCTGCACCCACCGGTTCCTGCTGTACCCACCGGTGCGTGCTGCACTCACGGGTGCCTTCTGCACCCACCGGTGCGGGGAGGACGCACCGCTCGGTGTGCGCGGCTCCGCTCGGTGCGGAACGCGCCTGTCGGCGCTCCGGGGGGGGTGCTCGGGGGGGGGGGGGGATGTGCTCCGGGCGCGCTCCGGGGGCCGCCCCACTGCGCGCGCCTGCTGCACTCACGGGTGCCCTCTGCACTCACGGGTGCGTGCTGCGCCCACCGGTGCGGGGAGGACGCACCGCTCGGTGCGCGCGGCTCCGCTCGGTGCGGAACGCGCCTGTCGGCGCTCCGGGGCGTGCTCCGGGGGCGCGCTCCGGGGGGATGTGCTCCGGGGGCCGCCCCACTGCGCGCGCCCGGAGGCGGGCGGGGCCGCTCGGGGTGATGAGCGCCACCCATCGGGCGGCCTGAGCCTCTAGACTGGGCGCATGAGCATTCTTGTCGCAGGTGGCGCCGGCTATATCGGCGCCCACGTTGTCCGTCTGCTGCTCGAGCGCGGGGACGAGGTGATCGTCGTCGATGACCTGTCCTACGGATCCCCCAGCCGGGTCGAGGGCGCGACCCTCGTCGAGCTCGACGTCGCCGCTGGTGACGCCCCTGAGCGGCTCGCCGAGGTCATGAGGGAGCGCGGCGTCACCGCCGTCATCCACTTCGCCGCCCGCAAGCAGGTCGGCGAGTCCGTCGCCCGTCCCGCCTGGTACTACCAGCAGAACGTCGGCGGCCTGGCCAACATGATGCTCGCCATGGAGGCCGCGGGCGTCGATCAGATGATCTTCTCCTCCTCCGCCGCCGTCTACGGCATGCCGCCCGTCGAGGTGGTCCCCGAGGACATCGACTGCCACCCCATCAACCCCTACGGGGAGACCAAGCTCATCGGCGAGTGGATGATGGCCGACGCCGAGGCCGCCTGGGGCCTGCGCTGGGCCGGGCTGCGCTACTTCAACGTCGCCGGCGCCGGCTGGGACGACCTGGGCGACATGGCCACCCTCAACCTCATCCCCATGGTCATGGACCGCCTCGCCAAGGGCGAGACCCCTAAGATCTTCGGCACCGACTACCCCACCCCGGATGGCACCTGCATCCGCGACTACATCCACGTTCGCGACCTCGCCACCGCCCACATCGACGCTCTCGACTACCTCGCCAGCGGCAAGGAGATGGCCGAGCACGTCTTCAACGTCGGCACCGGCGTGGGAGCGTCCGTGCGCGACGTCGTCGCCAAGGTCATCGCGGCTACCGGGCTCGACATCGCCCCCGAGGAGCTCCCCCGCCGCGCCGGGGACCCGCCCCAACTCATCGGCAACGCCGAGCGCATCGGCGCGGTGCTGGGATGGAGGGCCGAGCATGACCTCGACGACATCGTCGCCTCCTCCTACTCCGCCTGGCAGGCCGATCCGAACCGGCGGCATTTCGCCTGACCGGCCGCGCGCGGGGCGGTGCGGAGCGCGCCGGTTGACGACGACGGGGGCGGGTGCCCCTGCCCGGGCGCCCGCCCCCCGCTCGGAACCGGTCTCGCTCTTGATTTCGACCGGTCTCGGCGGTCAGGGGCGGGGCCGGCCCACTGACTCGCGCTCGACGAGCTCGACGGGCACCTCCACCCGCTCCTCCTTCCTCGTGCCCAGCGCCAGGGCGACCGCCTCCTGGCCCACCCGGGCGAAGTCCAGGCGCACGGTGGTCAGCGGGGGCGTGGCGGCGCCCGCGTGCGGGTGGTCGTCGACGCCGACCACTGAGATGTCGTCGGGGACCCTCGCCCCGGCCCGCGCCAGGCCGGAGAGCAGGCCGATCGCGAGGTCGTCATTACCGCACAGCACGGCTGTCGCCCCGCTGCGGGTCAGCGCCGCGGCAGCCCTCTCGCCAGTCGTCGCGCCCCATCCCGTCGCCACGGGCTCGGGCGCCTCGAGCCCGGCGCCGGCCATGACCTCGCGCCAGCCGGCCAGGCGGGGGTCGGGGTGCCCCGCGGAGGGGACGCCGACATAGGCCACGCGCGTGTGCCCCAGGCCGAGCAGGTGCTCGCAGGCCATGACCGCACCCGCGTGATCGTCGGTCCAGGCCCGCTTGAGGCCGCCGTCGTCGGGCCGGGGGTAGCCCCCGGCGACGGCCAGCGGCAGCCCCTCGGGCAGGTCGTGCAGCGCCGCCAGGCCCAAGGAGTCGAACTCCAGGACGACGACGGCGTCCACTCGCGTTCCCAGCGCCTGCAGGAGCGCCTCCCGCCGGCGGGCCGGGGAGGCGGACAGGACGTGGATGCTCAGATCCGTGCCGTGCTCCTGAGCCGCCTCCAGGACCCCGGAGAGGGTGGCCCAGTACCCCGTGCGCGCCAGCCCTGAGGACAGGACGAGCAGGCGCGGCAGATCCGGCCGCCGAGTGGTGTAGCCCAGGCGGCGCGCGATCCGCTGGACGCACCCGGTGGCCGCGGGCCTGGCCGTGGCGCGGCCCGCGGCCAGGGCGCGGGACGCGGTGGCCTTGGAGACCCCCGCGCGCCGGGCGACATCGGCGAGCGTTGGCGGCCTCCAGGGGCGCGGCCAGAGCTCCTGGCCGTCAACGTCCGACTGGCTCATGGGCGCATCCTAGGCGGATGCGGGCCGGCGTCCCCTCATGCCCCGCGACGGCGCAGGAGCATGCCTCCCGTGGCCGCAATGGCCGCGGCGGCGGCCGCGGTCACGGCCGCGGGGGCCCCGGTGCTGGCTAGTGGCCCGTTCCCTGTCCCATCGCTGGGCGGGGTGGTGGGCGCGGGCGAGTGGCTTGGGTCCGCTGGGCCCGTCGCGCCGGCCGAGGGGGTCGGCGCGGCGGTGGGCGCGGGTGAGGCCGAGGCGCTGGGCGCCCCCGGCCCCTGGCTGGGCGAGGGGCTCGGGCTGGGTGCCGCGGGCGCCTCCAAGCGCCAGCACGTCGCCCCGTCCGCGCCGCGGACGAAGACGCCCTGGCCGGCGTCGTCGATGACGAGGGGAAGGCCGCTGACCTTGTTGAGCAGCTGCGCGCAGTCGCCGGTGGCGCGCACGTGCCAGCGCGCCAGGCTTGAGGCGTCATCCGCCCCGGCCCCGGGCTCGGGGCGCGCCACGACCGGCAAGCCCCGCCCGTACCAGCCTTCGGGCCGCTCCTGGGCGAGGTAGGCGCCGTCGGCGGAGATCTCGTAGGTGAGGTCGTCATGCTGGGTGAGGGCCCACCAGGCGCCCTCGGCGGCATCGGAGGCGGGGACCAGGACGAGCCGGCCTCCCTTGTTGGCCAGGAGGCGGCCATCGGGGGCCACCAGGCGCCGCTTGCCATCGGCCCGGACCACATCGGCATCATTGACGTAGGTGCGCACGTAGTCGATGTCGAAGGACCTGGGCAGGAGCTCGGGGTGGTGCGGGGAGCGGCTGTGCCCCTCCAGGCTGAGCACCACGTGGCGGGACATGCGGGCCAGGGACCCGAAATCCGGCTCCAGCACGCTGGTGTCGATATCCGCGTAGAGCACCCGGTCGAGGTAGAGGCGCACGTGCGCGCCGGAGCGCTCGACGCCGTAGAGGTGGAAGTCCGCCGTCAGGTCCACTCCGGCGGAGTGCTTCCCGCCCGAGGGCTGCGCGTCGCGCCGCGTGTGGCCGGAACCCGTCCAGGGCCACAGGTGGTGCGCCCAGTTGACGTCCGGGTCGGTGACGGACTCCTGGACATCGATCTCGGGGTTGGGGTCGGCGATGAGCCGGTCCTCGCCGGTCAGGGTGGAGGACTGCAGCCACACGGCTGACAGGATGTTGGCGGTGTCGAGGCAGCGGGCCCGCACCTCGATGTAGGAGTTCAGGCCGGGGGTGTCGAAGCGCGACTCCACCGCGCCGAAGGTCATGGGGATGGTCTTGCCCCCGACCTGGGAGGGCTCGCGCCTGGCCTCCAGGCGCAGCACGCCATCGGATACGACGGCGTTGTCCGGGGCGAAGCGACCGGCGTCGGCGGACACCGGGTACCACAGGCCCTTGCGCCAACGGCTCTCATCCAGAGTCGTGAACTCATCGCTGAGGGAGGGGGCCAGGGCCCATCCGGGACCAGTGGGGTCGATTCTCTTGCCCTGCGCCTGTGCGGGTGGGGCCGCGAGAACCGTGGCGGCGGGCAGGCCGGCCATGACGGCTAGGGACATTAGGGCGTGCCGTCTGCTGATCATCTTCATGCTCCTTTGCATGCTCTCCGGGGGAACGGGGTGGATCGCCAGGCTACAGGCTTGGGCGCAAACGGGGCAGGGGCTGGGAAGCATGAGTGAAACTCCTGTTTCGGAGGTGCTGGACGCCCCCGCCCGGCTCCCCCTACCGTGATCGCCATCCCCCGGGACCGCGCCTCCACCCCAGCGCCGCGCGACCCACCCGTTACGAACCCATGGCAGACAGATGAGCGACACGACGACGACGTCACTGGGACGCGCCAGGCTGCACGTGAGCAGTGACGCGCCGGTCCACCTCACCCTGGGTGGCGACCACACTCCCGCGCGCGCCTGCCCCCTGGTAGAGGTGCACGCGCTGGGCGGCGGGCGGGAGTTCGTCGACCATCGCCTGACCCGCGGCGCGGCTGGCGCCGCCCTGCGCCCCGACTCCGATCACGCCGTCGGGTCCCTCGACGGGCAGCCCTGGCCCACCACCCGCGTGACCCAGTGCGACAGCGCCACCGGCCTGGTCGCCCTGACCGACATCGCCCGCCCCACCGAGGCGTCCTGGCGCCTGCGCACCACGCTTCGCAACGAGGGCGCGACCACCATCACCCTGGCCGCCGTCTCCCTGGTGTCAGCCACCGTGCTTCCCGGCGCCCCGCTGGACGACCTCGACCTGTTCACCGCCCGCTCGGGGTGGATGGCCGAGCAGCGGTGGCGCCACCGGCGCCTCGGCGAGGAACTGGTCGACATCGGCACCGCCTCGCACGGCCAGTCGCCCCGCGACGCGCTGCGGATCAGCTCGGAGTCCGGGTGGTCCTCGGGCCTGTGGGAGCCGGCCGGCTACATCATCGACCCCGGCACCGGCCAGGCCGTGGGATGGCAGGTCGAGCACAATGGGGCCTGGACCGTCGAGATCTCGCGGCGCGCGGACCGGCTCGGCCTGGTCGCTTACGGCCCTACCGACCTCCAGCACGCCTGGCTCCACCGCCTGGCGCCCGGCGAGGAGATCACCACCCCGTGGGCCGCCCTGGCCTTCTCCGAGGACGGCTGGCAGGGGGCGGCCGCCGAGATGACCCGCTACCGCAGGGCGCTGCGCTCCGCCCTGGCCCCCACCACCGAGGCCGCGCCCGTCGTCTACAACGACTACATGAACACCCTCATGGCCCAGCCCACGCAGGAGCGGCTGGCCACCCTCGTGCCTGCGGCCGCCGCCGCCGGGGCGGAGGTCTACTGCATCGACGACGGATGGCACTCCGACGCCCAGGAGTGGTGGGACGCCGTCGGGCGCTGGGAGCCCTCGATGCGGCGCTTCCCCGATGGGCTCCAGGCCACCCTCGACCTCATCCGCGCCCAGGGCATGACCTCGGGCCTGTGGATCGAGCCCCTCGCCGTCGGCGTCAACAGCCCCGTCGCCGAGGAACTCCCCGACGAGGCCTTCATGCGCCGCGGTGGCGAGCGACTAGTCGAGCAGGGGCGGCTGCGGCTGGACATGCGCCACCCGGCCGCCCGGGAGGCGCTCGACGCCGTCGTGGACCGGATGGTCTCCTACGGGATCGGCTACCTCAAGGTCGACGACAACTACTCGGTGGGCCTGGGCCCCGACGCCGACGCCGACTCCCCGGGAGACGGGCTCATGGAGCACTCCCGCCAGTGGGCCGCCTGGCTCGCCCGGCTGCCCGAGCGCCATCCGGGCCTCATCGTGGAGAACTGCGCCTCGGGCGGCATGAACTCGGACTACGCCCTCCTGGCACACGCCCGCCTCCAATCGACCTCCGACCTGCAAGATCCGGTGCGCTACCCGCCCATCGCGGCCAACGCCCCCCTGGCCCTCCTCCCCGAGCAGGCGGTCTCCTGGGCCTACCCGCAGCCCGAGATGACCGACGAGGAGATCACCTACACCCTCGTGACCTCCCTGGCCGGCTCCTTCTACCTGTCGGGCCACTTGGACCGCATGAGCCCCCGGCAGATCAGCCTCGTGCGCGCCGCCACCGACCTGGCCAAGGAGTTGCGCCCGGCCCTCACCCAAGAACTGCCCTGGTGGCCCGACGACGTCGCCTCCTGGGACCAGGAATGGGTCGTCGCCGCCCGCCGCGCCCCCGCCGGCCGCGAGGGCCTGCTGCTCGTGTGGCACCGGCCCCGCCCCGGCCAGGACGGCCCTGGATCCGCCCTCAGCCTGCCAGCCCTGGCCGGCATGCGCTTGACGCGGGTCATGCCTCCCCCCGACCTCGTGGCCGACGAGGGCATCAGTGTCGAGGACGGGCCGCACGGCCCCGTCCTGAGAACTACATCCACCACACCGACCGCCCGGGCCTACCTGGTCCGGGACACCACCCACCGCGACGAGGATGTCGCACGATCGGAGAACCGATGAGCACCACCACCTCCTTCCCCCGCATCAGCCTCTCCCGGCGCGGCTACATCGCCACGATGGCCTCCGCGGCCGCCGCCCTGGGCCTGGCCGCCTGCTCCGACCCGGGCACCGGCTCCTCCTCCGCGTCGGCGCCCGCCAACTGGCCCGGAGCCACGGAGAAGCTCGACGGCGTCGCCCTGACCATATGGGCCGCCCAGTCCTCCGCCACGATCCCCGCCGCCGTGACTAAGGCCTTCGCCAAGGCCACCGGCGCCAAGGTCGAGATCGTCACCATCCCCGACCCCTACGAGCAGACCGTCCAGACGAAGGTCGCCACCGGTGACCTGCCCGACCTGGCCATGTGGCAGCCCACGACGTCGGCGCTCACCAGCCTGGGCGCCGCCGAGCGCCTCCAGGTCCTCGACGGCGCCCCCTGGGAGTCCAAGACCGCCAAGACCATCCTGGACGCTGGCGGAACCGTCAAAGGCAAGCGCTACGCGGCCTTCGTCTCGGCGCCCTCCGTGATGGGCGTGTGGTACAACAAGAAGGTCTTCTCCGCCAATTCCGTCTCCACGCCCAAGAGTTGGGACGAGTTGCTGACCGCCGCGCGGGCCCTCAAGGACGCGGGCGTCACCCCCTTCTTCGAGATGGGCGGGGAGTGGTGGGCGTCCCAGTACGCCGTCCAGGTCCAGCTCGCCGACGCCGCCAAGGACGGCCTGTGGGGCCGCGTCAACGAGAACAAGGACACCTTTACCGGCAAGGACATCCAGGGCGCCATCGACGCCTACGCCCAGATGATCGCCGACGGCCTCTACAACGCCGACATCAAGACGGCCACCTTCGACGAGCAGGCCAAGGCGCTGCTGGCCGGCGAGGCCGCCATGGCGATCCACGTCAACAGCCTGCTCGCCAACATGGCGGCGCAGACGGACACGGCCACCCTCAACGAGACGATCGGCTTCTTCCCGATCTCCAAGAAGGGCGCCGTGGCCACCTCCATCCCGGAGCAGACCAACGCCGTCGTCGCCTTCAAGACCGGCGACGACAAGCGCGAGGCCGCCGCCCGCCAGCTCCTGGCCTTCTGGCTGTCGGACGGCTACGCCGACTTCGTGAAAGAGCAGAAGGCCGTGTCGATCATCTCCGGCGTCGAGACCCCTTCCACGGTCCCCACCGCGGCCGTCGAGGCCAATGACGCCCTGTCGGCCTCCATCGGCTCCATGCAGTCCCTGGCCATCGCCAACCCCGACCTCGCCAAGAACCTCGGCGACATGATCGCGGGGACCAAGACCCCCGCGCAGGTCGGTGAGGAGACCCAGTCTCAGTTCGCCCAGCTCGCCAAGGCCATCGGCGCCACGGGCTTCTGATCGGCACGGTAGTCATGGCAGTCATGGAACGAGCACCGCGCCGCGGCCATGCGGGCTCCACGCACCCTTGGGTCTTCGTCGTCCCCGCGATGGCCGTGATCGCGGTGTTCTTCCTGACGCCGACCGTCTACAACTTCGTCTACGCCTTCACCGACTGGTCGAGCTTCAAGAGCGCCATCAACGGCGTGGGCCTGGACAACTTCTCCGATCTCGCCCGCTCCGGCGCGCTGCGCCACGCCCTGATCACCACGCTCATCTACGCGGCCGGGGTCGCCGTCGTCCAGAACCTGTTCGGCCTGGGGCTGGCGCTCCTGCTGGAGCGCGACACCGTCCTGAACAAGATCCTGCGAGTCGTGTTCTTCGTGCCCGTGGTGCTCTCAGCGCTCGCGGCCGGGTACATCTTCAGGGCCCTGCTCAAACCCGACGGCGGCGTGAACCAGGCGCTGTCGGCCCTGGTGGGCCACACGGTGGAGATCGGCTGGCTCAACTCCACCACCTGGACCCTGGGCGTCGTGATCGTCATCCACGCCTGGAAGTGGATGGGGATGTCGATGCTCATCTACCTCGCCGGCCTCAAGACCATCGACGGCCAGGTCCTCGAGGCGGCCGTCATCGACGGGGCCACCCCCTGGCAGATCCTGACCAGGATCCGGCTGCCGCTCATCGCCCCGGCCATCACCTTCAACGTGACGACGGCGCTACTGGGGTCGATGAACTCCTTCGACGTCGTCCAGGCCACGACCAACGGCGGGCCGGGCGGGTCCACCGAGCTGCTCAACCTGTTCATCTACCGCACCTTCGGCCAGGGCCTGTACGCGCAGGCCACGACGATGAGCCTCGTGCTCTTCCTGACTGTCGTCGTCCTGGCGTTCCCGGTCATCGGGATGCTGCGCCGCCGTGAGAGGAGCATCGCGTGAGGCTCTACCGCAGGATCCTCCAGCCCGCTCTGGGCATCGTCCTGGCGCTCATCGTCGTCGGCGTCCCGCTGTGGACCGTCCTCGTGACCGCGGGCAAGTCGCAGGCCGAGGCGCTGTCCCCGGGCCTGGGCCTGCCCAGCCACTGGGAGCTCTTCGACAACCTCGGCAAGATCGTCGAGCAGGCGCGAGTGGACACGGCCCTGCTGGGCAGCCTCGTGCTGCTCATCCCCTCGGTGCTCGTGGTCCTGCTCCTGGGATCGATGGCCGCTTGGGTTCTCGCCCGACGCTCCGGCCGAGGGGCGGCCGTGCTGTACGCGGTGATGATCTCGGGGATCATCCTGCCCCCGGCGATCGTCACGCTGGTCCTCCTCCTGCGCCAGCTGGGGCTGGCCGGCACGGCGGTGGGCATGATCGCGACCTACTCGGGAATGTACCTGTCCCTGGTCATCTTCTTCATCACCGGTTTCGTGCGCACGGTGCCCGAGTCCCTGGAGGAGGCGGCCAGGATCGACGGCGCCGGCCCGGTGGGCGTGTTCACGCGCATCATCCTGCCCCTGCTGCGCCCGGTGCTGGCCACCGCGGCGATCCAGGTGAGCCTGTACGTGTGGAACGACGTCTTCTACGCCCTGTTCATTGTGGGTGGACGCATGGACACCCTGCCACTCAACCTGTTCATGGTGGCCAGCTCGGGAGTCCAGCTCAACAACTGGAACCTCATCTTCGCCTACGTCCTTGTCATGAGCGCGCCTCTGGTGGCCCTCTTCGCCATCTTCCAGCGGCAGATCATCTCCGGGATCACCTCAGGCGCGGTCAAGTAGGGGCACAGGGCTCCGCGTGGGATTGGCGCGGGTGGGGGATCGCCCGCGCCCCCGAGGTCGGGACCGGTCTCGATCGTTATTTCGACCGGTCTCGGTGCGGCGGGTTCTGGGACGAGTGCGAAGTGGCGCGGTTTGAGGATTGCTCGGGCTCCAAGAGGGTGTGGGCCCGGCTTCAGTTTTATGAGCAGGCCTCTGGCCTGGGCAAACGCAAGATGTGACAGTGTGTCATAAAAAGGAATCCTCAAACCTCGCCATCGTTCCTGGCCCTAGGACCGGTCTCGAGGGGGTTAGGAGGTGGGCTCGATCTTGTTGAAGTCGGAGGATGTGAGCCTGCCCGCGCGCAACTTGGAGAAGAAGTCCGGCGCGGTCTCGTCCTTGAGGAGGACGGCCGCCCCGATCCCGCCGGGCTCGTAGTCGAGGGAGTCGATCGGCGGGGCCCCGGCGAGGCCCTGGGATGAGGCCTCGCGGAAGCCGAGCACCATCTTCCCGATATCCGTCAGGCCGGTGTCCTTGTCGGCGGTGAGCGCCTTCGTGCCCGCGTCGACCAACTTGTCCTGGCGGGGCCAGCTGATGAGCGTCTTGGCGGACACGGCCCGGTCGACGACGGCGCTGATCACCGCGCGCTGGCGCAGGCCCCGGCCGATGTCCCCCGTGGGATCCGACTTGCGCATGCGCGAGTAGGCCAGGGCCTTCTCACCGTCGATGTGCTGGCAGGTGCCCTTCGAGGTGTCCCACACCAGCCCGGAGTCGCGGTCGTCCACGTCGTAGTCGAGGCAGGCGTCGATGCCGTCGACGGCGTCGACCGTCTCCTTGACACCGGCCATCCCGACCTCCATGTAGTGGTCGATCGTCAGGCCGCTGAGCCGCTCCACGGTCTGGACCAGGAGCTCGGGCCCTCCGTAGGCGTAGGCGGCGTTGATCTTGTCTCCGCCGCGGCCGGGGATCTCCACATACGTGTCGCGCGGCAGGGTGGTCAGCGAGGACTGGCCGTTGTTCCTGTGCAGCAGCATGATCGAGTCCGCGCGGGAGCCCTCCGTGCCGTCGTCGGCGATGCCTCCGTCGCCACGGGCGTCCGAGCCCACGATGAGCCAGGTCTCCCCAGCGGTGTCCTTCTTGCCGGACAGGGCGTCCACCCGTCCGAGCTTGTCGTCGACCTCGTGGGCCAGCCAGGCCACCCGGCCCACGATGACCCCGAGCACGAGCGCGATCACCAGGGCGGTCCAGCCGAGGGCCCGGCGCCAGCGGCGGCGCCGGGGGGCGCGGCGCCCCGGGCTGATCGGGCCCGAGGGTAGGTCCGGCCGCACGGGTCCGTAGGGAGCGGGGAGGGTATCCGGGTGGCCCGAGGGCAGGGCCCGCGTGGCGTCAGGGGCGGGGCGCCGCGGCGCGGCCCCGAGCGCGAGGGCCGATGATCCGGGCCTGGCATGGCTGCCGCCGGAGGGCGGCGCGGGCCGCTGGCGGGGGACCGCCGTCGGCACTGGGGGCCGCGGTCCCGCCTGCGCCTGGTTCCCGCCGAGCACGCTGCGGCGCGCGGGGGCCTCCGGCGCGGGCCGGGGATCCGGCTGCTGGCCCTGCCCCACCGCGCGTGGCACCCTCGGGGGCCCGGCGGGACGTCCTCCAGAGCCCGGGGTGACGCTGGGGGGAAGACCGTCATTCGACGTCATAGGGCGCGCGCCTCACTTGCACTGGGTGACGGAGCCTGCGGAGGGAGACGCGGGAGCGGGGGCCTGGGGGGCCGGGGCGCCACTGGGCTTGCCGGCAGGGGCATCGGTCTGCTCGGCCGCATCGGTCGAGGAGGGGCCCGCGGCGGCGTCGGAGGAGCCGGGCGCGGGAGAAGCGGGGGAGCCATCCGCCTTGCCGCTGACCGAGCTGGTGGGCACGGGGGTGTCCTCCCTGAGGGCCTTCCAGACCGCCTTGGCGTCATTGGTGGCCACCACGCGGTTAGCGTCCCGTGCAGCGGGCTCGTTGGGCACGGTGAGGAAGGTGATGCGGTCCAGGCCGATGGACTGGATCGAGTTGGCCAGGCCCTGGAGGTTGGTCAGGTCGCCGATCTTCTCGGAGGTGGTCAGCGACCCCAGCGCCGTGCGGGCGAAGGAGTAGAGCTGGTTGGCGTTGGAGAGGATGTTCTTGCTCTTGGCGGTGCGGATCATGGCTGCCATGAGGTTCTGCTGGTGCTCGATGCGGCCGATGTCCGAGCCGTTGCCGTAGCCGTGGCGGGCGCGCGCGTACTTCAGGCCGTCGGGGCCATTGAGGTGCTGGCAGCCCACGGGCAGGTGGAGCTGGGTGTAATCGGGGTCGTCGATCTCCTCGGAGACGTAGAGGTTGACGCCGCCCAGGGCATCGATCATCGTCTCCAGGCCGTGGAAGTCGACGACCATGAACTCGTCGATGTTGACGCCGGTCATCTTCTCGATGGTGTTGATCGCGCAGGCGGCGCCGATGCCCAGGGCCTTCTCATTGGTGCCGGTGCCGGCGCCGGTGGCGAAGGCGTTGTTGATCATCGTGTCCGGCTGGGGGGCCGACTCGGTGCCGTCGTAGGTCTTGCACGAGGGGATGTCCACGAGGAGGTCGCGGGGGATGGAGACCACCTCCACTCGGGAGCGGTCGGCGGACACGTGCATGATCACCGCCGTGTCCGAGCGGGCGACGGAGGTGTCCTCGCTGCCGTCGGCGCCGTCGACGTTGTTGGCCCCGCTGCGGGTGTCCGAGCCCAGGATGAGGATGTTGAGGGCGTGCCCGTCGTAGGAGTCGCCGATGGCGTCCGTGCGGGTGGCGGAGCCGTCCAGGTAGCCCGAGATGTCGAAGCGCTTGACCTGGCCCTGCAGGTCCATGTAGGCGAATCCCGCCGCTGAGGTGACGAACAGGGCGAGTGACAGGAACACCAAGCCGGCCCGGCGGGCGGTTCGCCTCCCCAGGTCCTTGATCGAATGCCGTGCGCGTGGCTTCTCGGTGTAGGGCACGTGGCGAGTCTAGAGAATCCGCTAGGCGTGACCTAGTACCGTGACTGCGTCGAGACATGATCTTCCTCCGGTCTGGATGACTGGCGTCACACCGCCTCGGCAAGACCCCTTCTCGTTTAGGCTCTTCCCGTGACCGACCTCGTCCCCGCGCCCTCCGATCGGCCGGATCCGGCTGATTCGCGCCGCCGGCCCGGCGTGTCGCCCGATGCCGTGGCTCGGTCCGAGCCCGATCCGGTGGCCGGCCGGCAGGGCGCCCGGGGCGGGCGCGCGCGCGTGGTCACCGTCGCCTACAACCCCGGGGACGAGCTTGAGCGCTTCCTCTCCTCGCTCAAGGACGCCACCTCCCGCGAGATCACCGTCGTCATCGCCGACAACGGCGAGGAACACGACGTCGTCGAGTCCCTCGCCGCCGCGCACGGCGCCCGCGTCGTCGGCGACGGCGTCAACCGCGGCTACGGCGGGGGCGCCAACCTCGCGGCCCAGGGGCTGGATGAGGACTGGATCGTCGTGGCCAACCCCGACCTCGTGTGGCGCCCCGGCAGCCTCGACGTCCTCATCGAAGCCGCGATCGCCCACCCCGGGGCGGGCGCGCTTGGCCCGCGGCTCCTCAACGCCGACGGGACCGTCTACCCCTCCGGGCGCGCCCTGCCCTCGCTGGCGGCGGGCACCGGGCACGCCCTGCTGGGGAGGGTCTGGCCCTCCAACCCCTTCTCCGCCCGCTACCACGGCGGCAATGAGGACGTCACCCACGCCGTGGGCTGGCTCTCGGGCGCCTGCCTCCTGCTGCCCGCTGACGTGTGGCGCGAGCTCGGGGGCTTCGACGACGGCTACTTCATGTTCTTCGAGGACGTCGATCTCGGGGCGAGGGTCGGGGCCTCCGGGCGCGTCAACCTCCAGGTGCCAGACGCTGTCGTCATCCACGAGCAGGGCGTGAGTTGGAAGGCGCGCCCCGAGCGGATGATCCGCGCCCACCACGCCTCGGCGCGCCGCTACATGCGGGCCTCCCACCCCGCTCCCTGGCAGGCGCCGCTGCGCTGGGCGCTGTCCGCCGGCCTGCGCGCGCGCGAGGAGATCGTCGTGCGCGCCGCCCGGCGCGTCTGAGACCGGGGCCCCGGCCCCCTCGCCAGGGGGCTTCTCCCGGGCTTCGCGCCCGCCGGCCCGTGCCCGCCGGTCCGCGCCCGCCGGCCCGCGCCCGCCTTCAGGGGCGCTCCCGGCGGGCCTTAGCAGGGGGCTCCGGCGCGGCGTCGATCGCGACCCGGCGCGCCAGCCGGGTGATCTGCCGCTCCAGGGAGGCCTTGCGGCGGAAGGAGGAGTGGACGTTGAGCAGGAAGGCGATGACGAGGGCGTAGAGGAGGAGGTCGGTGCCGCGGCCCACCCCGACGGCGTTGGCCACCTGGGTGGTCAGTTGGGGCAGGCAGATCGCGATCACCGCGAAGAGCACGAAGGTCAGGGTCAGGAGGCGCCGGCTGGCCTCGTGCCGCGCGCCGGTCGGGGTGCGCACCATGGTCCAGCCGATCGCGACGACGGTGATGACGAGGATGGCCTGGATGATGATCTGGTGACTCACTGACTGCTCCTATGGATTGGTCCTATGGACTGGCGGCGGGTGCGGTGCTCCGATGCCCGCTCAACTGAAGAGCAGGTCGACGAGGATGTTGATGGAGTTCCACAGGGACTGGCCCTTGGCCCTGGAGTAGTCGGTGTAGGTGATCGTCACCGGGTGCTCCCGCCAGGGCAGGCCGGTGGCGGCGAGCTGGCGGATGATCTCCGAGGCGTGGGCCATGCGGTCCTGCTGCAGGTTGATCCTCTCGGCGGCGTCGCGCCGCAGCACCCGCAGCCCGTTATGTGCGTCCGTCATCCGCATCCCCGAGGATCGGGAAGAGACCTTGGCCGCCAGTCCGAGGATGAAGCGCTTGGCCGGGCCCACGGGGGAGGGGCCCTCGAGGAAGCGGGAGCCGAGGACGAAGCCGAGCCCCTCCTCGCGCGCGGCGGACACCATGGCCCTGGCGTCATCGGGGGAGTGCTGACCGTCGGCGTCGAAGGTGACGATGTAGTCCGCGTTCGTCTTGTCCAGGACGTAGTCGATGCCGGTTTGGAGCGCGGCGCCCTGGCCCCTGTTGACCGGGTGGCGCACGACGATCGCCCCGGCGCGCTCGGCCTGCCGCGCGGAGTCATCCCTCGATCCGTCGTCGACGGCGACGATGTGGGGGAAGGTGTCGCGAGCCGCCCCGATGACGCTGCCAATGACCTGGGCCTCGTTGTACAGCGGGATGACGAGCCAGGCGTCGGTCGC
This sequence comes from Actinomyces sp. zg296, assembly GCF_009829695.1. Classification (NCBI taxonomy): domain Bacteria; kingdom Bacillati; phylum Actinomycetota; class Actinomycetes; order Actinomycetales; family Actinomycetaceae; genus Actinomyces; species Actinomyces sp. zg296. Next base: position 31,570 of record NZ_VWPG01000012.1, read on the forward strand.
CGGGGAGGGGTCCTGCCTGGAGGCTGCGGGCGTGCTCACCACGGCATTGTCGCACGCGCGGGCCGATCGTCCCTGACCCCCGCGTGAACGACGGCGCCCGGCCGGGCTTCTCCCGCTGGGCGGCGAGGAGCCGCGATGGCGGTGCGGATCGCCGAGTCAGCCGTCGCGCCGCAGGGGGCGGCGTCGGGCCGTTGTCCGATGTCGTGGAGCCGTCTGCGGGGAGCGGCGCGGAGAGGCCGTACCATACGGTCAGACCCGCCGCCCGGCCTGGAAGGACCACCATGCGCATCGCCGTCGTCGCCCTGGGGAGGATCGGGCTTCCCCTGGCCGCCCAGTGCGCTGAGAAGGGCCGCGAGGCCATCGGCGAGAAGGGCGGCGCCGCCACCGACGCCGAGAGGCGGACGGGCGCGCCCCGTCTGACCATCGGCGGGGGCCAGCGTCTGGGCTGAGGCCGGTGCCGTTCATGCGAGCCCGGGACAGGGCCGGGTATCAGGGTAGGCGAGGCCGGGGGACGAGCACGTGCTGACACTCCTTCTCGGCGCGCTTTTCGGGGCGACCGTCCTCCTCGCGCCCGGCTGGGCCGTCGCCCGGTCGGCCGGGGTTGGCAGGCTGCCCGCCTTCGCCCTCGCCCCGGCGGTCAGCGCCGCGATCATCTCCGTGGCGCAGATGCTCACCAGCGTCCTGTCACTGCACTGGATGGCCTGGGGGCCGCCGGTCGTCATCGGCCTCATGGCGCTGCTCGGCCTCCCCGCGCGCGCGCTGCGGCGCAAGGGGTGGATTCGCATCGGCCCCACCCTGGCGGGCTCCACGAGGCTGCGGGCCGATGAGTTCGCCTGGCTGCTCGGCGGTGCCGTCGTGGCCGGGGCGGTGGCGATGGCGGCGGCGACGGGCGCGCCCAAGGGCTCCTGGCCGGCCCAGGCCTACGACGTCACCTTCCACGTCAACGCCATCACCGTCATGAGGGAGGTCGGAGATGCCTCCCCCTTCGGTGGATTGTGGCCGATATATCAGGGCTACCGCGTCTTCTACCCCACGCTTTGGCACGCGATCGCCGTCTTCATCCCGGGCAGCGCCATCCAGGCCACCAACGCCCTGCTCTTGGGGTGCGCCGTCCTGGTCTGGCCGGCGGCTCTGACGGGCATGCTCACGGCGCTGCGCAGGACCCTCGGCGAGGGGTGGGCCAGGGCCACCGGCCTGACCGTCGCGCTGGCCTCGACCACCGTGGCGCTGCCGGTGCTCATGACCTCCCTGACGGTATGGCCCTACGTCCTGTCCGTCATCGCCCTGCCCGGGGTTCTCGCCGTCCTGGGCACCGCGCTGCGCGACATCCTCGATCGCACCTGCACCCCCGGGACCAGCCTGGGCGTGCTCGTCGTCATCGGGGGCGGGACGGTGCTCGCCCATGGCGCGGGCGCCTTCAACGTGCTGGTGATCAGCCTTCCCTTCGTCGCCGCGGCGATGAGCCATGTCATCCGGCTGGGAGGGCGGGGGCGGCGCATCATGCTGCGAGTCCTCCCCGTGCTCACCGCGGCGGCCCTGCTCGGCGGATGGGTGATGGGCGAGCAGGTGGTCTCGGTGCTCTCCTACGAGCGGCCCGCGGGAGGCTGGGGCGGGACCCTCGATGCGCTCAAGAGGATCATCCTCGATGCCCCGCAGTACGGCCTCGTGCCCCCCGTCGCCTGGATCCCCGCCGGGGCGGTGCTCACCGCCCTCGCGCTCGCGGGCGCGTGGCAGGCGCGCCATGACCCCTCCCTGCGCCCCTGGGTCGCGCTGTGGCTCATGGCCACGGTGATCGTCCTGCTCACCTCGGGCCCCGCCTGGCCAGGACGCCAGATCGGCTCGCCCTGGTACCTCCAGGAGGCGCGGATCATGCCCTTGGTGACCATCCCCGCGATACTCCTCGCCGCGCGTGGGATCAGCGGCCTGCTCGCCGTCGAGCGGGCGCGCCCGCCGCTGCGGCGCGGCGGGGCCCGGCTGCTGAGCGGCGCGCTCGTCGCCGTCGTACTGGTGACCGTGGCCTGCCGGGTGCCGCTGCTGCACGGCCTGGTCGCCTCGGTGTGGGACCCGCGCCGGATTCAGCACGGCACACTGGCCACCGTCGATGAGCTGGTCCTGCTGGAGAGGTCGAGGAGCGTCCTCCCCGACGACGCGGTGGTCCTGGGCGCCCCCGCCCGGGGCGCGGGCTATGTGTGGCCCATGACTGGCATCCACGGGGTCTACATGTCCCGCAGCGAGCCCTACCACCCCTCCGACATGGGCAGCGTGGCCCGCCTATGGCCCGCTCTCGGCGTCGATGAGACGACGACGGCGCAGATCTGCTCGCGATTGGACCGCCTGAACGTGAAGTACTTCCTCGCCCAGGAGGACCCGACGGCCGCTGGCGCCGAGTACGGCGTCGCCGATGCGTGGTGGGACGAGTCGCTCATCCGTCCGCCCGCGCGGGGGCTCGAGCTCGTCGACTCCGAGGGGGACGCCACCCTGTGGCGCATCACCGCCTGCGAGCAGAAGGAGGCGACCCCATGAGCGGCTCTTGGCGTCTGCGTCCCGCGGCGTGGATCGGAGCCACCGCGACCCGCGTCGTCGTCCTGCCGCTGGCCGGGATCGCGGCGCTCGCGCTGGTGATCCGGCTCGGCGGCGCCGTTGGCCCCTCGTGGGCGGCCGCCCCGCCGATCGCGGTGGCGGCCCTCGGCGGGCTCATCATCCCCGGCTGGTCGATCGCCCAGGCCTGGGGGCTGCGCGGAGTGACAGCGCTGGGGGCCGCGCCGACGCTCACCGCCGGGATCCTCACCCTGGGCAGCGCGCTGGCCCAGCCGCTGGGGATCCCCTGGGACCGCGGCCACCTGCTCATCGGCCCCGTCGGTTGGATTTGGGCCGCGTGCGCCGCCGCGGGCGCGCTCGCGCGCCGCGCCCCCCGGGAGCCCGGCGCCGCCGGACCACCGTCCTGTCCGGCCCCCCTCGACGCCCGGGGCCGACTCGCGCTGTGCGCGGGACTGGGGCTGGCCGCGTTCATGACCGCGGTTCCGGTGATCCGCTCGACCGGGGCGCTCGACTCCCCGATGCAGGCCTCGGACTCCATCTACCACCTGTCCGCCACCGCCTTCGTGCGCCTGACGGGGGACGCGAGCTCCTTCGGCGGCACCTGGCCGCTCTACGACGGCCAGCGCATCTACTACCCCATGGTCTGGCACGCCATCGCCGCGCTCCTGCCCGGCGGAGTCATCGAGGGCTCCAACACGCTCGTGGTGGTGCTCTCGTCGGCCATCTGGCCACTGAGCATGGCCGCCCTCCTGCGCGAGACCCTCAGGCGCGCGGGCCCCGATGAGGATCGGGGCGTGGGCGCGCTCCTGGGGCTGGGGACCGCCCTGTCCGGCTCCGTGGTCTCCGTCCTCCTCCTCCTCACCAGCGTGTGGCCCTATGCGCTGTCCGTGTGCCTCCTGCCCGGCTGCCTCGCCCTGGTCACGCGCGCCTGCGGATCCGGCGCCATGGGCGGCCGACGGCGCGCGCATGCCCTCGCGCTGGCCGCCCTGGGTGGTCTCGGGGTCATTGGCGCGCACGGCGCGGCCGTCTTCAACCTCATCGTGCTGGCCGGTCCGCTGGTGGTGCGGGGCTCGTGGGGCCCGGTGGCCGCCGCCTGGCGCCGCGGCGGGCGGGGGAGAGGAGCCCTGATCGCCACCGCCACCGCGGGCGGGCTCCTGGTGGCCGGGGCCGGCTGGCGGGTGCGCGGCTCGCTGGTGGATGTCTTCTCCTACCAGCGCCCCCCGAGCAACCTCGCGGAGACCGTCTATGCGCTCACCACCGATCATCCCCTGCTGGCCCGGTTCACCCCCTACATCCCGGGCAATGCCCTGGTGGTCGCCCTGGCGCTCGTCGCCGTGGTCGGGGCATGGCGGGGCGCCCGGGGCAGCGATGCCCAGCAGGCGCGCCTGTGGTCCATCGGCACCGGGGCGGCCGCGCTCATCCTGCTCCTCGCCGCGGGGCCCCAGTGGCCCCTGCGTGTCCTGGCCGGGCCGTGGTACACCCAGCGGGCCCGCATCATCGTCCTCGTGACGATCGGGCTCCTCGTGCTCGCCACGCTCGGCGCCCGCGACCTCGCCCGCGCCTGGGCCGCACTGCCCGGATGGCGTGGGCGGCTGGGCTCCCACCCGCGCCGCGTCGCCTTGGCCGCGCTCGCGGCCTCACTCGTCCTCGCCCCCGCGTGGAGGTGGGGGCTCAAGGCAGAGATCATGGAAGCGGTCCACGATCCGCGGCGCATCTCCTACGGCACGATGCTCTCCGACGCCGAGTTGGCGATGATCCGCCGCGCCCCCCAGGAGCTCGGCGCTCACGCGCTCGTCATAGGGAACCCGTCCAACGGGAGCGCCTACCTGTGGAGCGTGGCCGGTGTGCGCACGGTCTACCCCACGCGGCTCTTGCCGATCAGCCCGGAGTTGGAGTGGCTGGGGGAGCACCTCGATCAGCTCGGCTCCGATCCCGAGGTGTGCCGGATCCTCAATGAGCGCGGAGTGACGCACTACTACTCCGACGACGCCCGCCCCGATGGCGCCACCGGTGGCGGCCGTCAACCCCTGTGGGGCTGGCGGATGGACCAGGTGCCCCACGAGTACCTGGAGGAGGTCGACTCCGCGCCGTCGGGCGCCGGGTCCACGGCGACCCTCTGGCGCATCACCGCCTGCGGCTGAGGCCCGTTGCCGGCCTCACTGGCCCTGGGCGGCGTACTTGGCCTCAACCTCCGCCTTGAGCGGGCGCCACCAGGCCTCGTTGTCCCGGTACCAGTCGATGGTGGCCGCCAGGCCGGAGCGGAAGTCCGTGAACTTGGGCGCCCAGCCGAGCTCGGTCACCAGCTTGGTGTTGTCGATGGCGTAACGCATGTCGTGGCCGGGACGGTCGTTGACGTGCTCGTAGTCGTCGATCTCGAAGCCCATCAGCTCCAGGATCAGCTCGACGACCTCCTTGTTGTTCTTCTCGCCGTCGGCGCCGATGAGGTAGGTCTCGCCAATGCGGCCCTTCTCCACGATGTCCCACACGGCGTCGTTGTGGTCCAGGACGTGGATCCAGTCGCGCACGTTCTCGCCAGCGCCGTAGAGCTTGGGGCGCACGCCGTCGATGAGGTTGGTGATCTGGCGGGGGATGAACTTCTCGATGTGCTGGTACGGCCCGTAGTTGTTCGAGCAGTTGGAGATCGTGGCCTCGATGCCGAAGGAGCGCACCCAGGCGCGCACGAGAAGATCTGAGCCCGCCTTCGATGACGAGTACGGCGAGGAGGGGTTGTAGGGCGTCTCCGGGGTGAACTTGGCCGGGTCGTCGAGCTCCAGGTCCCCGTAGACCTCGTCGGTGGAGACGTGGTGGAAGCGCGTCCCGTGGCGGCGCACCGCCTCCAGGAGGGTGAAGGTGCCCACCAGGTTGGTGCGGATGAAGGGGGAGGGGTCGTTGAGGGAGTTGTCGTTGTGCGACTCCGCGGCGAAATGGACGACGACGTCCGCGTCCGCCACCAGCGGGTCCACCGTGTCCATATCGGCGATATCGCCGACAACCAGCTCGACGCGGTCCGACACATCCGCCAGGGAGCCCTTGTTGCCCGCGTAGGTGAGCTTGTCGAGGACGACGACGCGCGCGTCGGGGTAGCGGGACAGGGTCTGGTGGACGAAGTTCGCGCCGATGAAGCCGGCGCCACCGGTGATGAGGACGTTCATGAGGGACTCCGTGGTCGACACTGCTCGGCCAACAGGCAATGAGGATGCGATGCCGTGAGAACGCCGAGTTCTTCCGCCCGCCATCATGCCACAGGCCCCGGGCGCGGCGCCCCACGGGGCCCCGGGCCCCACGGGGCGGGTGGGCGGCGCGTGGGCTGCCGGAGCCGGCGAACATTGCATTTCGATGATCATCGCCAGGCTCACAGTGAAAGGGCCCGAAAGGGGAGGGTAGGGTGTCGAACTGGCCCCAATAGTCTCATTCACCCCAATTGTCACACCGGCATTGTCGCGCCGGTGGCGCGACACGAGAGGATTCCATGCTCAGCCGCCGCTCCTTCGGGATGATGTCCACCCTGCCCCTGATCGCCCTCGGCCTTGCCAGTGAGTCTGCGGCGTCCTCCGCGTTAGCTCCGCCCGCGGTGGCCCCGGCCCGTCCGCTCGCCCTTCCTCCCGACGGCGCTCCCGCGAAGGTGTTGGAGCTGACCTCGGGGGACGGCTCCCCCACCCCCCTCGCCCAGGCGGGCCTCAAGGTCTCGCCGTCCGCCGCCCCCAGCCCGGCCGGCAGCGCGCCAGCCGCCTCCGGCACCGGCGTTGGAACGGCCCGCTTCCCCCTGGCGACGGCGGACCTCTCCTCCGGCATCGACCCCGAGCGTGACGCCACCATCCTGACCGAGCCGCTCGCCGTCGACGGCTTCGTGGTGGCCGGCTTCACCTGGGGCGACGGGGGCCTGCCCGACGGGGCGAGCGCCTACCTGCGCGTGCGCGAGGGCGGCGAGTGGTCCACCTGGCACCTCCTGGAGGTCGAGGGCCCCGGGGGGCGCGACTCGGGCCCCGCCCGATCCACCGGCACCGAGCCCTTCGTCACCGGTGGCGCCGACGCCGTCCAGGCCGCCCTCATCATCGACGACGCCCGTTCCATCCCCGCCGGCCTGCGCCTCCACCTCGTCCCCGACGCCCCCAGCGGCTCCGAGGAGACCATCGAGGCCTCTGACCTCGAGTCCGTCACCGCGCCCGCCACGCCCGTCGACCGGGCCGCCACCGCCCGCCAGGCCGCCGCCGCCGGGACCGTCGAGGCCCCCACTCCGGCGGGCGCGGGCGCCGGCGCCGCCGGGGCGGGGGGCTCGCTGGCCGGCCTCGCCGGGGCGATCGCCGTGGACGGCCTGCCCTTCGGCGTCATCCCGCGCTCGGCCTGGGGCGCCTCCTCCAGTTCCGACTGGGACGTCGAGTACGCGAGCGCGAAGCACGTCGTCGTCCACCACACCGCGGGGACAAACAACTACACCGCCGCCCAGTCCAAGGGCATCATCCAGGGCATCTACCACTACCACTCGGTCACGCTGGACTGGGGGGACATCGGCTACAACTTCCTGGTCGACAAGTACGGCACCGTCTACGAGGGCCGCCTGGGCACCCTTGACTCCGCTCCGGGGACGATGTCCGTGGGCGGTCACGCCTACGGCGCCAATACCGGGACCATGGGCGTCTCCATGATGGGCGACTACTCGGCCGTCGCCCCCACGCGGGCCCAGCTCGACCGCGTCGGCGGGCTCGCCGGGTGGTTCCTCGCCCGGGGCGGGGTGACGGACGTGAGCGGTTGGGCGGACTTCACCATCCGCTCCTCCCAGAAGTACGAAGCCGGGCAGGTCGTCTCCCTGCCCCGCATCCTCGCCCACCGCGACGTCGGCTACACCAGCTGCCCTGGCGACGTCGGCTACTCCCGCTTGGACCAGATCCGCTCCATCGCCGCGACCCAGATGAGCGCCCCGGCCCTCCGCCCCGGATGGGTGCGGGCCGGGGGTGCCTGGTACTACTACTCCGACGACTTGAAGCTCGTCACCGGCTGGCTTGAGGTGGACTCGACCTGGTACTACCTCTCGCCCGGCTCCGGCCGCATGGCCACCGGTTGGCTGTGGGACGGCAATGCCTGGTACTACCTCGACCCCTCCAGCGGGGCCATGGCCACCGGCTGGAAGAAGGCCGGCGGACGCTGGTACTACCTGCACTCCACCGGCGCGATGCTCACTGGCTGGCAGAGGATCGGCCCCGACTGGTACTACCTCGACCCCTCCAGCGGGGCCATGGCCACCGGCTGGCGGTTGGTCAATGGCGGCTGGTACTACCTGGCGGAGGGCTGGGGAGGCATGGCCACGGGCTGGCACCGCATCGGCTCCGACTGGTACTACCTGGGCCCGGGCGACGGGCGCATGGTCACCGGGACGCAGAGCATCGATGGGAGGAACTACCGCTTCGCCCCCTCCGGCGCCTGGATCGCCTGACCGCGCCGGTCGTAGCCGGACGCACAGGCCGGGTGGCCCGCGCGGCGTCGGCCCTGGTCTAGACTGGGGCTTCGAGTCGCCATCTCCCAGGGCGGCGGATTCGCACCCGGACCCGGATGAGTGAGGCCATGGCGGAGCATATCGACGTGAGGTCGCCCCTGACCCTCGCCCAGCAGGCGAGCCTCGTCAACGCCTTCGGGCAGAGGGACCTCAAGGCCAAGTTCAACGGGACCCTGCTGGGATGGGTCTGGTCCCTCGTGGTCCCCCTGGCCACCCTGGGCATCTACGCCCTCATCTTCGGCGGCCTGTTCAAGATGCAGCCCCCCGCCGTCGCGGACCGCACGGGCGGTATCGCGCTGTTCGCGCTCTGGCTCTTCGCCGGCCTGACCATCTGGGGCTACTTCCAGAACTCGATCAACGCGGGCATCAACGGGCTCCTGTCCTCCGGAGGGCTGCTTCAGAAGGTCTACTTCCCCGCCTACGCCCCCGTGCTCGGGGCCGGGATGGCCGTCGGCATCCAGAGCGGCATCGAGGCGGGACTGCTCCTCGTGGTCTTGGCCCTCATGGGATTCCTGAACTGGTCCTGGTTGCTGATCCCGCTGCTCGTCGCGCTCGTCGTCGTCTTCGTCCAGGCGGTCTCCGTCATCCTGGCCATCGGCAACGTCTACATGCGCGACCTGGCCCAGCTGGTCGGCGTCATCCTCCAGCTCATGTTCTACGCCACCCCCATCATCTACAACGCGGACCTCGTCCCGAATCACCACTGGGGCATCCCCCTGCGGTCCCTGGTCACGCACATGCCTGTCGCCGAGTACATCGGGCTCTTCCGGGACCTGGCTTACCTTGGTCAGGCCGGGGCCCTGACGCATTGGGCCGCCTGCCTGGGCTGGGCACTGCTGGCCTACCTCGCGGCCCGCGTCGTGATCAGAAAGTGGGGCGCCGACCTGGGGGAGATGATCTGAGATGAGCGCTGACATGATCGAGGCGGCCACGGCGGGATCAGCGGCCACGGCGGGCTCAGCGGCCTCCGCGCCTGAGGATTACGCCATCGTCGTCGACCACGTCTCGAAGACCTTCGAGATGCAGGCCGACCGCCGCTCCACCTTCAAGGAGCGCTTCGTGCGCGGGCGCGCCACCTCCGAGCAGCGCGTCTTCCACGCCCTGGACGACGTCTCCTTCAAGATCCGCAAGGGAAGCACCTTCGGGCTCGTCGGTCACAACGGCTCGGGCAAGTCCACGATGCTCAAGCTCCTGGCCGGCGTCTACCGCCCCACGAGCGGCACCGTCACCGTATCGGACAGCGTCGACGCCCTCCTCGAGCTCGGAGCCGGCTTCCACGGCGAGCTCACCGGGCGTGAGAACATCTTCCTCAACGGCGCCATCCTGGGGCGCAGCCGCAAGCAGATCGAGTCCACCATCGACTGGATCATCGACTTCGCCGACATCGGCGCCTTCATCGATCAGCCCGTCAAGGTCTACTCCTCGGGAATGACCGTGCGCCTAGGCTTCGCCGTCGCCGTGGCGATCCGGCCCAAGATCCTCATCGTCGATGAGATCATCGCCGTGGGTGACGAGGAGTTCCAGCGCAAGTGCTTCGAGTACATGCGCGACCTGCGCGACCACGGCACCACCATCGCCCTGGTCACCCACTCGCTGTCCCTGGCCAAGGAGATGTGCGACGAGGTCGTCTGGCTCGACCACGGCCGCGTCAAGATGATCGGCCCCGCCGACGAGGGCGTCTCGGCCTACATCGCCGCCGTCAACGCCAAGGAGGCCGAGAAGCGCGCCGCCGAGCAGACCGAGGCCGAGCGGGAGGAAGACAGGGACTTCCGGCTCAACCAGGGCTCGGGGGAGTGCCGCATGACCGGCGTCGAGATCTTCGACGGCGAGGGCAAGAAGGTCCCCTTCCTCACCACCGGCAGGCCCGCCACCCTGCGCGTCCACGTCCACGCCCGGAAGGACCTGCGCGACGTCGAGCTCGGCCTGGCCTTCATCACCGACGGCGGGGTCATGATTTCCGGCCCCAACTCCCGCCACGCCGGGCGCCTCTACGACCTGCGCGCGGGCGAGGACGGCTTCATCGACTACACGATGGACCCCGTGGTCCTCCATCCGGGGCGCCTGTGGCTGACCACCTGCCTCCTGCGCGACGGCGCCACCTACGATTACTCCGACCGCCAGACCGAGCTCCTCATCCACGAGGGCAGGGTCATCGACGAGCCGGGCCTCATCACCATGCCCGAGGGGCGCTGGAGCCCCGCCCTGAGCGTCGATGCCACGGGGGCGCCCCAGGCCGAGCAGTCCGAGCAGTCCGAGCCCTTGAACGAGGAGGACCGATGACAGTCAGTCAGGATGACGAGATCCGCCGCCTGCGGGCCGCGCTGCGCCACGCGCACGCCGAGGCCGGGGAACTCCACGCCGAGATCCAGCGCCTGGAGAAGGAGCAGCGCATCATGCAGCGCAAGCTCGACGGCGCCTGGGAGCAGCTCAGCGACATCCGTCACTCCACCTCCTGGCACCTCACCGCACCGGTCCGGCTCGTCAAGTCGGCCGTCCGCATAAGGCTGCCCCGGTGAGCCGCCTCCTGGGGCGCCTCCAGCGCGCCCAGCGCGCCCAGGCCCTCAACGAGGGGCCGCGCGTCGTCGACGTCACCCGGGGCCGGATCTGTGTCGAGCGCGGCAAGAGGAGCACGGTCGACGCCGCCGAGCGCGTCGCCATCGTCGCCCAGTACTCCGCCACCCCGGACCAGCCGCTCTCCCTGAGCCGTTACCTGGCAGCCCTGGACGCCTCCGACTACGCCACCATCGTGGTGTCGACCTGCGAGAGCCCCGAGCCCCTTGAGTTCCCACACGGCATCCCCGAGCGGACCATCATCATCCGCCGCCCCAACCTCGGCTACGACTTCGGTTCCTGGACTACCGGGCTGGGCTGGATCCCGGGCGTGCGCTCCAAGCCCGTCGTCCTGCTGACCAACGACTCCATGCTCGGGCCCTTCGCCCCCATCGACGGCCTCCTGGAGTGGGCGGCCGAGCCCCCGGGACCCGACATTCGCTGCCTGACGACCTCCCACCAGTTCGGCAGGCACATGCAGAGCTACTTCCTGTCCTTCCGGGGAGGGATCCTCGCTGAGCGCGCCTGGGTGCGCTTCTTCGACGGCATCCGCGTCCAGCCGACCAAGGAGGACGTCGTCATGGCCTATGAGCTGGGCCTGTCCCGGCTCGCCTTCTCCGAGGCCTACTCCATTGACGAGTGGGTGGCCGGGCCGGACATCGGGGCCGGCTATGAGAACCCCACGATCCGCGCCTGGCAGGGGATCATCACCTCGGGCGCCCCCTTCCTCAAGCGCACGATCCTGACCCATCCGGACCTGACCGCTGAGGCGGCCGCCAGCGCCGAATATCTGCAGCGCATGTACAACATCGACATCCACCAGTGGTGAGCAAGAGGCACGAGACATGACCCGCATCTCCAAGCACGGCGCCGCCCGCCGCGTCACCTACTTCGCGGCCCGCGGACGCAACGCCGCCGCCAACCTCATCGCCACCGGCTCGGTGCGCGGCTACCGGCCCAAGCATCCCGCAGACTTCGCCGCCTTCGTCGACCGCCTCGGCGGGCGCCAGGACTCCGGCTTCCCGGACAAGTGGCGCGTGGACCCCGCCTTCCGCGTCGAGTCGCCGGCGCGCATCGCCGTCGTCATCCACTGCTTCTACCCCGAGCTCATGGACGAGCTCTTCGCCCACCTGCGCCTCATGCCGGTCGACTTCGACCTGTTCATCACCAACGCCTCCGGCGAGGCGGTCCGGGTCCCTGACGACCTGTCCCACCTGGGGACCAGCGTCGTCGTCGAGGTGGACAACCACGGCCGTGACATCCTGCCGACCGTCAACCTGGTCAACTCCGGGATCCTCGACCCCTACGACCTCATCCTCAAGATGCACACCAAGCGCAGCCCCTGGCGCGAGGAGCACGCCGAGCTCGCCGGCAGCGGTGAGACCTGGAAGCAGCAGTTCCTGGACGACCTCGCGGGGTCGCGGGAGACGATCGAGGGCATCCTCGCCGCCTTCGCCGCCGATCCCGCCCTGGGCGTGCTCACCGCCACCGACTCCATCGTCGGCAAGCAGTTCTGGGGTGGGGACCAGCGCATCGTTGAGCAGCTCCTGCGCCGCCTCGAACTGAGAATCGATCCTGACGAGCTCGAGTTCGCCTCCGGCTCCATGTACTGGTGCCGCGGCCTGGTACTCCAGGGCCTGCGCGCCCTCAACCTCCAGGCGGCCGACTTCGACCCCGAGGCTGGCCAGGTGGACGGCACCACCGCGCACGCCGTCGAGAGGATTGTCGGCATCGTCACCAGGGAGGCCGGGCTGCGCACCGTGGAGCCCGAGTCCATCCAGGAGATCCTCGCCGCCCCGGGCACCGACCGTCAGGGCTGGCACCGCTTCGACCGCGATGCCGAGCGAGTCCCGGCCGCCACCGTCATCCCCTTCTACCTGCCCCAGTTCCACGACTCCCCGCAGAACAACGTGTGGTGGGGCAAGGGCTTCACCGAGTGGTCCAACGTCGTGGGCGCCGTGCCCGCGTGGCGCGGCCACTACCAGCCCAAGCAGCCCACGGAGCTGGGCTACTACGACCTGGAGATGGACTCCGTGCGCGCCGCTCAGGCCGAGTTGGCCAGCTCCCACGGCCTGGCCGGCTTCATGTACTACTACTACTGGTTCTCCGGCGAGCGGATCCTCAACCGCCCCATCGAGAAGCTGCGGGCCTCGGACCTCGATTTCCCGTACTGCATCATGTGGGCCAATGAGAACTGGACGCGCCGCTGGGACGGCCGCAGCCAGGACGTCCTCATCGGCCAGGACTACCACAAGGTCCCCGCCGAGGACTTCATCGACGACGTCATGGAGTTCCTCCTGGACCCCCGCTACATGCGCGTGGACGGCAAGGCGCTCATCGCTGTCTACCGACCCGCCCAGATGGAGAACTTCCCGCAGGTCGTGGCCGCCTGGCGCGAGCGCGCCCGGGCCGCGGGCGTCGGTGAGCTCCACGTCATCGCCGTGTCCGTGGCCAAGGAGTTCGACGGCGTCGGCGAGGACTACCACGCCAATGGGCTCGACGGCACCCTGGAGTTCGCCCCCCACAACCTGCCGTGGATCGCGGGCCCGGCCCTCGACGTCGGCCTGGACAAGCGCTGGCGCGGCAACTTCATGAGTTATCAGGCCACCCTCAAGGCCTCCTTGCGCAACGCGGTGCGCCTGACCGAGCACGAGTACCCCGGCGCCATGGTCACCTTCGACAACACCGCCCGCCGTCAGTGGAGGGCGGATGCCTGGTACGGCTCCAACCCCTACAGCTTCCACCGCTGGGTGGCGGGCCTCATCCGGGCCGTCGCCGGGCGCGAGGAGGCCGACCGCCTCGTGTTCATCAACGCCTGGAACGAGTGGGCCGAGTCGGCTGTCCTGGAGCCCACCACGCGCTACGGGCGCACCTACCTCCTCGCTCTGCGCCAGGCCATCTGGAGTTGAGGGCCCCGCGCCGGCGCACCGGTCTCGGTGCTGTTTTCGACCGGTCTCGGTGCTGTTTTCGACCGGTCTCGGTGCTGTTTTCGACCGGTCTCGGTGCTGTTTTCGACCGGTCTCGCGGGGATCAGCGGTTGGGGTGGCGGGAGGCGTAGGGGCCCAGGCGGCCGCGCAGGCCATCGGCCAGGCCCCGGCGCAGCATCCGGTGGCGCTCGGCGCGTCGATCCGGCAGGGCGGCGTTGAACAGCGCGTACTTCGCCGCCCAGTAGGAGTAGCGGACGCGCCAGCGCGCCGGCAGCGGCGAGCCGCGGCCCACCAGCGCGAGGGTGTTCCGCAGGATGTAGTAGTTGCGGATCGGGGCGTGCACGTGGATCGGCTGCTCCCGCCCCGGCAGGCGAACCACCTCATCGCCCAGCGAGTGGGCGAGCCGGGCCGCCGGCACCGCGACGAGCCGCCATCCCGAGCGCCGGGCCCGCACTCCCCACTCCAGGTCCACATGGTCGATGAACAGGTCCTCGCGCATCGGCCCGATCTCCTCCAGCGCGCTGACGCGCACCAGGCAGCCCGAGGCGATGAGGAAGGCGGCCTCCAGCCTGGGCCGGGACAGCTCGGCCTTGGTGGCGCGCTTGGGGCTCCAGCCCCGGTCCACGTAGACGAGTTCATCGGCGCCCTCGCGCTCCTCGGTCGGCAGCGGCCCGACGGCGGCGATCCGCGGGTCCTCATCGATCGCTTCAAGCAGCTGGGCCACCATGGTGGGCGAGGGGATCGAATCCTGGTCCGACAGCAGCACGTACCGGGCGCCCTGGGCCCGAGCGGCCGCGATGCCCCGGTTCTGCGCGGCGGCGATCCCCAGGTTCTCGCCCAGCTCGATGAGCCTGGCGCCATGGGCCGCGCAGGCCTCGCGCGCCCGCTCCAACCCGGGAGCGGCGGATCCGTTATCAACCACGAGAACGGCGTTGCACTGGGAGGCGAGCGCCTTCAGGAGGCCTCCCAGGGGCCCGGGCTCATAGGTGACGACGACGGCGACCGTGGCGCTGCTCATGGGGCTGATCCCGGGGTTGTTCATGGGCTCTCCCAAGACGGCCCGCGTGGCGCGGGGGTGGACCTGGCAGCGCCACTCTAATGCGCCGCCGCCGCGCCCGGCCTGGTTGCGGCGATCACGGTGCCCGCCACCCCGCGCGGAGGATAGACTCGGCCCGATCCCAATCAGCGCCCGGTGCGCGCTGGGCGCAACGAGGAATGAGGACTACCAGCCCATGACCACCACTGCGAAGCCCCTCGGTGTTGAGACCACCCCCATCCCTGGCTTCCTTCGGATCGATCTGACCGTTCACGGGGACAACCGGGGCTGGTTCAAGGAGAATTGGCAGCGCGAGAAGATGGTGGCGCTCGGCCTGCCCGACTTCGGCCCGGTGCAGAACAACATCTCCTTCAACGACGAGGTCGGGGTGACCCGCGGCATCCACGCCGAGCCCTGGGACAAGTACGTCTCGGTGGCCACCGGGCGCGTCTTCGGCGCCTGGGTGGACCTGCGCGAGGGCCCCAGCTTCGGGGCCGTCTACACCTGCGAGATCGACCCCTCCGTCGCCGTCTTCGTGCCCCGCGGGGTGGGCAACGCCTATCAGACCCTCGAGCCGAGCACGGCCTACACCTACCTCGTCAACGATCACTGGTCGCCCGACGCCCAGTACACCTTCCTCAACCTCGCCGACGAGACCGTCGCCGTGCCCTGGCCCATCCCCCTCGACGACGCCATCCTGTCGGACAAGGACAGGGCCCACCCGCGCCTGGCCGCCGTCACCCCCTTCCCCGCCGTCGGCCGGCCCGCCGGCCCGGGGTGCCGGGTGCTCGTCACCGGCGCCAACGGCCAGCTCGGCCGCGAACTCATGAGCCAGCTCACCGACGCCGGTTACGCGGCCACCGGCGTGGACCTGCCCGAGTTCGACATCTCCGACGCCGCCGCCATGGACGCGCTCGACTGGTCCGCCTACGACATCATCATCAACGCCGCCGCCTGGACGAATGTCGACGGCGCCGAGACCCCCGAGGGCCGGCCCGCCGCCTGGCGCGCCAATGCCACCGGCCCGGCCAACCTCGCCCGCGCCGCCACCAGGCACGGCCTGACCCTCGTGCACGTCTCCAGCGAGTACACCTTCGACGGCACCACCGAGCCCCACGCCGAGGATGAGCCTCCCAGCCCCCTGGGCGTGTACGGGCAATCCAAGGCCGGTGGGGACGCCGCCGTCGTCGCCGCCCCGAGCCACTACCTCGTGCGCACCAGTTGGGTGGTGGGCGACGGGAAGAACTTTGTGCGCACCATGGCCTCGCTGGCCGAGCGCGGCATCGCCCCCAAGGTGGTCGATGACCAGACCGGCCGCCTCACCTTCACCACCGACCTGGCCGCCGGCATCATCCACCTGCTGTCCTCCTCCGCCCCCCACGGCACCTACAACCTCTCCGGCGAGGGGCCCGTGGTCTCCTGGGCGGACGTGGCCAAGCGCGTCTACGAGCGCCTCGGCCACGATCCCTCCGAGGTCACCCCCATCACCACCGAGGAGTACTTCGCGGGCCAGGACGTCGCCCCCCGGCCCCTGAAGTCCGCCCTGGACCTCAGCCGGATCAAGTCCACCGGATTCACCCCCGGCGACTCGATGGAGCGCCTCGACGCCTACATCGCGAACCTATGAGCCACGACACCATGCGGGACCACGAGGACCCTCCTCCCGCAGCCGCCGCGGCCGCCCGGTCCGGCGAGGCCCCCGGCCTTCCCGACTCCCCCGAGCGGGGCGACTCCCTGCCTGCCGCGCCCTCCTCCCGCCGCGCCGCCTGGCTGGACCGGCCCGCCACCCGCTGGATCCTCGGCGCGCTCCTGGCACTCACGGTGCTCGTCACCGGCCTCGGCTGGGCATTAGCCTCGCCGGTCGGCGGCTCCCCGGACGACGACTACCACCTGGGCGCCATCTGGTGCCCCCCGCCCGTGGAATCCTCGGGCTGCGCGACCAAGGTCATCAACAATGAGGTCCAGGTCTACGTGCCCGAGACCGTCTCGCAGCGGACCTCCTGCTTCTCCTACCCGGACGGCGATGGGACGATGCGGTGCAAGGAGGCCCTGTCCGACGACGAGTACACGTACTCGCGCCGCTACGACGCGGGCAACTACCCGGGCGGCTACTACTGGTTCCACCACCAGTTCGTCAGCGCCGACGTCACCGGCTCCGTGCTCATCATGCGCGGGGTCAACCTCCTCATCGCGATGGTGCTGCTCGGCTCCATCGGGTTCCTCCTGCCAGCGCGCTACAGGGAGAGCCTCGCCCTGACGATCCTCGTGGCCTGGATGCCCATGGGGCTCTACTTCGTGGCCTCGAACAACCCCACCTCCTGGGCCCTATCGGGCACTCTGGGGTACGCCGCCGCCCTCTTCGGCGCGCTGCGCGCGGAGGGGCGGCGCCGTTGGGCGCTCCTGGGGCTCGCGGCGGTCGGAGCGCTCCTGGCGTGCTCCGCGCGCGGGGACTCGGCCTTCTTCATTCTCGTCATCTCGCTGGCCGTGCTCGTCGGCGCCCCATGGACCAGGAGGATCCTCCCGGAGGCCGCTCTCGCCCTGACCGCCAGCGCCATCGGCGTGTGGATCATGCGGTCCACGGGCCAGGCCAGCGCCCTCGAATCCACCTCCTCCTCGGGGGAGACCGACCTGTCGATGGAGCGCCTGCACTCCCTGCTCACCTCCCTTCCCGAGTACTTCGCGGGGTTCTACGGGCAGCGCTGGGGCGCGGGCTGGTTCGACATCCCCCTCGACGGCGCCCCGGCGAGCATCGCCATCGGCCTGGCCGCGATCTGCCTGTTCGCCGGCGCCCGGAGAGTGGGGCGGCGCAAGGCGTTGAGCATCCTCATCGTCATCGGCGCCATCGCCGGGGTCCCCCTGGTCGTCTCCCTGCAGGCCGGCTTCTCGCGGGTCTACCAGTACCAGCCCCGCTACATGCTGCCGCTCCTGGCGATCCTGCTCTTCGTCTGGCTCGCGATGTCGGTCAAGGGCAGGCACGTGGTCGGCGTGCAGGTCTGGCTCATCGGGATCGGCTCGGTGCTCGTCAACGCCTTCGCGCTGCGGCGGGTCATGGAGCGCTACACGCATGGGCGCCTCGACCTCGACCACCCCATCTACAGCCTCGACCTCTTCCTGCGATGGTGGTGGCCGGATTTCCCGCTCACCCCGGAGTACACCTGGCGGGCGCTCGTCCTGGTCTACGCCGTCGCCATCGCCTCGTTGTCCATCCTGGTGTGGGGCCGACCCGTGCGGGCCATCACCGTGCCGACCGCCCCTAGCGCGGCTGGCCAGGCCGAGCCGGAGCGCCAGGAGCCGGTCGAGGACTTCGTGAGCCGGAGTTCGCCGGGGCGGCACGCGCGGATCCAGGCCGGCCAGCGGGAGGCCACCGCCCCGGAGAGCCCCGATGCTCCTGGCGCCCCCGACGCGCCTGGCGCGCCTGGCGCCGCCGAGAGCGCGACGCGCCCCATCGATCCTGCGAGTCGGCCGCCGGCCCTGCCGGTGGACGGCCCCACCGATTCATCCGCAGAGGAGTCCCATGAGCGCTGAGCGCCGCCACGACCTCCTCGTCATCATCCCCGCATGGAATGAGGAGGTCGCCCTGCCGGGGGTGATCGCCGAGGTCCTGGCGACGCTCGGGGGCACCGCCGATGCCGTCGTCGTCTCGGACGGCTCGACGGATCGCACGGCGGCGCTCGCCCGCGACGCCGGGGTGACGGTCCTCGATCTGCCCATCAACCTGGGAGTCGGCGGCGCCATGCGGGCCGGCTTCGTCTACGCCGTGCGCTACGGCTACTCCTACGCGGTTCAGCTCGACGCCGATGGCCAGCACGATCCCTCCGAGGTCCCCGTGATGCTCGAATGCGCGCGCGCCACGGGGGCGGACCTCGTCATCGGCGCGCGCTTCGCGGGCAAAGGCGACTACTCGGTGCGCGGTCCCCGCCACTGGGCGATGAGGGTGCTCTCCGTGATCCTCTCCCGTGTCAGCGGGACCCGCCTGACCGACACCACCAGCGGCTTCAAGCTCTACAACCGCCGGGCCCTGGCGGTCTTCTCCCAGGACTATCCCGCCGAGTACCTGGGCGACACCATCGAGGCGCTCGTCGTCGCCAAGCGATCCGGCCTGCGGGTCCGCCAGGTCGCCGTGCGGATGCGCCCCCGCGCGGGTGGCGAGCCCTCCCACAACCCGCTCAAGGCCGCGCGCTTCCTCCTGAGGGCCTTCCTCGCCCTGGGGATCGCGCTCAGCCGCCCCAACCGGGCCGCCCCGGGCGCCGTACCCCCATCGGAGAACCAGGAGGGACGACGATGAGCTCCACCTACATACTCGGCATCATCTTCGCGATGATCGTGCTGGTCTCCATCTTCCTGCGCATGCGCAACTCCGGGATGAAGGAGGCCTACGCGACGTGGTGGATCATCATCTCCATCGGCTGCGTCTTCTTCGCCCTCATCCCCGGCGGCTTGCGGGCGGTATCCAGCCGACTGGGCGTCGAGGTGCCGCTCAACCTGGGATTCTTCGTCGCGGGGATCATCCTCCTGCTGCTCTCCCTGCGCTTCAGCGTGGACCTGTCCCACAACGCCGAGGATCGGCGTCGCCTCGCCGAGGAGATCGCCATCCTGCGCGCCGAGGTCGATCGGCTCACCGCCCGCATCGACGAGGCGGGGACCGACGCGCGGCGCCCGGGCCCGGCCAGCGGCGAGGGGCCGGACCCTCAGGCCCGGTGATCGCTCAGGACCTCGGCGAGGATATCCGCGTACTGGCGTGAGCGCACGGGCCAGGTCCACTGCTCGATAAGGCCGCTGGGGGCCGGCACCGGTGGGGCGGCGAGCATCGTCGCCAGGGCGTCGGTGAGGCTCTCGGCGCTGCGCTCCCCGGTGATCACGACGGGCGCCCCCTGGTCGGCCAGGATCTGGGCGCCGGGAACCTCATAGGTCACCACGCGGCCGCTCTCAGCGATCGCCTCCAGGAGCGTGGTCTGGAAGCCCTCGGAGAGCACTGTCGGGTTGACCAGGGTCGCCCCGGCCAGCGCCTGGCGCACCTGGCTGGGCGGCACGCGCCCCGGGATCGACACGGCGTCATCGATCCCCAGCTCGCGGGCCATCGCCCGGGCGTCCTCCAACTCGGCGCCCGCGCCCAGCAACTCGCCGTCGACGTCGATGCCGCGCCCCCGCAGGGCGGCGATGGAGGACAGGAAGGCGTCCCAGCCCTTGCCCGCCACGACCCTCCCGACGAACACGAGGTGGCCAGGCCTGTCCGCGGGCGCGGGATGGGGCTCGGGCGCGGGGATGGCGTTGTGGAAGACCTCGGCGCCGACGCCTGCCAAGCGCTTGATGAAGGCCGCCGACTGCGCGGAGATCGCCAGTACTCGATCGGCGTGGCGCAGAACGTAGCGGCCCATCGTCAGGTCGACCGCCCGCGAGCCCGCGAAGATGATGGGGGAGGGGGTGGCCACGAATCCCGAGCCGTGCTCGGTGTGGATCACCGGGATCCCGGCCATGCGCGCCGCCCGCAGCCCGACGAGGCTCATGGGGAAGAAGCGCGTGTGCGTGCCCACGATGTCGATCCGGTTCTCGCGCAGGAACCGGGCGATGCGCCTGGTCGTGCCCACGCTCGGGAAGCTGATGACCTCCGCGATGGGGAGGTGGCCGCGCCCCGTGAGGACCCGCACGCCGTCGTCATCGCGGAGCCCGGGGCTGTCCGAAAGGGTGAGCACCCACACCTCATGGCCCAGATCGCGCAGCCCCTGCGCCAGGTTGGAGACGTGGTTCTCAAGGCCGCCCAGGTGGGGCGGGTAGGTGTTGATGACCAGGGCGAGTCTCATGCGTGCTTCCATCGGTGGGATGCGGGGTGGCGAAGGTGCGCCCCAGGGGGAATGGTCTCACACGCGGGGCCATCGATGGCGCGGTGCTGGGGTGGCGGCCCCCCGGGCGTCCCCGGCGGTGGGGAGGGAACGGGTAGCATCGACGGCGCGCCCGCCTCCGCGACCGGGGTGCCCGCCCCGCTCGATCCCCGCACGATCCGGCGCCTGCGATGAGAAAGGCCAGCGATGGAAGCGCTCTCACAAGAGGAGATCAAGAAGATCGAGCTCGACGTCCTGCGCGAGCTGGATCGCGTGTGCGCGGAGCACGGCCTGACCTACTTCCTGGCCTACGGCACTCTCATCGGCGCGCTGCGCCACGAGGGCTTCATCCCCTGGGACGACGACATCGACGTCGTCATGCCCCGCGACGACTACGAGGCCCTCTTCCGCCTGTGCCGCGCGGGCGCCCTCGCGGACCGCTACAAGCTGGTCTCCTACCGGGACCGCACGTCGATCTACCCCTTCTTCAAGCTCGTCGACACCCGCACGCGCGCGGAGGAGACCTTCATCGATGAGGAGCTGGCCCTGGGCCTGTGGGTCGACATCTTCCCCCTGGAGCGCGTGAGGCTGTCCGACCCGAGCATGCGCCGCGTGCGCGCCAAGGCAGCCCGGCTCGTGCGATGGCGCTCGCTCGCCGCCACCGATCCCCGCTACGCCACCTCCGGCGCCGCCAAGTTCGTCAAGCGCGTCATCCACCCGGTCACCCGCCGCCTCGACCCCTATCGGATCGCCGCCAAGGCCGATGCCCTGGCGCGCGGGGTGAATATCAAGGACGCCTCCGCCCAGGATGACGACATCCGCTACGTCCTGCTCGTGGACGACCACATGGATAAGAACACCCTGGAGCCCCGGGCGCTCTTCCCCGCGGCCCGCGCGGCTTTCGAGGGCGGGACGTACCCCGTGCCCGCCAAGGCGGCCCAGGTGCTGGCCGACTACTACGGCGACTGGGAGCGCATCCCGCCCGCCGAGGAGCGCCCGCCTGCGCACCTGCGCGCCGTCACCTGGGTGGAGGGGGCCGACCGTGACGCCTGAGAGCCCTGCGCCCGCGGAGAGCCGCACCGGCCCCGCGCCCAAAACCGTCTGCGTGTTCACCCCCACCTATGAGCGCGCCTACATCCTGCCCGTCCTCTACGACAGCCTCGTGGCGCAGACCTCCCACGACTTCGTGTGGATGATCGTCGACGACGGCTCCACCGACGGCACCGAGGAGCTCGTCGCCTCATGGATCGAGCGCGGCGAGATCGAGATCGACTACGTCAAGACCGCGAATGGCGGCAAGCCCCGGGCCATCAACCTCGGTGTGGAGCGGGCCACCAGCCCGCTGTTCTTCGTCGTCGACTCCGACGACTGGCTGCTCCCCGGCGCCATCGAGCACGTGCTGGCCACCTGGGCGACCATCGAGGGGCAGGACCGCTACGCCGGGATCGTCGCCCTGCGCGGCACGGATGAGCGCACCCCCATGGACACGTGGATGCCCGAGGGCGCGCGCGACGTGAAGTACTGGGACCTCTTCGAGACGATGGGCTTTAGGGGGGACACCTCCCTCATTCATCGCACCGAGGTCCTGCGGGACTATCCCTACGACGTCGCCCCCGGGGAGATCTTCATCGCCGAGACCTCGGTCTACTACCGTCTCGACGAGCGCTACGTCATGCTCGCCGACAACACGATCCTCACGATCTGCCACTACCTGCCCGACGGGCTCACCCACAATTTCGCGGCCAATGCCAAGCGGAACCCCATCGGCTACTGGAAGCACAAGCGCTACTGCGCCGAGCGCTCCACCACGATCAAGGGCAGGGTCCGCGAGACGCTGCTGTACCTTGTGGGCTGCCGACTGGCCGGGCAGTCCGGAGCCCTGCGCATGGCGCCCAACAAGCCGGTGGCCCTGGCCTGCTACCTGCCCGCGCTGGTGGCCAGGTACGCGTTGTTCAGATAGGAGTGCCGATGGCGCAGGTGGAGGCCCTGTCCCTCCGGACGAACATGTTGTGGAGCTCAGCCGGGTCGATCATCCGGCTGGCCTGCAACTACCTGGTGGGGGTCGCCGTCGTGCGGCTCTCGCACGGGTTCGACGCCGCGGGTGGGCTCGCGCTCGTCATGGCGATCGCGAACCTCATCAACCCCTTCGCCGACTACCGCCTGCGCACGATCCAGGTCACCGACACCAAAGGCGAGCGCAGCGCCGGGGAGTACGTGGGCCTGCGGGTGCTGACCACTGCCCTGGCCTTCCTCCTCGGCATCGTCTACTCCCTGGCCACGGCGTCATTCGACGCCCTGCCGCTTATCGCCGTGTACCTGGTCTACTCCCTGGCGACGAACTTCATCGAGGTCCTTCACGCCATCGATCAGCGGCACCGGCGGATGGACTACATCGGCAAGTCCTACATGCTCCAGGGCGTGACCACCCTGGCGGGCTTCTGCGTTGTCCTGTGGCTGGCGAACTCCCTCATGGCGGCCATCATCACCATGGCGGTGGTGACCATCCTTGTGGGCGTCGTCTACGACGTGCCGCGCTCGGCCCAGTTCGAGCGCCTGCGCCCCGTCATCGACCTCCGCGCCGCCGCGTCCCTGCTGGTCACCCTCTTCCCCCTCGTCATCGCCCAGGTCTGCAGCTCTTCCGTCCTGACGCTGCCCCGCCAGTACCTGGAGTCCTCCGTCGGGAGCGAGGCGCTGGGGATCTACAACTCCGTGGCTTCGCCCGTCGTCATCGTGCAGATGGGCGCCGTCTACGTCTACAGCCCCCTCATGGGGGAGTTCGCGGACCGCTTCCACTCCGATAAGCGCTCGGCCCTGACCCTCCTGTGGCGGACCATCGGCGGGATCCTCGTGGTCACCGCCGTCACGGCGGCCCTGCTGCTGCTCCTGGGCGATCCCGTGCTGCGGCTCATCTTTGGCGACAAGATCATCGGGCACACGGACCTGCTGCTGCCCGCGGTCGTGTGCACGGTCATGACGGCCTTCGCCTGGTTCATGAACGACCTGCTCATCGCCGTGCGCGACCTCAAGGCGAGCTTCCTGGGCAACGCCGTCGCCGCGTTGGCCTCCCTAGTTTCGATGAAGATGCTCGTGGACGCCTTCGGGATGAACGGTGTCAGCTGGGTCGGCGTGCTGTCCTACTCCCTGGCCGTGGTGCTGCTGGCCCTGTTCTTGGCCCGCGATTACCGCCGGATCGGGGAGCCCCCGCTGACGCCGTCTCACTCCTCCCCGAGGTCGTGATCCCCGAAGTCCACCAGCGAGGGCTTGTGGTTGACCCGCTCTGAGACCGGCGGAATCGTCATGTAGTCGCCATAACCACGGGTGAGCACCGCGTCATAGGCGTGGGGCATCCGGATCGTCATGTCCTCGAAGGGCAGGGCGACGGTGGGCAGCAGCTCATCACGGCGGATGGACCAGCGCCTGGGGTCCTGGGTGGAGAAATCGCCCAGCCACACCGAGTCCTCGCCCTCGTGGGAGCGCGCGGCGCGGTCCCAGCGCTCGTACAGGGCGCGCGGCGAGACCCGGGCGGCCCTCAAGCCCCAGTGGATGGCGCGCAGGACGACGGCGGCCGCCTGCCTCGCGGGCGCGGGCAGCGGGACTTCGGCGGTGGGCGTCCCGCGCAGGTACATGAGCCGCCCCCACACCCAGGTCCGCCGCGCCATCCGCTTGAAGGCGCGCTCGTCGTCGGGCAGGACGTCCAAGGGGAAGACGTCGACGCCGATGGGCACCCGGTAGGCGCGGTCGCGCGCGATCTCCGGGATGAAGGCGGTCCCGGCCAGGCCCAGCACGCCGAAGGTCTTGGGGTAGTCCGGGGAGTTGCGGGAGCTGAGCAGCACGAAGCCGGGGCCCAGGACGCGATCGGCCTCGGCCAGGAGGCGCTCGTAGTCGGGGCGCGGCATGACGACGTCGACGTCGTCGTCCCAGGGGATGAAGCCCTGGTGCCGGGCCGCGCCGATCGCGGTGCCCCCGTAGGCGGCGTACTCCAGTCCCAACTCGGCGCAGACGCGGTCGAGCTCGGCCAGTGCGAGGGCGGTGGCCCTCTGGACGCGCTTGAGGAGGGCGGGATCGTCGTAGCCGGTGGTGCTCATGGGCTCATCCTCTCCCGCGGGGGCGCCGACCAGGAAGCCGCGGCGCGACGTGTCGGGCCGCCCCGCGGCGCGCGGCGTGGCGAGCAAGTGGGGCCGGGCGCGGCCCCGTCCTCACGCCTCCTTCGTGAGCGCGGGGGCGCGGCGCGTGAGCCGCAGGTCGGACCAGTCTGCGGTGGCGGCCAGGACCGTGCCCACGAGGATGACGGCGCAGCACACCACCTGCGAGGCGGTGGGGATGGTCCCCTGCAGGACGAGGGCGAAGATGACCGCCCACGCGGAGTAGGAGATGTTGAGGGCCATGCCCCGGGAGGCGCCGATCGTGCCCAGGGCCTTGTAGTAGAAGAGGTACGAGGTGGTCCCGGCGATGGCCGCCAGGGCGATGACGCCGGTGGCCGGCGTCAGGGAGGCGCGCGCGGAGAATCCGAGGGCCCCCACGATCGGGGCCACTACGAGCAGGTAGGTCAGGCCCGATGTCGTCTGACGGATTTGCAGGGCGGTCTCGTTGTCCACGGAGTCGTCGCGCATCCCCCAGGTGAGGATGACGGCCTCGGATCCCCAGCCGAAGACGCAGGCCAGGGCCGCGATAATCCCCAGGATCGCGTTGCCGCCGCCGGAGTCGGCGGAGGAGGACCAGCCGATCGCGATGATGGCGGCCAGGGCCGCGAGGAGGGCCACGACCTGGCGCGGCCTCATGCGCTCGCCGAGGATGAGGTAGGCCAGGAGCGTGCCCAGGGCCGGGTAGAAGGTGGAGATGATCGCGGTGTAGGAGGGGCCGATGTTGTTGATGGCGATGAGGTAGCCGCTCATGCCCACCGGCCCGCCGAGGAGGGCGGCCAGCGCCACGACCCTTCCCGAGCGGGTGTGCAGGGCGGCGAGCGTGTGGCGCAGGCGCCCCCGTGCGCCCATGTAAGCCATGAGGAGCAGCGCGGAGATGACGTCGTGGAGGAGGGCGCTGGCGATGGGCGCCTGCGGGGCCCCGAGGAACGGGGTGAGGGCGACGGCCATGGCCAGGATGACGGTGTCGAGGCCCCAGGTGGCCCCGCTGATGGCTCCGTAGCGCATCAGGCGCTCCTCCTCGCGCTCAGGGCCTCCGGGGGGCCCGTGAGGTCCGTGCCGGAGATGTAGGAGTCCAGGAGGGAGTCTACGTAGTCGACGGCGTGCCGGTAGTAGATGAGGAACCACTCGCCGACGTCGTCGCCCTCAACCTCCTTGACCAGGGACCACACGTACCAGCACCAGCCGGCGAAGGTGACGTAGGACCAGAAGTGGCGCCGCTCGACGGGGGTGGGGGTGCGGCCGAAGTAGTAGCCCAGGGCGTCCTCGGCGCGCTCGGCGCCCAGCTGCGCGCAGACCACCATCGTGCCGAAGTCGGCGGCGACGTCGGACATGCCGGCGTATTCCCAGTCGATGAGGGAGAGCTCGCCGGAGGCGTCCACGAGGAAGTTCAGCGGGAAGAAGTCGTTGTGGCTGGGGGCTAGCCCGAAGCCGTCGGCGTCGGCGAACTCCTTGAGGCGCAGCACCTTGGCGCGCAGCTCGTCGTAGCCGGGGATATCGATGGGGCCCCGGGCCGCCAGAAGGGACTCGTAGCGCAGCCCCTCGGTCACGAAATCAAAGCTGCGCGCGAGCTCGCGTCCCGACTCGTGCAGGGCGCGGTCCATGCGCATGGCCCGCTCCAACTCGCTGGGATTGGACACGTCCAGGTTGCGGCAGTCGGGGACGTAGCGGGAGATCTTCCAGCCCTGCTCCGGGTCCCCGGCCAGGAAGGTGGAGTCCAGGCCGAGCTCGCCGGCGAGCCGAAGGGCCTCGATCTCCGCGCGGCGGTCGATGAGCTGGTTGGTGCCGGCGCCGGGGTGGCGGTAGACGTACTCGTCCTCGCCCACGGAGAAGTGGCAGGACAGGTTCGTGATGCCCTGCTTGAGGGGGTAGAAGGCGCCGATCTGGCCGCGCTCGCAGCCCAGGGCGGTCGAGATGTTCTCGAAGACCTCCGAGTCGATGTTCTCCATGAAGGCGGGGTCGAAGGTGCGCAGCTCGTCGATGGAGTCGAACTCGTGGATGACGCCGTCGGGGTACTTCCGGATCAC
This sequence comes from Actinomyces sp. zg296, assembly GCF_009829695.1. Classification (NCBI taxonomy): domain Bacteria; kingdom Bacillati; phylum Actinomycetota; class Actinomycetes; order Actinomycetales; family Actinomycetaceae; genus Actinomyces; species Actinomyces sp. zg296. Next base: position 58,091 of record NZ_VWPG01000012.1, read on the forward strand.
CATGTCGAGGCTCTTGATGTGATCGAGGTAGATGGACTCCCACAGTTTGGGGGCCGTCTCGGGCAGCTCGTAGACGGACTCCAGGATCGTGCGGAACGCGGTGGAGAAGGCCCGGTCGAAATAGGCGTGGCCGAGCATCGTCCAGGCGTCCGCCCCTCCGACGGTTGCCCCGGTGATCCGCCCGCCCGCGCCGGTGGTCAGGCACCACTCCTGGGTGGGGCCGGCGATGTACGTTGCCGAGTAGTAGGCCTGGTAGACGTGGGACTCGAAGGGGTTGATCGTGAAGTAGTCGTCCGAGGAGCAGATGTAGGTGTTGGCCAGGTCCTCCTTGACCAGCCACAGGGAGCCGTTGTTGTTGCGGGTCGCGTACTCCTTGTTGACCACGATCCTGGCCCCGTAGCGCTCGGCCAGGGAGAAGAAGTACTCCTTCTTGTAGCCCACGACGATCGTGATGTCCGTGATCCCGGCCTCGTGGAGCTGGCGGATCTGGCGCTCGACGAGGACCTCCCCGCGCACCTTGAGGATGCCCTTGGGGCGCTCGTAGGAGATCGGGGCGAAGCGACTGGACATGCCCGCCGCCAGGATGATCGCGTTGTCCACCCGGTAGGGCTCCAGTGCGGCCCTGCCGGAGGCGGTCAGCTCGCGCTCGGCGATGTAGCCGGCGGCCTCGCACTCGCGCACCGCGGCGTTGACGCTGCCCAGCGACATGCCCGTGGACTCCTGGATCTGCCGCTGGGTCAGGGCCGCGTCCGCGCGCAGGAGCGCGGCCAGGGTGTCGAACTGGGGCTGGGTGAGGGTGCCGGGCATGGGGCGGCCTCCTGTTCGGATCTGAATGGGAACCTCGTATGTTCGAGGCTAGTCCCATGTGCTCAGAAATTGAACAGGAGGCCGTGTTGCCTTCGTCTCGTCGGCGGTCCTCAGCGGCGCCCGCGGGCCAGGAGGTCGAGGAGGTACTGGCCGTAGCCCGACTTGACCAGGGGCTCGGCGCGCTGGCGCAGGCCGTCGTCGTCGATGAAGCCCATGCGCCACGCGATCTCCTCCGGGCAGCCGATGTTGAGGCCCTGGCGGTGCTGGATGGTGCGGATGAAGGCGGTGGCGTCCGCCAACGAGTCGAAGGTGCCGGTGTCCAGCCAGGCGGTGCCGCGGGGCAGGACCTCCACGGTGAGGCGCCCGGCCTCCAGGTAGGCGCGGTTGACATCGGTGATCTCGTACTCGCCACGGGCCGAGGGGGCCAGGTCGCGGGCGATGGCGACGACGTCGTTGTCGTAGAAGTACAGGCCGGGCACCGCGTAGTCGGACTTGGGGTGGGCGGGCTTCTCCTCGATGGAGACGGCCTTGAAGTCCGCGTCGAACTCCACGACGCCGTAGGCGGTGGGGTCGGCCACCTGGTAGGCGTAGACGACTCCGCCGTCGGGGCTCGTGTGGCGGCGCAACTGGGTGCCCATGCCGGGGCCGTAGAAGATGTTGTCGCCCAGGACCAGGGCCGCGCTCTCGCCCCCGATGAAGTCGGCGCCGAGCACGAAGGCCTGCGCCAGCCCGTTGGGCGTCTCCTGGACCGCGTACGACAGGTTGACCCCCAACTGCGAGCCGTCGCCCAGCAGGCGGTGGAAGCTGGGGGCGTCGTGCGGGGTGGTGATGACCAGGACGTCCTGGATGCCGGCCAGCATGAGCGTGGACAGCGGGTAGTAGATCATCGGCTTGTCGTACACCGGCACCAGCTGCTTGGAGGTGCCCAGGGTGATCGGGTTGAGTCGTGTGCCGGAGCCGCCGGCCAGGATGATGCCTCGCATAGTCCCCAAGTGTGTACCATCCGACCCTCCCACGGGTGAAACCCGCCGGTGCTGCAGCTACGGTGTGCCTATGGAGAGACTCCACGGCTTCCGCCAGAGGTACGACTGGGGGCACCCCACCGCCATCCCCGAGCTCCTGGGGGAGGCGCCCGACGGCGCGCCCTGGGCCGAGCAGTGGCTCGGCGCCCACCCCCTCGGGCCGGCCACCATGGGGGAGGGGGCGGGCACCCTCGCCCAGCGGATCGCCGCCGAGCCCGCCCGCCTCCTGGGCGAGGACGTCATGCTCTGCTTCGGGCCCCGGCTGCCCTTCCTGCTCAAGATCATCGCCCCCGCGCGTGCCCTGTCCCTCCAGGTCCACCCCTCCATAGGGCAGGCCATCGAGGGCTATGAGGCCGAGGATCGGGCCGGCATCGACCTGGCCAGCCCCGTGCGCAACTACAAGGACCGTAACCACAAGCCCGAGATGGTCCTGGCCCTGACCGATTTCGAGGCGGTCGCGGGCTTCCGCGCCCCCCGCCGCGCGGCGGAGGTGCTCTCGGGGCTCTCCTCCCCCCTGGCCCGCCGCATGCGCCGGACCCTGCGCCTGGCGCCCGGCCGCTTCGGCATCCGCCAGGCGTTCACCGACATCGTCTCCGTGGACAGCCGTCCCAGCGGTGAGGAGATCTCCGAGCTCGTCGCCGAGCTCGCGGCCCGCCTGGCCGCGGGGGTCTCGCCGTCGCGGCGCGCGGACTCCAACGCGGTGGAGATGGCCCGTGCCTTCCCCGGCGACCCCGGGATCGCCGCCGCCCTCCTGCTCAACCCGGTGACCCTGCGCGCGGGGGAGGCGCTCTTCGTCCCCGCGGGCTCCGTCCACGCGTACATCAGCGGGCTCGGCGTGGAGATTATGGCCTCCTCTGACAACGTCCTGAGGGCCGGGCTCACCCCCAAGCACATCGACATCCCTGAGATGCTCGCCTGCGTCGACTACGTGGCCGCGCCGCCGGTGCGGCCCGCCCCCGAGTACCTCTCGCGGGCGACCCGGGCCTACTACGCGCCGGTGGACGATTTCGAACTGCTCGTCACCGACGTCGCGGCGGCCGATGGCGCCGTGGGGGTCCCCGGGCGCGGTCCGCGCATCCTGCTCGGCATCGACGGCCGTGTAGAGGTCTCGACGACGGCGGGGCGCGAGCGGCTCCAGCGGGGGCAGGCGCTGTTCGTCGGGGCGGACGAGCGGGCGCTCACCGTCGAGGGCGACGGGAGCGTCGTCCAGGCGGATGTGCCCTGACCCTCAGGCGGCCCCCTCCTGACGGGCGGCCGCGGTGGCGAGAGCGTCGTCGGCGCCCGGCGCCAGGAGCACGGCGGCGCGCCCATCCCTCCAGGCGGCGAGGATGGCGCGCATCGCGGCCGGCATCGTCTCGTGGCGGATGAGGACCGCGCCGGGAGTCCCGGGCGTGGCGCCCGCCGGGCCCGTGGCGGGGGGCAGGGAGTCGACCAGCGCCCCCCGGTCGAGGCTCCGCCCCGCGCCGGGCCCGCCAGGCGCCCCGGTGGCCTCGATGAGCGCGGGGGCGCCGGGCGCCGTCGGGAGGGCTGGGAAGGAGTCCGGATGGGCCATGAGATCGGCGACGCCGTCGCTCACCAGGGGCGGCAACGCGCCCGGCCAGCGCAGGGCGAGCGAGGCTCGGGCCACCAGGGCCTGGACGTCGGCGTCCTGGTGTAGCCGGTCGGGGGAGAAGGCGACGCTGACGGCGGGCGCGACGGCGGTGCTGGTCCCGTCGGCGCCCGCGTCCAGGACGCCGCCCCCCGCCTGCCAGGTCCCGAGCCACCAGGTCACCGTCCTCCAGTGGGGCTCCAGCGCGCAGTGGACGAGGGGTGCGGGGCCCGCCTCGGCGTCGAGGAAGGCGGCGGTCTTCGATGACCACATCGCCAGCACGCGCCCCGTCAGCTCGATGCGCTCCTCGGGCGCATACCAGATCAGCCAGGGGCGATCGCCGTCGGCCGAGGTCGGGAGGAGTGGGATGAGGGGGTCGTTCATAGCCGGATTCAATCAGAGTCGAGGTGCTTCTGAGGGTCCCCGGCGAGGCTCGGTGACGGGGTTTTCCGCGGAACGGCGGGTGATCTGCGGGCTTGAGTGGCGCGTCTCAACTCGGTCTCAGCAGATCATGTGGCCTTTCTCGGCTTGATACCTGGTCTTACAGACGTGTAGTTTGGTTTCATCAGTTGATCCTCTCTGAAGGGAAGCCATCGTGTGGAACATCCTCGGCGACGGGCCTCTGGCGCTGTCCGATGATGCTGACGACGCCGCGATCATCCTTCTCTTCGGGGGTGGGGACGAGTCCGGCCCGCTGCCGTGGCAGGAGCGCGCGCTGTGTGCCCAGACCGATCCCGAGGCCTTCTTCCCGGAGAAGGGCGGCTCCACCCGCGAGGCCAAGCGCGTGTGCGCCAGTTGCGAGGTCCGCGAGGAGTGCCTTGAGTACGCCCTCGCCAATGACGAGCGCTTCGGCATCTGGGGAGGCCTGTCGGAGCGGGAGCGCCGCAAGCTCAAGCGCCGGGCCGTATGACCGCGCCGGGCCCCGAAGCCCGCTCGAGCGCCGAGGGCATTCCCGGCGCCGGGGCCGGCCGTGCTCAGGATGAGACCCTCGCCGTCGTCGTGACCGCGGGGGTCACTGCCTTCCTGCCCCGGGCGCTGGTCGCGCTCGCGGCGCAGACCGCCCTCCCGGCCGCCGTGCTCATCGTCGACGTCGCCTCGCGCGCCAACGGCCTGGGTGACGGCACCCCCGTCGAAGAGGCCGTGGAGGCCTCCGGCCTCGACCTCGTCACCGCCGTGCGCATTCTGCGCGCCCCCGCCGCGCTCACCCTTGGCGGCGCCGTCGCCCGAGGGCTCGCCCTCGCCCAGGAGCGGGCCGCGGCCCGGCCCCGCCCGGAGGCCAGTGACGAGGATGAGGGCCGCCCGCTCCTCAGTCTCGACCTCGACCCCTCCGACGCCCAGTGGCTGTGGCTCCTCCACGACGACTCCGCCCCGGAGCCCGACTGCCTCGCCGAGCTCCTCCAGGCCGTCACCACCGCCCGCTCGATCGCGTTGGCCGGCCCCAAGCAGGTGGACTGGGACAACCCTGATCTGCTCCTCGAGGTCGGGCTGCGGGCCACGGGCTCGGCGCGCCGCGCGAACGACATCGTCCCCGGCGAGATCGATCAGGGGCAGCACGATGACCGCAGCGACGTGCTCGCCGTGGGCACCGCGGGCGCGCTCATCTCCTATCAGGCCTGGCAGGAGGTCGGCGGCGCTTCGCCCGACATGCCCCTGCTCTCCGAGGGCCTGGAGCTCTCCCACGCCCTGCGGTTGGCCGGGCACAGGGTCGTCGTCGTCCCGAGCGCCGTCATCCGGCACCGGCGCGCCACCTACCTCGGCCTGCGCGGCGCCGATGCGGGCGGCGCTCCCACCGACGCCGATGAGGCTGCCGGCGCGCCCTCCCCGGTGGAGCGTGCCGAGTCCCCCGATGCCGGGCAGGCCCCCGAGGCCGCCGCCTCAGAGGAGCCACCGGATCTCGACCGCTCCTTCCGGGCCCGCCGCACCGCCCAACTGGTCGCCTGGGCCACGATCTCCACCCGGCCCCTGCTCCCGCTGCTCGCCTGGATGATCCTCCTCGCCCTCGGGCGGGGGGCCTGGCGCCTGCTCACCAAGGCCCCGGGCCTGGCGGGCGACGAGCTGGCGGCCGCCCTCACCGCCGCCTCTCGGCCCGCCCGCATCCGGCGCGGCCGGCGGCGCCTGGCCTCCTTCACCGCCGTCCCGCGCGGTGTGCTCGCCGAGCTGTACCTCGACCCCGCCGAGATCCGCGCGGCCAGGAGGGACCGGGGCCGCCAGGAGCGCCAGCGCCTCGCCCGCGCCGCCGCGCCCAGTGAGCTCGAGCTCGGCGAGCTCGCGGCCCTGGCCACCCGCCGTCGGCGGGCTCTGGGGGCCGTCCTGGCCCTGGCCGCCATCTGCGGCCTGACCGCCCTGGGCGAGGCGCTCACTGCCCGCTCCGTCATGGGCGGGGCGCTCGCCTCGCTCGGCGAGGACTGGCGGGCCCTGTGGGACGCGGCCTGGAGCACCTGGGCGGGCTCGGCCGACGGCTACCCCACCGCGATGACGCCCTTCCTCGCGGTCCTCGCCCTGCCGATGGCGCTGGCCGGCGCGGCAGGGATCAGCGGGGACGCGCTCGTCCACCTGCTCCTGGTCGCCTCGCTGCCACTGGCCGCCGCCGGCGCCTGGTTTGCCGCGGGCGCGGTCACCCGCCGTATCGCCCTGCGAGCCTGGGCCGCCCTGACCTGGGCGGCCGCGCCCAGCCTGCTGTTCGCCGCCGGGCAGGGGCGCCTGGCCTCGCTCATCGTCCACATCCTCCTGCCCTGGGCGCTGGTCGCGCTGGCTCGCGCCGTCGGCGCCGACCGCCGCGATCGCGTGCTCTCGGGCCTGGCGGGCGCCCACCGCATCTCCGACGACGAACTCGCCCACGCCGAGAGCATCAGCAGCGCCCGCGTCGAGGAGCTCGGGGAGCTCGCGGAAGAGGAGCTCGCAGAACTCGGGGAGCCGGGCGAGCAGCACGGGCCCGGGGGCTCCGGGGCCCCGGGGCTGCGGGCGGATGACGCCGGCCCGGAGGGGCCCGCTGAGGCCATCGAAGGTGCGGGGGAGCCCACCCGGAGCCCTGACGACGCCGAAGAGTCCGGGCCCGACGACTCCGGGCCCCACGCCGACGAGGCGGGGGAGGATGACGCCCAGGATGACGCCGGGGAAGGCGCCGGGGCCCCGCCGAGGCAGCCCCTGTCCGAACGGCTGGCCGCCAGGATCCAGCAGGCGGCCGCCGCGGCCCGGGCCACCGCCGCCGTCGAGCACTACGGCCCCGGCTCCCCGACGGCCGCCGCCGTCGCCGGGTTGCTCCTGGCCGCCATCACCGCGGCAGTCCCCGCCACAGCCGCCATCATCGTCCCCGCGCTGCTCCTGCTCATCGTCGTCAAGGCGCTCCAGCGGGCGCTCGGCCCCAGCCGGGCCCCCGGCGGGGCGCGGCGCCTCCTGCTCACCCTCGTCCCGGCCGCCGTCACCCCGGCGCCCGTGTGGTGGCGCGCCTGGCAGCTGCGCGAGGCGGGCGACGGGGCCGCGGCGCTCCGCCTCCTCCTCACCGAGCCCGGCGCGCCCGTGGTCACCCCGGCGCCCGGCCGCGCGGACCTCCTTCTCGGCTCGCCCATCGACCTGGCCTCGCTCATTCCCGGCGAGCACGCGCTCCTGGCCGTCCGCCTCCTGCTGGCGCTCGCCCCACTCCTCGCCCTCACCGGCCTGCTGGCCTCCGGGCGCCGGGGCGGCAGGGCCCGCGCGGGCGTCCTCACGGCGATCGGAGCCCTCGCCCTCGCCGTCGTCACCGCCGGGACCATCATCGGCACCGGCCTTGCGCCCAGCGGCGCCCGCATGACCGTGGTCGGCTGGCCGGGCGCCGCGCAGAGCCTCGCCCTGGCGGGGGTGCTCGCCGCGGCCCTGGCCGGGGCCGATGCCACCCGCGCCGCCCTGGTCCAGCGCTCCCACGGCTGGTTCCAGATCGCCGCGCCCGTGGCCTGCGCGCTCGCCCTCGTCCCGCCCCTGCTGCTCGGCGGCGGATGGGCCCTCGCCGTCGCGCATGGCGACCGCGTCCCCGGCCAGGCGCGGGCCACCAACCCGGGCACCCCCCTCATGGCCCTGCGGCCGGCGGCCCGGCAGGTCCCGCTCATCGCCCGCGAGCTCCAGCGCGCCCCCGAGGCCAGTCGCGTCCTCGTCCTGGGCTCGACCGGGACCGGCGACGGATCGGTGCTGACCGCCTCTATCTGGCGCGGCGATGGCCTCCTGCTCACCGATGCGCTGCCCGAGCCCACCGGGGCCCGTCTCGACAGCCGCGCTGGCCGGTCCGCCTCAGCGGGCTCGGCCGCGGACGGGGCCGAAGGCCTCGCTGACAGCGCCGATTCCTCACTGGCGGCGGCCATCGCCAGCACCGTCGCGGGCCAGGGCGAGACGGCCGCCGACGAACTCTCGGCGCACGGCATTGGCGTCGTCCTGCTGACCACCAGGCAGGGCGACGAGGTCACGGCCTCCGCCCGCGCCGGGCTGGCCTCCACCCCCGGCTTGGAGGAGCTTGCGCGCACGGACGCCGCCGTCTCCTGGCGCGTCATCCCCAGTGATGCCGCGCAGTCGGCGCGCGCCGTCCTCCTCGAGACCGCCGACGGCGGCGCCCCGCGCGCCTCCACCGTCCCGTTCACCGGCCAGAGCACCACCACGACCATCCCCGCCTCCGGGCAAGACCGCGTGCTCGTGCTCGCCGAGCGCGCCGATCCCGGCTGGAGCGCCACCCTCAACGGCGAGCCCCTCCAGGCCACCACCCGGACCGATGGCCGGGGCCAGTGGCAGCAGGCCTTCCTCGTCCCCGCCAGTGGCGGCGAGCTCACCCTCACCCACTCCTCCGCCGACGAGCGGATGCTCGCCGGCGCCATCATGACGGTCTGGGCGATCACAGCCCTGGCCGCGCTCCCGCTGCGCCGTAGGAGGTCCGCATGAGCCCCCACCTCAGCCTCGGGCCGAGCCCCGTTCGGCGCGCCGCCGGATTGGGCGCCGGGGTAGTCTTCCTCGCCGGCGCCGTCGGCCTGGCGGCCTGGGCCGGCCCCGCTCCCGCGGCGCCCATCCGGGAGGTCGACGCCGTCGGCATCGACGCGCCCGCGGGCACCGCGGCCTACGGCTGCCCCGCCGCCCCCGCCAACACCCTCAGCGGCGTCGATGTGCGGCAGGCCACCACGACCACCACGATCCTCCCCGTCGGATCGCCAGCCTCGCTGCGCTACGCGGGCACGGCCGTGAATGCCGGCCCCTCCTCCCCGACGACGCTCACCGGCCCCCAGGGCTCCGGCGGCGGAATCCTCACCGCCGCCCCCGCCAACGACTCCAGCCCCGCCGGTGCCGCCGGCGCCGTCACCTCGGCCACTGATGCGGGGGACCTGCGCGGGCTGGCCGCTGCGCCCTGCGCGCCCGGCCGCTCCGTCGCCTGGATCGTCGGGGGCTCGACCGCTCTCGGCTCCTCCGCCGAGCTGCGCCTGACCAACCCCGGCGTCACCACCGTGTCCGCCCGCGTGCGCCTGTACGGCTCGGCCGGGGCGATCTCCCTTCCCTCCAATGGCGAGGTCGTCGTCGAGCCGGGGAAGACCTCGTCCCTCCTCCTGGAGTCCGCTGGCGCCGCCGATCCGAGGATCGCCCTGTCCGTTGAATCCGACGGCGGGAGCATCGTGTCCACCCTCGTCACCGAGGGCCTTGACGGTGAGACCCCCGCCGGGGTGGAGATGCTCACCCCGGGCGCCGCGCCCGCCACCGAGCAGACCATCCCCGTGGTGGCCCTGGCGAAGGCCGCCGAGCAGGGCTCCGAGGCTGTGAGCGGGGCGGTGTCCTCCGACGAGCCCGTCCTGCGCGTGGTCAACCCCGGGGACACCCCGGCCACCGTCGCGGTCACGCTCCTCGGCAGCGCCGGCCCCACTCCACTGCCCGGCGCGCAGGCCGTCACCATCGATCCCGGCTCCGTCTTCGACATCACCCTGACTGGCGTCGACCCCGGTGCCTACGGCATCCGGGTCACCTCCGACGCTCCCGTCAGCGCCGCCGCCAGGATGGTCCGCGTCGGCGGCGAGCTGCCCGCGCGCTCCGGCGCTCTGGCCCACGACGTCGCCTGGAGCCAGGCGGCCCCGTCCGGCGCTCTCGCCTCCGCGACGGCCCTCATGCCCCGCGACGGCGTCTCGCCGGAGCTCGTCATCTCCTCGACGGCGGGCGAGGCCAGGACCGTGGACCTGGCCAGTCCCGATGGGTCGTGGTCGACCACCGTCGACATCCCAGCGGGGTCGAGCGTGACGGCCCAGGTGCCGGCGGGGGTGAGCGCCGTGCGGCTGAGCGCCGCGCGGCCTGACGGCCTGAGCGCCGCCGTGCTGCTCACCCGCGAGGCCTCGGGGGATGCGGCCGGCCCGCTCATCGCCGTCCTGCCGGTCATCGCCGACTCCGCCGCGCGGGCCTCCACGCGGATCAGCCTCGGCTGACCGGCCCCGGGCGCGAGCCGCGCCGCCGGGGCCCGGGCAGGGCGTCAGAAGAAGTCCGGGTCGATCTCCTCCGGGCGGCGGCCCATCATCGTGGAGACCTGCTCGACGACGACGTGGCGCACGAGCGCGCGCAGTTCGGTGGTGTCCCGGGTCCGGGAGACCACTGGCCGGCGGTAGACCACCACCCGTCCGGGCAGCCCCGCGCGGGGCTCCGGCGCGAAACCGCGCCCCAGGACGATCCCCGGCTCCCAGGGCGCGGGGTCGGAGGGCGGAACCTCCTCGACGGCGAACTGCACGTCCGCGACGAAGGGGTGCCTCCGGGCCAGATCGTCGGCGACCTCGATGACCAGGGCGTCGAAGCGCTCGGCGCGGGTCCGCCAGGCCGGCAGCACCGGGGGCATGAGCGGGCCGCGCAGGCCGTGCCCGTGACGGTCCCGGTGGCGCCTGGCCGACCTCGGGGCCGGGGCCGGGAGGGCTCGGGGCTGGAAGGAGCGGGGGCGTCTCACGCGGCCACCATACGTGCCGGGCTGAGGGGCGGCCGCGCGCGCCTCGCCGTCGCCCTGAGTGATTCCCGATGGCCGGGCGCGATAACCTGCGCTGGTGAGGAATGTGAGGAGTTGCCGGCGGCCCGGCTGCGAGAACCCTGCTGTCGCGACGCTCACCAGCGTCTACGCGGATTCCACGATCGTCATCGGACCGCTGTCAACGGAGCGCCGGCCCGAGGCCTACGACCTGTGCGCCAAGCACGTCGAGTCCTTCACCGCCCCCAGGGGGTGGCAGATCATCCGGTTGGCCACCGAGTTCGCCCCCGCGCCGCCCTCGGAGGATGACCTGCTCGCCCTGGCTGATGCCGTCCGCGAGGCCTCGCGCGCGCCCCGGCCCCCGGCCCGGCCCGCCGAGCACGTGGGCCGCCCCGGCGGCATCATGCCGGCCCCGCTCACCCATGACCCCGACGTCCTGCCAGACCACCTCACGGGCCTCGGGGATGGGGAGATCACCCGCCGCGGCCATCTCCGGGTCCTGCGCGGCGAGAAGGAGGACTGACCTCTCTCTCCCAGCGAGACCGGTCGAAAATAGGAGCGAGACCGGTCCGCGGACCGGGCTCGCTCCTATTTTCGACCGGTCTCGCTCAGAAGGCGGAGTTATGGGT
>NZ_VWPG01000013.1:0-47935 GCF_009829695.1 Actinomyces sp. zg296
CCGGGCCGGTGCCGGGCGGGGCACCGCTGGCCGGGCCGGGGGGCGCCGGCGCCCCCTCGGGGATCGAGCCGATCGTCGCCTCCTCCGCCGCGCAGGAGGCCGCCCATGTGGCGCGCGTCCTTCGCGCCGAGCACATCCACCACGCCACGCCCTGGCGGGAGATGGCCGTCATCGTGCGCTCGGCCGGGCGGGCCCAGGCGGTCGCCCGCGAACTCGGGCGGCGCGGCGTGCCCCTGGCGGCCTCCGCTCCCGCCGTCCTGCTGCGCGCCGAGCCCGCCGCGGCCGCCCTCCTGCGGGTGTCCCGCGCCGCGCTCGACGGTCGTCTTGGGGCAGTGGGCGAGCCGCCGGAGCGCGCCGCCGCGATCGACCTGCTCACCAGCCCGCTCGTGGGCCTCAGCCTCCTGGACCTGCGGCGTCTGCGCCGCCGTCTGCGTGAGGACCGCCCCGCCCAGACGGTCCCGGACGAGCACCTGCTCGCCGCCCTGGCCTCCGCCGGCGCCGGGGAGGATATCGCCGCGGCTCTCACCGAGGAGCCCCTGGCCGAGCAGGCCGCGCGCCTGGCCCGGGCCGCCCGGATCATCGAGGCCCTGCGCGGCGTCGTAGGGCTCCAGGGACCGCGGCGGGATGAGGGGCCGGAGAGCGCGGAGGCGCCGCCGGATGATGAGCGCGTCGACGCCGAGGCGCTGCTCTGGGCGGCCTGGAGCGCCTCCGGCTGCGCCGAGCGCTGGCGCGGCCTCGCGCTGGCGGGCGATGACGGGGCGCCGCTCGCCCGCGCCGCCGAGCGCGACCTCGACGTGGTCACCGCGCTGTTCAAGCGGGCCGAGGTCTGGGCCGAGCGGCACCCCGGCGCCCATGCCGCCGTCTTCCTCACCGAGCTGGCCGCTGAGGTCCTCCCCTCGGACTCCGTGGCCCCCGCCGGGGTTCGTCCCGAGGGCGTCTCCGTCCTCACCCCCGCCGCGGCCGCCGGTCGCGAGTGGGCCGTCGTCGCCGTCATGGGGCTGGGCCGCGATTCCTGGCCCGATCTGCGCCTGCGCGACTCCATCACCCGCTCGGGCCTCCTCGTGGACGCCGTCACCGGCCGCCTGCCCGTCGGCACCGACGGCGCCCCCACCGGCGCTCTCGACGTCACCGCCGCCCGCGCCCAGGTGCGCGCCGACGAGCGCCGCATGCTCCTGGCCTCCCTCACCCGCGCCACCCGCCGCCTCATCGCCACCGCCGTCCAGGACGCTGACGACTCGCCCTCCTCCTTCCTCATCGAGGTCGCCACCGCCGCCGGCCGCCCCCTGACCGATGCCGGTGGCGATACGCTCATCGCGCCGGACACCGGTGATCTCACTCTGCGCGGCCTCGTCGGCGAGCTCCGCCACGCCCTCCTGGCCGCCCAATCGCCCCGGGCCACGGCGCTGGAGCGCCAGCGGGGAGCCAGCGCCGCCGCCCTGCTCGCGCGCCTGGCCGGGGCAGGCGTGGCCGGCGCCGATCCGGCCACCTGGGGCGGGCTGTCCGAGCCCACCTCCACCGAGCCCCTCGTGGCGGGCGGACAGCCGGTGCGCGTGAGCCCCTCCGACGTCGAGGGCCTCACCACCTGCGCGCTGCGCTGGTTCCTCCAGCGCAACGGCGCTGGCGGCGCGCCCACGGGCGCCCAGGCGCTCGGAACCCTCATCCACTCCATCGCCGAGCGGGCGCAGCGCGAGGGCCTGCGCGGGACGGCCCTCATGGAGGTCTTCGAGGAGCGCCTGCCCGAGCTCGGCCTCCCGCCTACCTGGATCGGCTCCCTCGAGGCCGAGCGCGCCCGCGAGATGATCCGCCGCCTCGACGCGCGCCTCACCGCCGTGCCCGGTCAGGTTGAGGTCGAGCGCTCCATTGACGCCACCCTCGTCCTGCCGCTGCCTCCCGGCGCGGACGCCGGGCAGGGGCGGGGCGATGGCGGTGCCCCGCCGTCGGGCGGCACCGCCGGGGCCACGATCGAGGTGCGGCTGCGTGGCCGCATCGATCGCCTTGAGGCCATCGAGGGGCAGATCCCTCCCGCGGCCGGGCAGCCGGGCGCCCCACTGCCCGGTGGCACGGGCCAGCGTCTGCGCCTCATCGACCTCAAGACCGGCAAGAGCGCCGGCGAGGGGGATGCCTCCCGCCACCCGCAGCTGACCGCCTACCGCCTGGCCCTGGAGTCCCTGGGTTACCGGGTTGACGGCGGGGCGCTCGTCCTCCTGGGCGCTCAGCCGCGCAAGAAGGACGGCGGCGTGCGCCTCGCCCCGGACACCGCCGCCCTCGCCCCCATCCCCGACCCCGAGACCGGCGAGGACTGGGCCGCTACCCTCGTCGCCCGCGCCGCCCTGGCCGCCAGGGGACCGCGCCTGCGCGCCACCACGGGCGGCCACTGTGAGTTCTGCGCCGTCAAGGACGCCTGCCCCGCCGTCGACGAGGGGAGGAGGACGCTCCCATGAGCGATCCCCGGGCCACTGGCCGAACCAACCAGCCCGACGCCAAGCCGGGCCTCAGCCCCCGGGAGCTGGCCAAGGAGCTCGGCCTGCCCCCGCCCACGGACGAGCAGGCCCAGGTCATCTCCCACCCGCTGACCCCGCTGCTCGTCGTCGCCGGCGCGGGCAGCGGGAAGACTGCCACCATGAGTCAGCGCGTCGTCCACCTCGTGGCCAACGGCGCCGTTCGGCCCGACCAGGTCCTGGGGCTCACTTTCACCCGCAAGGCCACCGCCGAGCTCGCCTCGCGCGTGTCCACTCGCCTCGGCCAGCTCGCTGAGGCGGGGCTCCTGCCGGGAGCGGGCCGGGCCGACGGCGGCGCCGAGCTCGGTGAGCCGACGATCTCCACCTACAACTCCTTCGCCGCCGCGCTCGTGCACGACCACGGCCTGGGCATCGGCGTCGATCCCGACGCCACGCTCATCACCGCGGCGCGCGCCTGGCAGATCGTCGACGACATGCTGGCCTCGCGCGTCACGCACCTGCCTCTCGAACCCACGCGCACCACCGTGCGCGCCGTCCTGCGCCTCGACGGCGCCCTGTCGGAGAACCTGCTCAGCGTCGAGGAGGCCGCCGAGGGCCTGGATGACCTCCAGCACCTCTTCGAGGGACTCGCCGGGGTCAGAGGCCTGGCCACCATCTTCAAGCCCAGGGGTCAGACCATGACCATCCAGCGCGCCCTCCTCGAACTCGCCGCTGAGTACCGCGAGCACAAGCGCCGCCACGGGCTCGTCGACTTCGGGGATCAGATCGCCCTGGCGTGCCGGATCGCCGCGGAGGTCCCCGGCGCCGCCCGCGCGCTCGGCGAGCAGTACCCCGCCGTCCTGCTCGACGAGTTCCAGGACACCTCGGTGGCCCAGGCCCTCCTGCTCTCCCGCCTCTTCGCCGGGGGAGGCGTCACCGCCGTCGGAGACCCCAACCAGGCGATCTACGGATGGCGCGGCGCCAGCGCCGGGGCCCTCGACTCCTTCCACGCCCGCTTCAACCCCGCGGGCACCGAGGCCCTGGCCCAGGGGGCGGACCCCGCGCTCGCCACGCCCGTGCTGCCCCTGTCCACCGCCTGGCGCAATGACCGGCGCATCCTCGATGCCGCCAACATCATCTCCGCCCCCCTGCGCGACCACAGCCCCCAGCCGGGGGACGCCGACGTGGCGCGCATCCCCGTCGCGCGCCTCGTCCCCCGCCCCGCGGCCGCGGGCCTGGCCGACGGCGCCGTCCACGTCGCCTTCCTGCCCGATCCCCTCGCCGAGGCCGAGGAGGTGGCCGAGTTCATGGCGCGGCGCTGGGGGCCGCGCGCCGAGCTCGCCGTCCTGTCCCGCACGCGCTCCCAGCTCATCCCCATCGCCGACGCGCTCCAGGCGCGCGGCATCCCCCACGAGGTCGTCGGCATCGGCGGGATGCTCAGCGTCCCCGAGGTCGCCGACCTGCGCGCCCTCATCACCGCGGCCGCAGACCCCGAGCGGGGGGACCGCCTCATGCGCCTGCTGAGCGCCGGGGACATCGGCGCCGCCGACCTGCGCGCCCTCCACGACCTGGCGCGCCGCCACACCCGCGGCCCGCAGCGGTCCGCGCGGCGCCAGGCCGGGAGCGCCGCGCCCGAGCCCCCGGCCGACGGCCAGGAGGAGGCCCCCGAGGCGCCGCTGCTCACCGAGGCCCTGGAGACCATCGCCCGACGCGCCGAGGAATCGGGCGGCGACGGTCCCATCGAGGGCCTGTCCGAGGCCGGGCGCGCCCTCGCCCTGCGCCTGGCCCTCGCCCTGCGACGGGTCCGCGCCGCCCTCGCCCTACCACTGCCGGACATCATCGACATCGCCGAGCGGGCCCTCGACCTCGATATTGAGATCGCCGCCATGGGGCCTAAGCGGGCCGGTCGGCGCGCCGTCGACGCCTTCAGGGCCGTGGCCGAGCAGTACGCCGCGGACACCGAGGCCCCGACCCTGGCCGGGTTCCTCAACTGGCTCCAGATCGCCCAGTCCGAGGAGAACGGGCTCGACGCCCCCGAGCCCGACCCCGAGCCCGGCGCCGTCCAGCTCCTCACCACGCACGCCGCCAAGGGCCTGGAATGGGACGCCGTCGCCGTCATCGGAATGACCGAGACCGCCTTCCCTTCCTACCGGGGCAAGGCCGAGGAGGACGGCGCCATCAAGACGGGCTCCTGGACCTCCAGCACGGAGGAGTTCCCCCACCCCCTGCGCGCCGACGCCGGCGACCTACCGCCCTTCGAGCTGGGATCCCTGGAACCCCCGCACGTGGACAAGGACGACGTCAAGGGCATGTGGGAGCAGTACGCGCTGGCCCTGGGCCGCCACGTCATCGCGGAGGAGAGGCGCCTGGCCTACGTGGCCGTGACCCGCGCCCGCCACGACCTCCTCCTGACCGGATCGCACTTCGTCAAGACGGGCAAGACCCCGCGGCGCATGTCCCGCTTCCTCGACGAGGTCCTGCGCGGCGGCGGCGGGGCCTCGCCCGCCACCCCCTGGGGCGCAGGCCTCACCGAGATCGACGACGAGGCCTCCAACCCCCTCCACGACGCCACCGCCTCAGCCTGGTGGCCGGTGGAGCGCCCCGCCGGGCCCGGAGGCCCCCGCGCGGAGAGGATCGCGGCCGCCCGAGCCGTCGACGCCGCCCGGCGCGCGTCCGCGCCGCGGGCCGGAGAAGATCCTGCGGCGCCCACGGACCCACTCGTGGCCCGATGGGAGGCCGAGGCCGAATTACTGCTGGCCGAGCGACGTCGGACCGAGCGCGCGCTCCCCGGGGTGCGCATGCCCTCCCATCTGGCGGCCACGAGCCTGGACCGCCTGCGCGCCGATCCCGCTGCCTTCTCCCTCGACCTGCGCCGCCCCCTGCCGCCCGAGCCGCGGACCGCCGGGCGGCTCGGCACCGTCTTCCACGACGCCATCGCCCAGCGCCTCGCGGGTCGCGCGGCCCTCATTCCGCTCACCGACGCGGGCGTCCCTGACGCCCTTCCCCCGGCCGATCGGAAGCGCGTCGAGCGCTGGCTCGCCACCGCCGAGTCCCTGCCCCTCCTCAAGGGCCATGCCCTGCGCGCCACCGAGGTGGAGCGGGAGCTCACGGTGGGCGGCACGACGCTGCGATGCCGGATCGACGCCGTCTTCGCCGCCCCGGACGGCTCGTGGCTGATCGTCGACTGGAAGACGGGGCGCCGCCGCGTCCCCGTGGACCAGTTGAGCGTCTACGTCCACGCCTGGGCCGCCAGTCAGGGGACGCCGGCGGAACGGGTGCGCGCCGCCTACGCCTATGTGGACGTGGGCGAGGTCGACGAACTTACGCCGGCGGATCTGCTGCCACTGGACGCCGTCGGGAGCCTCCTCGCCCCCGGCGCGGCCGCCCCGGGGGACCCCCACCCCCCGGCCACTGTGGAGGACCCGGGCGCCGGGCCATGACCAGCGCGCGGTCCTTAAAGACCCGCCGCCTCGCCCCTACTCCCCGGGACTGGGCACGGCCCGCAGGGGCGCGGGGACCTCCGAGGTCACCGCCTCCATCTCATCGGCGGCCCGAACCGCCGAATCCGTTGGCACCGGGGCCAGGCGCGGCTCGTGGTGGGCGACGATCGGATCGTCGCCCACCTGCTCGGCCAGATCCTCCAGCATCGCCACCGCGTCCCGAGTGACCGACTCGTCTCCGGAGTGGACGCCATGCAACAGCCAGCGCGCCAGGCTCATCTCGCTCACCAGTTCCGCGCGGTCGCGCAGGTGACAGTCCACCCCCTCCGAGCGCGCCAGGTCGTAGGCCGACTCGATCGAGTCCAGGCAGTCCAGGGGCGCCGAGGAGTAGATCCACGCCAGGTCCTCCGCCGGGTCGCCCACATGCGCCTGGCCGAAGCCGCTCATCGCCACCACGGAGCCCCCGGCGGT
This sequence comes from Actinomyces sp. zg296, assembly GCF_009829695.1. Taxonomy (NCBI): domain Bacteria; kingdom Bacillati; phylum Actinomycetota; class Actinomycetes; order Actinomycetales; family Actinomycetaceae; genus Actinomyces; species Actinomyces sp. zg296. The sequence continues at coordinate 6,350 of NZ_VWPG01000013.1, forward strand.
CAGGACGTTCTCCGCGGCCATGTCCCCATGGACCACCACCGGCCGGAAGCGCCACAGCGCCGCGTCCTCCAGAGCCCGCTCCCAGCGCGAGAGCACCGAGGACGGCGCCTTGCCCGTGCCCGCGGCCTCATCGAGCAGCGCTAGCCACGAGTCCCGCACCTCATCGGCGTCGCGTACCGGCATGCCCGCCTCCGAGATGACGGTGGTGGGCAGCTCGTGCAGCTCGCCCAGCGCCTTGCCGAGCCCCGCCGACAGCCCCGGCCCCGGGCGCAGGGACATCAGATTGATCGGCCGGCCCGCCGTGTGGGAGCGGACCTGGACGCAGGCGCCGTCGCGCCTGAGGAAGCCGGCCGGCCGAGGCACGTCGAAGGACAGGCGCCCGCCGTCCACGATCCTGCCGATGCGCCGCAGCACCTCCGCCTCGGCCACCAGTTCCGCGCCGGTGATGTCATCGAGGGCCTCGTGGACCTCCCAGTGGCGCCCTCGGGTGTCGATGACGCCGACCACCCTCAGATGCGCGGAGTCCAACTGGGGCAGCGCCAGGCGGGCCGGGTCCAGGCCCCGCACCGCGATCGACGCCATGGCGGCGAGGGCCAGCGCCGAGCGGCGCTCGACCGGCGTCCCCTCTGGCGCGCCCGCGCTGTCAGGGGCCTCGTCGCGCGCGGGGGAGGGGAGCGCCCCGTCTGCGGCCTGCTCGCCCTCGGGCAGCCCCTCGTGCTCGGGCCCGCCGCCGCTTGAGCCCGACGGCGCGCCGGGGGAAGCCCCCGCGCCTGTCTCAGCGCTGATCTCAGCGTCGCTCTCAGCGCTCGTCTCCATGGCCGGGTCCAGGGCGGGGTCCGTGGGCGTCATGACCCAACCGTAGGCGAGGCTCGGCGTCTCGCGCAGCCGCCGCGCCTGCCCTGCTCGCCTGGTGAGCGGTGCGGGTGGGCGGTCAGTGGCGCTCCTACAAGCGCCATCCCCGTCATCCAGGCGGTTATCCACAGGTTCGCCGATGGGGGTAGCGCGAGGCGCGGATCCTCGCTTAGTCTCAGCTCTCGTCCGATCGTCCCAGATCGGAGCTGCTATCCGGCCCCAGTGCCGGCCCCTGACCTCGACTGGTCCCCCGAGCCAGACGCTCCCGCCTCCTGCTCGACCACCGAGGAACCCCATGGACGCCGCGACGCTGCTGCACTCAGAGGTCCGCGAACTCGTGCGCCGTCGCGGCATCGACCCCCTCTCCGAGCCCGGATCCCTGGTCGCCCTCGTCAAGGAGGCCTCCGCCGATTACCTCGCCCGTGCCGACGCTGGACTCGTCCCGCCCCTGCTCGATCCCGAGGCGGCCACCGCGGGCATCATCGACGCCCTGGCCGGCATGGGCCCCCTCCAGCGCTACCTCGACGACGACGAGGTCGAGGAGATCTGGGTCAACGGCGCGGACCGCGTCTTCGTGGCCCGCTCGGGCCGCCCCGAGCTGACCACCACCCTCCTGGCCGACGGCGACCTGCGCGTCCTCGTCGAGCGCATGCTGCGCGTCTCCGGGCGCCGCCTCGACATGGCCAGTCCCTTCGTCGATGCCCAGTTACCCGGCGGCGAGCGCCTCCACGTGGTCATCCCGCCCATCACCGGCGCCCACTGGGCGGTCAACATCCGCAAGCACATGGCCCGCGCCAGCCGCCTGGCCGACCTCGTCCGCCTCGGCTCCCTGCCGGCCAGGGCCGCCGCCTTCCTCGACGCCTCCGTGCAGGCGGGCCTCAACATCCTCGTCTCGGGGGCCACCCAGGCCGGCAAGACCACCATGGTCCGCGCCCTGGCCGGGGCCATCCCCGCCGGCCAACGCATCATCACCTGCGAGGAGGTCTTCGAGCTCTCCCTGCGCAACCGCGACTGCGTGGCCATGCAGACCCGCCCAGCCAACCTCGAGGGCGCCGGTGAAATCACCCTGCGGCGCCTGGTCAAGGAGGCGCTGCGCATGCGACCCGACCGCCTCCTCATCGGCGAGGTCCGGGAGGCCGAGGCCCTCGATCTGCTCATCGCGATGAACTCCGGCCTGCCGGCCATGTCCACCCTCCACGCCAACTCGGCCAGGGAGGCCGTCGTCAAGATCTGCACCCTGCCGCTGCTCGCCGGGGAGAACGTCTCCGCCGCCTTCGTCGTGCCCACGGTCGCCAGCGCGATCGACCTCGTCGTCCACCTCGGGATCGACGCCGCCGGCCGCCGCACCGTGCGAGAGATCCGCGCCGTCACCGGCCGGGTCGAGAACGGCGTCATCGAGTTGGCCGACCTCTTCCACCGCGACCGGGCCGACCACCTCGTCCGCGGCACCGGCCTGCCGCCGGGCCGGGAGCGCTACGAGCGCGCCGGGCACGACCTCTCCTCCCTCCTGGCCGTCGGCCAGGCGCCGTTCCTCCCCGACGCCGCGCCGCCCACTTCGCGGCGCTCCGCCCGAGTCCCCGCCGCCGTCGCGGCCCACTTGGCCCCCGCCGGACGGGAGGGCCAGTGATGGGCGCGATCGCAGGGCTCCTGGCGGGTCTGGGCCTCGTCCTCATCTGGCAGGCCTGCACGAGCGAGCCCCCGCGGTGGAGATCCGAGCGGTCCCGGCGCCTGGGGGACCTCCTCATCCAGGCCGGCGCCGGGCGCACGAGCCCCGCCGCCTTCGTGATCGGGAGCCTCGGGGCTGGCGCCGTCGTCGCGCTCGGATTCCTTGGCGCCACCGGGGCATGGACCATCGCGGCCGCCTTCGGCGCCATCGCCTCCCTCCTGCCCTTCCTCCTCATCTCCTCGCGGGCGCGCGCCCGGCGCACGCGCCTGCGCGAGATCTGGCCCGAGGCGGTCGACACGCTCATCTCCGGGATCCGGGCCGGGATGAGCCTGCCCGAGGCGCTGGCCAGCCTCGCCGAGCGGGGCCCGGAGGCGATGCGCGCCGAGTTCTCCGCCTTCGCCGTCGACTATGCGGCCACAGCGCGGTTCGATGAGTCCCTGGCCCGCCTGAGGGCCCGCTTCGCCGACCCCGTCGCGGACAGGATTGTCGAGGCGCTCCACCTCGCCCACGAGGTCGGCGGCGCCGAACTCGCCGACCTCATGCGGTCCCTGGCCCGGATGCTGCGCGAGGACATGCGCACCCGCGGCGAGCTCGAGGCCCGTCAATCCTGGACCGTCAACGGCGCGCGGGTGGCCGTGGCCGCCCCCTGGCTCGTCCTAGCCCTGCTGTCCACGCGCCCCCAGGCCGCGGCCGCCTACGCCACGAGCGGCGGCGCCCTCGTCCTGCTCATCGGGGCGATGGCTAGCGCGCTCGCCTACCGCCTCATGCTGAGGATCGGGCGCCTGCCCGAGGAGGAGCGGGTGCTGCGATGAGCGACCATCTCGTTCTCGGGGGCCTGATCGGCCTGCTCGCCTCGCTGGGCATCCTCCTGGTCCTCCAGGCCCTGTCGCGGCGGCGCCCCGGCCTCGTCGCGCGCCTTGAGCCCTACGTCCGGGAGCGGCCCCGCGGATCCGCGCTCCTGCGCGCCCCGGGCCCCAGCGGGAAGACCGTTCCCGGGCTGCTGCTCGCCGCCGTCGCCGGCCTGGGCGGGCTCCTGGAATCCATGGGCTCGTCCGCCGACTCAGTCCGACAGCGCCTGGCTCGATCCGGCTCCCACCTCACTTACGACGAGTTGAGGGTCCAGCAACTCGTCTGGGCGGGCGCGGGCCTGTCCGCCGCCCTCGGGCTGGGGCTCATCTCCTCGTTCGTGCGGCCCATCAGCGTCCCCGCCGTGCTGATCGGCGCCCTCATCGCGGCGATCGCCGGGGCGGCGGCCCGCGACTGGTGGCTCTCGCGCTCCGTGAAGCGGCGCACCGCGAGGATCGAGGCGCAGCTGCCCGACGTCGTCGAGCTCCTCGCGCTCGCCGTCGGGGCCGGTCAAGGGCCGGTGGACGCCATCGAGCGGGTCGCCCGCCGGGGGCGCGGCGACCTCGTCGACGAGCTCGCCATGACCCTGGCCGACATCCGCTCGGGCACCGTCCTGGCCACCGCCCTTGAGGACCTGGAGGCGCGGTGCGGCTGCCCGGCCCTGTCCCGCCTCTGCGAGGCCATCACCGTGGCGATGGAGCGCGGGACGCCCCTGGCCGAGGTCCTGCGCTCCCAAGCCGCCGACTCCCGCGAGGCCGCCCGGCGCGCCCTCATCGAGGAGGGCGGCAAGCGCGAGATCGCCCAGATGGTGCCCGTCGTCTTCCTCGTCCTGCCCATCACCGTCCTGTTCGCCCTCTATCCCGGGATCGTCGTCCTGCGCCTGGGCATCTGACCTCCCGGAGCCGCGGCCCGATCCCCCCACTCAAGGAAGGAACCACCATGAGCACCCCCTCCCGCAGCTCTCGGCGCGGCGCCGTCAGATTGAGCGGCTCACTTGGCGCCGCCGCGCTCGACTGCCCCCGGCGCGCCAGGGCGCTCGCCGTCCGAGCCTGCCGCGCGCTCGCGCCCGAGCGCGGCGACGTCCCCGGATGGGTCCTGGTCACGCTCATGACCGCCGGGCTCGTCGTCGCCCTATGGACCGTGGCCGGTCCCGCGCTCGTCAACATCTTCACCTCCGCGATGAACAAGGTGACCGGTGCGATCTGAGCGCCTGGGCCCGCGTCGGCCCGACGCCCCGCGCCCGCCCCGATCCCGCCGCGGCCCGGGGCGGGGGAGTGGTGAGGAGGGCTCGGCGATCGCCGAGTTCGTCATGGTCGGCTCCCTCGTCATCGCGGTGGCCGTCGCCCTCCTCCAGCTCGCGCTGGGGCTCTACGCGCGCAACGTCCTCATCGATGCCGCGGGCGAGGGCGCCAGGCGCGCCGCGCTGGCGGGAGGCACCGAGGAGGAGGCCGCCGCGCGCGTCCGCGCCCTGACCGGCGCCGCCCTCGCCGACGACTACGTCACGGATGTGCGGGTCCGCCGCGCGGTTCGCGATGGTCTGCCCGTGGTGGAGGTCGAGGTGAGCGCGCCCATGCCCGTCCTCGGGCTGCTGGGCCCCGGCGGGAGCCTGCGTGTGAGCGGTCACGCCCTCGATGAATCGGCCCTCGCCCGAGCTGGCGCGACGCCATGAGACGGCTGATGAGGACCCGGTGGCTCCCCGCGCCGGGCGGGGGAGCGGAGGGCGAACGGGGCAGCGCGACGGTCGAGTTCATCGGATGGAGCGTGGCCATCGTCTTGCCGGTCCTCTACCTCATCATCGCCCTCGCCCAGGCTCAGGCGGCTTCGCTCGCCGTGGCCAGCGCCGCCGACTCCGCCGCCCGCGCCATGGAGTACAGCGCGGGTGGCGCTGATGGCCTGGGTCCGGCCCGGGCCCGTGCCGCCGTCGGTCTCGCCTTGGCCGATCAAGGGATCGATGACGACCCCGCCACCGCGCTCGTCCTCGACTGCGAGGACTCCGCGTGCGCCCGGCCCAGGGCCGTGCGCGTGGAGGTGGGAGTCGGCCTGCCGCTCGTGTCCATGACCGGGATCGGTGACGATCTCGTCACGATCTCCGCCGTGCGCCCCGTGAGCACCATCGACAATGGCATCCCGGGCCCAGAGGGTGATCGATGAGGCGCGATGATGCCCGCGCCACCACGGGCCCACCCGCGCTCTCGGCGCCCGCCCCCTGGCGACGGCGCCTCAGGGTGCTGCTTCGTCGCCGCGCGGCCGAGGACGGGCAGGCCATGCTGCTCGGGATCGGCATGATCGCCGTCGTGCTCACCCTGACCCTCGGCATCGCGTCGGTGACCTCCGTCTACTTGGACGTCAAGCGCCTGACCGCCATGGCGGACTCCGCCGCGGTGGCGGGGGCGGGCAGGATCGCGCCCGACGGCTATTACACGGGTGGCCCTGGCGTCGCGCCCGTGGCCATGGACGACGCCTCCGTGCGGAGCGCCGCCGTCGACGACCTCGTCTCCCAGGCGGAGGTGGGAGTGGCGAGCGCCGGGGGCCTGAGCGATGTGAGCGTGAGAGACGCCCACGTCGAGGATGGCAGGGTCGCCGTCGTCACCCTCAGCGGACACTCGCGTCCGCCCTTCCTGCCTTGGGGGGTGCTGCCCTTCGAGGGCTTCGACATCAGCGCCACTGGGTCAGCTCGGACGACGACGGCGCCCTGAGGTGGGCGGGGATCCGCGCGACGCGCGCCCACCGGTGCCGTCTGCGCTCATCGGTGCGGTTCGCGCCCACTGGTGCGGTTTGCGCCGACTGGTGCGGGCAACTCGCACCGCTCGGTGCGCACGGCACCGCTCGGCGCGCACGGCACCGCTCGGTGCGGAGCGCGCCAGTCGATGGGCGGCTCGGTCAGGCGGCGGTGCTCAGGAGCGCGGCGGCAGGCGCCGACGAGGCCGTCTGACCGGCGGGCATCGCCGCCATCTCGGCCGTGGGGGCCGGAAGGGCTCGCGCGGCGGGGTCAGTGGCGGCGCCGGTCATCCTGGTCTGCCCCGGGCGCTGCCAGCGGGCGGAGACGGCGGCCGCCTCGCGGCGCACGAGCCCGGCGATGTAGGCGCGCTTGACGGTCAGGAGCACGTTGATGCCGACCACGAGGTAGAAGAGGTTCGCGATGACGCTCGGCCAGGCGCCGGAGGAGGCGCAGTTGGCCATGAGCATGATCGAGCCCGAGATGTTGAGGGCCTGGTACTTGAGGGAATCACCGGCCAGCCTGCCGGAGGAGATGAGGACGTAGGCCCAGAGGAGTTCGGCGGCGCCGAGCCAGCCGGCCAGGGAGAGGAGGTAGGGAACGATGTGGGTCACGGAGGAAGATCATGGACTCCCCGACGATGAAGATCAATCGCAGGTATCTGCATGGGGGATGTAGTTTTACTTCATGAACCTGTCGTCTCGTCGGATGTCCGTCCTCCTCGCCGTCCAGCGCGCCGGAGGGGTGGTCGCAGCAGCGGATTCGTTACACATGAGCCCCTCCGCGGTGTCCCAGCACGTCCGGCTCCTGGAGAAGGAAAGCGGCGCCCGTCTCGTGGACCGCGCCCCGACTGGCGCGGTCCTCACGGAGGCCGGTCGGGTCCTGGCCGAGAGCGCCGAGCGCATCGAGGGCGAGCTCATCGAGGCCCAGCGCAAGCTCGCCGCGCTCGACGGCGCCAGCCCCACCGGGACGGTTCGCGTCGGCTCCTTCGCCACCGCCGTGCGCGCCATCCTCCTCCCGCTCATCGCCGACCTGGAGGCCAACCGCCCCGGGCTCGACATCATCATCGAGGAGGTCGAGGAGCGCGCGGGCCTGTCCCGCCTGCGCCGCGGCGAGCTCGACCTCCTTCTCCTGGAGCGCGACGCCCGCGCCCTGCCCCCCGCCCCCCGCGGCCTCGGCGATGTGCCGATCCTCGACGAGTCCTGGCTCGTCGTCGTCCCCCCGGGCTGCGCCGTGCCGACGTCGCTGGCGGACCTGGCCGGCGCCACCTGGATCGCCCTCGACCCCTCCACCGCCGGGGCCTTCGCGCTGACCCGCCTGTCTGGGCAGCTCGGAGTCGCCCTGAACACCCGGCACGTGGGCAACGACTACGACGTCGTGCTCGCCATGGCCCATGCGGGATTGGGCTACGCGCTCCTCCCCGAACTCGCGGTGCGCAGCAACGACATCCCCGACGACGTGCGCATCACCCGCCTGCCCGGCCTGGGCGCGCGCCAGCTCGTCGTGCGCCATCGCGCCACGCGCACCGAGCCCGGGCCGGCGGTGCGCGCGGTCCTGTCAGCGCTGCTGGAGCAGACGATCCCCCTGGGCGCCGTCATGGGGTGAGGAGGGGAGGGTCTGGCGGATCGACTACTCTTGCCGGGTGGCCACTGACTTCCCCATGCAGATCGAACGACTCCGACACACCTACGCCTCCATCGCCGCGGTGACCGACCCTGACGCCCTGCGCGCCCGCATCGTCGAGTTGAGCGAGTCCGCTGCCGCCCCGGACCTCTGGGACGACCCGGACGCCGCCCAGGTGGTCACCTCCGCCCTGTCCCACGCCCAGGCGGATCTCAAGCGCGTCGAGGAGCTCGGCGAGCGCATCGACGATCTCGAGGCGATGGTCGAACTCGCCGGGGAGGAGGAGGGCGACGACGCCGCGGAGATCCTCGCCGAGGCCGAGTCTGACCTCGCCGCCGTCTCCAAGGACCTGGCCGACCTGGAGATCCGCACCCTGCTGAGCGGCGAGTACGACCAGCGCGACGCCGTCGTCACCATCCGCTCGGGCGCCGGGGGAGTCGACGCCGCCGACTTCGCCGAGATGCTCCTGCGCATGTACACGCGCTGGGCCGAGCGCCACGACTACGCCGTCAAGGTCCTCAACACCTCCTACGCCGAGGAGGCCGGGCTGAAGTCCGTGACCTTCGAGGTCCACGCCCCCTACGCCTACGGCACCCTGTCCGTGGAGGGCGGCACGCACCGCCTCGTGCGCATCAGCCCCTTCGACAACCAGGGGCGCCGCCAGACCTCCTTCGCCGCCGTCGAGGTCATCCCGCTCATCGAGTCCACCGACCACATCGACATCCCCGAGACGGACATCCGCATCGACGTCTTCCGCTCCTCGGGGCCCGGCGGCCAGAGCGTCAACACCACCGACTCTGCCGTGCGCATCACGCACCTGCCCACTGGCCTGGTGGTGTCCATGCAGGACGAGAAGTCGCAGATCCAGAACCGCGCGGCCGCCATGCGCGTGCTCCAGTCGCGCCTGCTGCTGCTCAAGCAGCAGGAGGAGGACGCCAAGAAGAAGGAGCTCGCCGGGGACATCAAGGCCTCCTGGGGAGACCAGATGCGCTCCTATGTCCTCAACCCGTACCAGATGGTCAAGGACCTGCGCACCAACCACGAGGTCGGCAACCCCGACTCCGTCTTCGACGGCGACATCGACGGCTTCATCGACGCCGGCATCCGCTGGCGCAAGCAGCAGGAGCAGGCCGAGGACTGATCCGCGCCCCGCGCCCTTTCCCGAGACCGGTCGATATCAGGATCGAGACCGGTTGATATCAGGATCGAGACCGGTCGGCGGGGCGCCGGGAACCGGTCTCGCTCCTATTTTCGACCGGTCTCGCTCCTATTTTCGACCGGTCTCGCTCTTATTTTCGACCGGTCTCGGCGTGATGTGGCGGGGCGGGGCGGGAGCGCGCTAGCCTGGGACCGGTCGCGACTGGCGAGGGTGGGGCACCACCGGGGAGCGGCCGCCGCCCCATGTGGAGGGGACGTCGCCCGCCTGGGCGTCCCGCCGAAACCCGGAACCACAGGAGCCCCTCGTGACCGCCTCACCGGCCCCCTCAGCCCCGACCAGCGTGCCCACCGCCCACGTCCCCACCGAGGGACTGGTCAATCCCGACGTCGTCCCCGTGCGCCGCGCGCTCGTCTCCGTCTACGACAAGACCGGCCTCGTCGAGTTCGCCACCGCCCTGGCCGCCGCCGGCGTCGAGATCGTCTCCACCGGCTCCACGGCCGCCACCATCGCCGCCGCGGGCATCGCGGTCACCGGCGTCGAGCGGGTCACCGGCTTCCCCGAGTGCCTCGAGGGCCGCGTCAAGACCCTCCACCCCGCCGTCCACGCCGGCATCCTCGCCGACCGCCGCAAGCCCGACCACCTCGCCCAACTCGACTCCCTGGGCGTGTCCCCCCTCGACCTCGTCGTCGTCAACCTCTACCCCTTCGCCGCCACCGTCGCCTCCGGCGCGCCCTTCGACGCCTGCGTCGAGCAGATCGACATCGGCGGCCCCTCCATGGTCCGCGCCGCCGCCAAGAACCACCCCGGCGTCGCCATCCTGACTTCCCCCGACCAGTACGCCGAGGCCGTCCAGGCCATCGCCGACGGCGGGTTCTCCCTCGCCCAGCGCCGCCGCCTCGCCGCGGCCGCCTACGCCCACACCGCCGCCTACGACGCCGCCGTCGCCACCTGGTTCGCGCAGCAGACCGAGGCCGACGGCGCGGGAGCCGGCACCGCGGCCGATGCCGAGGGCCCGGTCGCGCCCCCCGCCTACGCCGGCGCCGCCTACGAGCGCCTCGCCGCCCTGCGCTACGGCGAGAACCCCCACCAGGGCGCCGCCGTCTACACCGCCCCAGGGGCGCGCGGGGGAGTGGCCAACGCCCGGCAGTTGTCCGGCAGGGCCATGAGCTACAACAACTACACGGACACCGACGCCGCCTTGCGCGCCGCCTACGACCACGACGGCGAGGTCTGCGTGGCTATCATCAAGCACGCCAACCCCTGCGGCGTGGCCATCAGCCCCAGTGGTGATGTCGCGCAGGCCCACCGCCTCGCCCATGCCTGCGACCCCGTGTCCGCCTTCGGCGGCGTCATCGCCACCAACGCCACCGTCACCGCCGCCATGGCGCATCAGATCAAGCCGATCTTCACCGAGGTCGTGGCCGCTCCCGCCTTCGAGGACGAGGCCCTGGAGATCCTCAGGGCCAAGAAGAACCTGCGCGTTCTCGCCGTCGAGCCGCCCGAGCGCGAGGGATGGGAGATCAAGCAGATCTCCGGAGGCGCCGTCATCCAGGAGCGCGACGCCTATCAGGCCGGTGACGATGACCCCGCCGCCTGGACCCTCGCCGCCGGCCATCCCGCCGATGAGGCCACCCTAGCCGACCTCCGCTTCGCCTGGCGGGCCATCCGCTCGGTCAAGTCCAACGCCATCCTGCTGGCCTCCGGCGGGGCCACCGTGGGCGTGGGCATGGGCCAGGTCAACCGCGTCGACTCCTGCCGCCTGGCCGTCGAGCGCGCCAACACGCTCGGCGCCCGCTCCACCGGCGACGCCGCGGCGCCCGCCTCCGCGTCCGGTGAGACCGGGGCCGTCGGCGGGGGCGACGCCGGCCGGATCCTCACCGGTCCCGCCCCCGAGCGGGCCCGGGGGGCTGTGGCCGCCTCCGACGCCTTCTTCCCCTTCGCCGATGGCCTGCGGGTCCTCATCGACGCCGGTGTGCGCGCGGTCGTCCAGCCCGGCGGCTCCATCCGCGACGAGGAGGTCATCGCCGCCGCCAAGGCCGCGGGCGTGACCATGTACCTCACCGGGCAGCGCCACTTCTTCCACTGAGGCCGCCGCTCCCGGCCAGCCGCGCCCGGCCCGCCGCTCCCGCCCCGCCGCTCCCGGCCCGGCGCGGCCGGGCTGGGGGCGGGGCGATAGGGTGGGCGCGTGAGCCAGGAGGGGGACAGCGCGGCCAGCGCCAGCACCACGGGTGGGCCCTCCGCGGGACCCGCGGATGAGCGCCCCCGGCGGGGCGTGGCCCCGCCGCGCAGCCGCGCCCATCAGACCTACCGGACCGCCGGCGTCGTCGCCGTGGCGGTGAGCCTCGCCGTCGTTCCCGTCATCAGCCTGCTGGGCCGCCAGCGGCTCGGCGTCATCGCGCTGGTGGCCCTGCTCCTCACCCTCGTCGTCATGCGCTTCCAGCGCCCCCAGGGCACCTGGATCTCCGCGCGCTCACGGCTCTTCGACGTCGTCTTCGGCGCGCTGCTCGCCCTGGCGCTCCTCGTGCTCGCCCCCTACGCGGACCTCCCGCGCATCTTCGGCTGAGCCCCGGCGCCCGGCGGGCGGCACCGGGGCCTCGCGCCATCCCGGATGGCAGACGCCCCCGCCCGCGCGGCGGTGAGTGTGAGATCCTGCCCCGCTGTCACAGTCATCACGCGCTCACGCGGCGATCCCCTTGGTATCTGGAAGGCCCCAACATGTCCAACGCACAGCCCGCCGCGCGTAAGCGCCGCATGAGGGGCGGCATTCTCCTGTGGGTGATTGTCGCGATCCTCCTGGCCGTCATCCTCGGCTCCATCCGCGTGGGCGGCGACCCCATCATCCCGGCGCCCCTGGGCCGCGTCTTTGCCACCTTCTCGGCGATCTTCAGCCAGTTCCTGCAATTCGCGATCCCGCTGATCATCATCGGCCTGGTCACCCCCGCCATCGCCGACCTCGGGCACGGGGCCGGCAAGTGGCTGGGCGTTACCACCACCGTCGCGTACGCCTCCACCCTCTTCGCGGGCTTCGTCACCTACGCGACCTGCGCGGCCCTGTTCCCCACGCTCCTGTCCGGCGTGACGCTCGGCAACGTCTCCGAGCCCGGGAGCGCCCTGGAGAGCTTCTTCACCCTTCAGATCGCCCCGCCGCTGGAGGTCCTGACCGCCCTCATCCTCAGCTTCGTTATGGGCATCGGCCTCTCGCTCGTGCCCCGCGGCGTGCTGCGCAAGGGATTCATCGATTTCCGCGCCATCATCACCCGCCTCATCGAGGCGATCATCATCCCCCTCCTGCCGCTGCACATCTTCGGCATCTTCCTCAACTTCGCCTACACGGGCGAGGCCTGGGCCGTCATGAAGACCCTCGTGCGCGTGGTCGTCGTCGTGCTCGTCCTCGAGGTCGTCATCCTGGCGTGCCAGTACACCGCCGCCGGGGCCATCGGCCGCAAGAACCCGCTCAAGGCCATCCTCACGCTGCTGCCGGCCTACATGACGGCCCTGGGCACCTCGTCCTCCGCGGCGACCATCCCGGTCACGCTGCGCCAGACCAAGAAGCTGGGCGTGTCCGACGCCGTCGCCTCCTTCGTCATCCCCCTGTGCGCCACGATCCACCTGGCCGGCTCGACGTCGAAGATCTTCGCCTTCGCCTTCGCCATCGCCTTCACCCAGGGCCTGACGATCAGCACCGCCCAGTGGATCGGCTTCATCTTCATGCTCGGTATCACTATGGTCGCGGCCCCCGGCGTCCCCGGCGGCGCGATCGCGGCGGCCTCAGGCCTCATCGCCTCCATGCTGGGCTTCAACGACGCCCAGGTCGGGCTCATGTTCGCCACCTACATCGCCATGGACTCCTTCGGCACCGCCACCAACGTCACCGGTGATGCCGCCATCGCCATCGCCATCGACCGCTTCGCCGACGGCCGCCTCGGCCGCGAGGGGGACCCGGAGAACGCCCGAGAGCTCGCCTTCGACGGCATGGCCTACCTCGACAGCGTGAGCGTCGAGGGCGTGGTCAGCCCCGAGGACCTGGCCGCCTCCAGGGCCGCGGCGGGCTATCCCGGCGATTGAGGCCGAGCCGGGGCCGCGGCCCTCTCTCACCCCTCCCGGGCCACCAGCCTGGCCAGCGCCCCGCCCGCTGACATGAGCGCGGCGGGGGTGCCCTGCTCGACGACGCGGCCCCCATCGAGGACGGCCACGTGGTCCGCCCCGCCCACCCACTGCAGGCGGTGCGTGATCTCCACGACTGTCGTGCCGGCCAGGCGTTCGCGCACGCGGGAGCGCACCCGGGCGTCGAGCGCCGGGTCCAGGTGCGAGGTGAACTCGTCCAGGACGATGACCCCGGGGCGGGCCAGCAGCGCCCGCGCCAGCGCTAGCCGCTGGCGCTGCCCGCCGGACAGCGAGGCCCCGCGCTCGCCGATCATCGTGCCGTAACCAGACTCCAGGGCCTCGATGTCGTCATGGATCCCGGCGTCCTGGCAGGCCCGCCGCGCCTCCTCCTCGCTCGCGCCCGGCGCGGCCAGCCGCAGGTTGTCCAGGACGCTGGCCCGAAAGAGGTGCGCGCTCTGGCTGACCAGGGCCACCTCGCGACGCAGGCAGTCCCCCCTCAGTCCCCGGATGTCGACGCCGTCCAGGAGGATCCGGCCCGCCGCGGGGTCGTCGAAGCGCAGCGCCAGATGGCCCATGGTGGTCTTGCCCGAGCCGGAGACCCCCACGAGGCAGGTCCACCGGCCCGCCGCCGCGCGCACGGACACGTCATCGAGCGCGAGCCTCGGTGAGCCCGGGTAGGCGTAGGAGACGCCCTCCCACACGAGCTCATGGGAGCCCGCCCTGGCCAGCTCCCCCTGCCCGTCCACGACCTCGATGGGGGAGTGGGCGGTGGCCCACACCCTCTCGGCCGCGGCGAAGGAGGCGTTGAGCGCGGCGGCGAGCTCCTCCACGCCCCGCGCCGTCTCGGCCAGGCGCACCACCGCCGCCACCCCGCCCGCCAGGGCGGCCGCGGAGAAGGCCCCCGCGCGCACGCCGTCGGCGCCCACGAGGATCATCGCGGCGGGGCCCGCGAGCGCGAGCAGCTGGGCGCCGCCCCGACGCAGTGCCGTCCAGCGCCGCGCCGGGGCTCCGGCGGCCTGAATGGCGCGGTCGATCGCGCCCATCTCCTCGAGACGCTCCTCCGCGCGCCCGTAGCCCACCACCTCGGCCATTCCCTGAATGGAGTCCGTGACGTGCTGAGTCAGCCCGGCCCGCTCCACCACTGCCCGACGCGAGGAGGCCAGCGACGCCCGCCACCCGAGCGCCGGCACGACCCCGATCGCCGCGGCGAGGAAGGCCAGGGCGGTCAGGGCCACGGGCCAGGATGTCGTCGCCCCGACGATGCCCACCACGCTCAGGGGCACGACGACGGCGCTGACGGCGGGGGCGAAGGTGTGGGCGAAGAACACCTCGATCCGGTCGACGTCCTTTGTGGCGCGCGCCAGCAGGTCCCCTGAGCGCGCCTCCAGCATGACCCTCGGGGCGCGGGGGATGAGCGCGGCGAAGATCTCCCCGCGCAGCAGCTCCAGGGCTTTGAAGGCCACGAAGTGCCCGAGGAACTGCTCGCCGTAGCGCAGCGCCGCCTTGAGCAGGGAGGCAAGCGCGAGCTGCCCGGCCAGGTCCCAGGGGATGCCGATGTGCGCCCCGGAGGCGGCCTGCGCGCCCGCGCGGACGACGGCGACCGCCCCGATTGCCATGATGGCGCAGCCCAGGAGGAGGTCGGCGATGCGGCACAGCGTCGAGCCCACCAGGGGCGCTAGGACCGGCCGCGTCACGCCCAGGAGCCAGCCGATGAGCGCGCGGCGGCTCGGCGGGGGGAGTGGGGAGGACGGGGCGAATGCCGACTCGTTGGCCCCACCCGGGCGGGTCCGCGCCATCCGGGCGTCCTGCGCCCCGGGGCCGCCTCGCTCGCGTCTTGCGCTGGTGCTCATCGCCGGCCCCTTCCCGCCCCGTGCCCGGGCTCGGTGGCCGCCCCGTTGTCCGGGCGCGCGCCGGGCTCGGTGGCGATGAGGTGCCCGCCCTCGACGGTGATGACGCGATCAGCCCCGGTCAGCGCGCCGGCGCGGTGCGAGACCGTCATGACGGCGCGCCCGGCGGAGACCCGCTCGATCGCCTCGATGATCGCGGCCTCCCCGGCCAGGTCCACCTGGCTGGTCGGCTCGTCCAGGAGCAGGACGGGCCGGTCGGCGAGCACCGCCCGCGCCAGGGAGACGCGCTGGGCCTGGCCCCCGGACAGGCCCAGGCCCCGCTCACCCACGAGGGTCTGGAGGCCCTGGGGCATCGCCCGCACCTCCTGGGCGAGATTGGCCGTGGCCAGCGCCTCCCACAGCTCATCGTCGCTGGCCAAGGGCGCCGCGAGCCGGAGGTTGGAGGCGATGGTGCCGGAGAAGAGCCAGGTGGACTGCGCCACCAGGGCGCTCGCGGCGCGGACCCGTTCCTGCTCGGTGGCGCCCGACCCCGGCGCCAGCGCCTCGCCGTTGACCTCCACGGCGCCGGCTGAGGGGAGGAGATCGCCCTTGAGCAGGGCCATGAGCGTGGACTTACCCGATCCGGAGGGGCCGACGACCGCCACGTGCTCGCCGGGCTCCACCTCGAGGTCAATGCCGTGGAGCACCTCGGCGCGCCCCCAGGTGGCGCTCGCCCCTCGCAGGCGGATCGCCCTGGAGGGCCCCACCTCCCCCGGGGCCTCGGATGGTCCTGGCGGCCCCGCCGGCTCAGGAGCCCCCGCCGCCTTCGACGGCCCCCGCGCCGCCGCGCCGCCCGGGCCCGAGGAGGACAGGATGCGGCGGATGACCCGCTGGTTGGCCAGGCCTCCCATGCCGACGTAGAAGAACGCCCCCACGTGGTCCAGTGGCTCGAGCAGGACGAAGGAGGTCAGCACGATCGCCAGCGCATCGCCGACGCCGATGGCCCCCGAGCTCAGCCGCGCCACGGCGCTGACCGCGGCCACCGAGATGAGGAAGAGGGAGAAGAGGGAGTCGGTGACCAGGATGACGAGCTGGTTGCCGGCCAGCAGGCGCATGACCGCGCGCCGGTTGCCCTCCCCGGCTTCGCGCAGCCGCTCGTGCGTGCGCCGCGCCGCACGGGCCAGCGTAAGGGTGGTCAGGCCCTGGATGGCGTCGAGGTACTCCGCGCTCAGGCGCGCCCGGCTCCTGCGCGATCCCGAGGATGACGACCTCAGCGTCTTGTGGAAGCCGATGATGAGCGCGGGCACGCCGACGACGGCGAGGGCCAGCACCGCGGAGGGGACCGGGTCCACCGCGATGCCCAGCTCGGCGAGTACGAGGGCCGGGGCGAGCCCCGCGGCGATCGTCGGGGCGAGGAAGGTCTGCCGGTACAGCGCCACGCGCTCGGCGCCGTCGGCCAGCACCGACACGGTCGATCCGGTGCGCTGCTGGGCCGCGCGGGCCGGGCCGAGCCGCATGAGGTGGGAGAGCACCCTGCGGCGCAGCGCCGCCTCCTCTCGGGCCGCGCTGCCCAGGGACACCGCCCGCGCCCCCGCCGCCGCCAGCGCCGAGACCGCGCCGGCGGCCAGCGCCCAGGCCAGGTGCTCGCCCGGGGCACCGCCCTCGATGAGCGCGCCGAGCGCCCGCCCGGCCGAGATGAGCGACCAACCCTGCGCCAGGGAGGCCAGGACGGTCAGGCTGAAGGAGATCAGATTCGCCCGCCTGGACGACGGCGTCGCCAGCGGGGGTCGTGAGGGGGAGGGGCGGGTGCGGGACGGGAGCGCGGTGGGGGCGGACATGCGGCCTATTGTGCTGCGGGTCATAGGGTGAGTGCTAAAATTGCAGCCCCATCGTCCCGTCATCGCGGGGGCCCGGGCTCGTAGGCTTCTCCCATATGGTCGGCCTATCGCGGCCGGCACTCCGCAACAGCACGGTGATCGCACTGCGACAGCCCAGTCCAGCGCCGTGACAGCACCGCCCCGATCAAAGGAGACACCATGGCCAACGCCCCCGTGAACATCACGATCACCGGCGCCGCCGGCAACATCGGCTACGCCCTTCTCTTCCGCATCGCCTCCGGCGCCCTCCTCGGCCCGGACCAGCGGGTCAACCTGCGCCTGCTCGAGATCCCCCCGGCCATCAAGGCCGCCGAGGGCACCGCCATGGAGCTCTTCGACTCCGCCTTCCCGACGCTGGGCTCCATCGACATCTTCGACGACGCCAAGGCCGCCTTCGAGGGCGCCAACATCGCCTTCCTCGTCGGCTCCATGCCCCGCAAGGCCGGAATGGAGCGCGCCGACCTGCTGTCCGCCAACGGCGGCATCTTCGGCCCCCAGGGCGAGGCCATCAACGCCGGCGCCGCGGACGACATCAAGGTCCTCGTCGTGGGCAACCCGGCCAACACCAACGCCCTCATCGCCGCCTCCCACGCCCCGGACGTCCCGGCCTCCCGCTTCACCGCGATGACCCGCCTGGACCACAACCGCGCCCTGGCCCAGCTCGCCATGAAGGCCGGCTGCCACGTCACCGACATCGACAAGGTCACCGTCTGGGGCAACCACTCCACCACCCAGTACCCCGACCTCACGCAGGCCACCGTCAAGGGCCAGCCCATCACGGACCTGCTCGCAGACCGCGCCTGGGTGGAGGAGGACTTCATCCCCACCGTCGCCAAGCGCGGTGCCGCCATCATCGATGCGCGCGGCGCCTCCTCGGCCGCCTCGGCGGCCTCGGCGGCGGTCGACCACGTCCGCGACTGGTGCCTGGGCGTCAAGGGCTACTCCTGGACCTCCTCCTCGATCATGTCCGATGGCTCCTACGGCGTGCCCGAGGGCATCATCTCCTCCTTCCCCTGCACCGTGGAGAACGGCGAGTGGAAGATCGTTCAGGGCCTCGAGATCGACGAGTTCTCGCGCGCCAGGATCGACGCCTCCGCCGCCGAGCTCATCTCCGAGAAGGAGTCCGTCGCCTCGATGAACCTCATCTGAGGAACCCGTCGTCCAGACCCTGACGACGCCTCGACCGGCCCCCTCGTCCCGTCCCCGACCGGCGAGGGGGCCGGTCGCGTCGTCGTCGGCCCCCTGACCCGGGGCGTGGCCTCCCCGCCGCCTTGGAGCGCGGCGCGTCGCTGTGCTGGAATCAGCGGCATGGCACGCCGCAGCTCCAAGCGGCCCTACAGGGCCGGGCACATCCCCCTCAACTTGGGGCGCCTGGCCTCCGTGCCGCGCAGCCAGACCGGACCGGGGGGAGCGGAGTTCACCGTCCGGCATGTGCGCGGCGGCGCCAAGGACTACACCTGTCCGGGTTGCCATCGGCGCATCGTTCCGGGCACCCCGCATGTGGTGGCCTGGTCCAATGAGTCCCTCTTCGGGGCGGACCGCGGGCTGGAGGAGCGCCGGCACTGGCACGCCTCCTGCTGGGAGCGCCGCCTCTGGTAGCCGCGGGCCCGCGCCGCGCAGCGCCCCTGATCCCGGGCGCGCGGGCCCGACTCAGACGAGGGGAGTGCCTGAGCGCCCCTCCCAGCCGGGCAGGAGCCGGTCCAGGGCGAAGCGCAGCGGCACGACATCGCCGTCGCGCCCGCCCTCCCCGATCGTCAGGGGAACCGGATCCGGGCTCGGGCAAACGCCGAGCAGCCTGTCCCTCAGCCCTAGTTGGCGGGTGAGGATGTAGAAGCGCCCCTCGACGTCGATCGCCACAGTCCTATCGGCGCGCAAGTACCAGCCCCTCAGCGGAGTGCGCGCGCTGCCGCCGCCATAGCCCTTGGCCCTCAGCGCCACCGGCTCCAGGCCCTCCGCGGAGGCGGCGCTGAGGAAGGCTCGCACGATCCGCTCCGCCCGGGCGGTCTCGGCCGATCGGGAAGCCCGGAGCATCCGGGCCCTCTGGGCAGCGGCCTCACGGCGCCGGGCGGCCCAGTCCGCCTCCTCGGGATCCCCTGGCGCGGCCGCTGGGGGATCCGGGCGCTCCGGGGCCGGGAGGCCGTGGTCGGGGGAGGGCTGGACGCCGGGCATGACCCAAGCCTAAAGCGAGTCGTCAATGAGGCCACCGGGGAGTGCCGGATGGCGCAGACTGGAAGCATGTCCGAACCAGCCCGACTGCGCATCCGCCTCAACTCGGGATCCCCGTCCCCGGTCTTCGAGCAGATCTGCGATGCCGTGCGCCGCGACATCGCCTTGGGCCGCCTCCCCGCCGGAACCAGGCTCCCAACGACGCGGGCCCTGGCCGCCGAGATCGACGTCGCCGTCAACACCGTGGCCAAGGCCTACCGCGAGCTGGAGCTGGAGGGGGTCATCGAGGGCAGGGGCCGGCAGGGCACCTTCGTCATCGACCCCTCCGGGACCGCCGCCGAGCGCGAGGCCCTGCGCTGCGCCCACGCGCTGCGCGACCTCGGGGTGAGCCGTGAGAAAGCGCTCGACCTCCTGACGCGCGCGTGGGGCTCCTGACGGCTCAGGAGCCCCACGGCGTGATGCGCGTTGGTGTCGCGGCGACGTTCGTGGTGCCCGCGCGCAGCGGGCGCCACGAGGCGGATCAGGGCTTCTTCTTCGCCCCCTGCTTCGCCGAGGGCTTGTTGGCGCCCTCCTGGGAGGACTGCTTGGCGGCCTTCCCGGCCCCGGGCTCGGCCTCCTCGCTCGCGGCGTCCTGGGGGGACTGCGCCGACCGGGCGGCGCCGCCGACCACCGGGGCGGGCGCGTGGACGAGCGCGGAGTCACCGAGGATTCCGCGCATGTCCTCCAGGTAGGCGGCGATCGAGTCGCGCTGGCGCTCGAGCTCATCGATCTGGCGGCGCACCGCCGAGGTCTGGGCGTCAGCGTCGGCGCGGGTGTCCTCCAGGAGCTGCTCAGCCTGCTCGCGCGCCTCGCGCACGATCTCGTCAGCCTTGTTCGTGGCCTCCTCGTAGCGGGTGCGGGCCTCGGCGTCGGTGCGGGCGCGCACCTTCTCCGCGCGATCGAGGGCCTCCTGGAGGCTCGCCTCCGCCTGGGCGGTCTGGGCCTGGGCCTCCTCGACCATCTGGCGGATCGACTCCTGGGTCTCCTGATGGGCCTTGGAGTCCTCGGTCGCGGCGGCCTCGTGCTGGCTGGCGATCTCCAGGGCGGCCTGCTGACGGAGCTCGGCCACCTCGGAGCGGGCCGCCTCCGCCTCCGCCTTGGCGTTGCGAACGAGGGACTCCGCCTCGGCCTTGGCGTTGCGAACGAGGGACTCCGCCTCCGTGCGGGCCTTCTCCACGGCCAGACGCGCCTCCTCGCGCGAGGAGGTCAGCAGCGCCTCGGACTCCTCCGTGGAGGTCCGGCGCAACTGCTCGGCGGCGGCCTCCGCCTCGTCACGGGTCGCGGCGGCCTGCTGATCGGCGGCGACGGTGGTCTCCGTGGCCTGCTTGTTGGCCTGGGCGATGACGAGGGAGGCCTCGCGCTCGGCCGAACTGCGGGCCTCGGTGGCGGCGGTCTGTGCGTCCGTGGTCGCCTTGGCGGCGGTGCGCTCGGCCGCGGCCACCATCTCGTCGGCGCGGGCCTGGGCGTTGGCGAGCGTCGTCGCCGCCTCCGCCTGGGAACGGCTGGTGAGCTCGCCGGCCTCGCGGCGGGCGTCCGCCACGAGAGTGGCGGCCTCGGAGGAGCTGCGCTCCTGGAGGCGCTTGGCATTGGTGCGGGTGCGGGAGAGCAGGGCCTCGGCCTCGGCATTGGCCTTGGACATCACGGTGGCGGACTGCTCCTCGGCGCTGCGCAGCAGCTGCTCGATGCGCGATCCGAGACCGGCATAGGTCGGCTTGTCGGCCTCGCGCAGACGACGGCGCGCGTCGGCCAGCTCGCCGCTGAGCGTCATCGCTCGCTGATCGAGATTGGCGACCTCGCGGCGCGCGTCAGCCAGCTGCCGCACCAGGGACTCGATGCGCTGCTCGACCTGCGCGCGGTCGTAGCCGCGCATCGTCACGGCGAACTCATAGGTCTCGTCGGACACTGTGTCTCCATTTCTTATAATGTGGGGCGGCGCCCCGGCTCAGGGACAAGGGTAGGACTCTGGACGGCTCGGCCGCGACCTCGGAATCCCTTGGGGTTTCCAGATTACTCTGCGATGGCTCCCAGGTCACTCCCAGGGTTTTCAGAACACGTCCGCCCAGGGCGCCGGGTTGTGTGATGTTCCCCAGGATGGTGGGAATCCGGTGCGTCGGCATGGGATTCTGGGCATCAATGCCCCGTTCCGCCCAGCGTCACGCCCGGGACGCGGGGGACCAAACGCCGAGTCCGAGGAGTTCAGCGTCGTGAATCGACGACTCTTGAGCGCGATCGTCGCCGCTGCTGGCCTGATCGTCATCGCTCTGGCCGTCTGCTTCGCCACAGTGTGGCGTCCCAGCTCGACCATCGAAGCCACCCTTCCCACGTCGCCCGAGCAGAACTACGCCGTCACCGCCCCAGGCGTCCTCAACCTGATCGACTCATCGGTGACGATCAAGGCCACCGCCGCCGATGGCTCCTCGCCAGTCGTCATCGCCGTCGGCCACGAGGCGGACGTCAAGGCCTGGCTCGCGCGGGACCCGTACCTGTCGGTGACCGGCCTGGCCGACGAGAAGACCCTCCAGGCCTCTCCCGTGACGGAGGCCTGCGACTCCTCGGGAGCCTGCTCGGAGGCGACGCCCTCCAACGCCGACCCCACCTCCTCTGACCTGTGGAGCGACAAGGCCAAGGGCACGGGCTCGGCGTCGGCCGTCGTCAACGTCAGCTCTTCGGACATGGTCGCGCTCATCGCCACGGACGGCTCGGGCCCCGCGCCGTCGGTGTCTCTGTCGTGGGAGCGGACGGTGTCCACGTGGTGGTTCATGCCCAGCTTGATCCTGGGCGGCCTACTCATCCTCGTCGGGGTGTTCGGCCTGCTCCTCGACTTCCAGAACCGCCGGGTGGAGGCTGAGCGCCGCAACCGCGCGGCTGAGCGGCAGGCCCGCCTCGACGCCGCCGATGGCGTGCCGACCGCGGCGGTGCCCAGCGTCGAGGACCCGGACCGCCCGTTGACCCGCCGGGAGAAGCGGGACAAGGAGCGCGCCGAGCGGCAGGGCGAGGAGTGGGTGGACCCGCGCACCGGCCGCGCCTACGTCGGTGGCGTCGAGGTCCCCTCGATCCCCTCGTCCCCCGAGGCCCTCACCGCCCAGGGCGCCGGGGCGGCGAGCGCGGCTCCGAGCATCAGCGCGACCTCCAACGATCCCCACTCCGGCGCGCCCGCCACGACGCCCCCCAGCGGCGGCGCCGCGGGCGCCCTGGGCGCCCCCGATGAGGCGGGCTGGGGTGGCCCGCGCCCGGACCAGGGCGGTGGGATGACAGCGCATGAGCGCCCCTGGGAGAGCGCGACGGCATCCCTGCCGCCGCTCGGCCCCGCCGAGCCCGTGGATTACTTCGGCACCGCCATCCTCGGGGGCGATGGCGCCCAGGCGCTGCGCCCGGCGCCCTCGATGATCCCGGGTTCTGCTCCCTACTTCCAGGTGGATGACCCGCGGGGCTCGAGCGCCTCGGCGGCGCCGCCCGCGTCCCCGCCCGTCGATCTGCCCGCGCACAGGGCCGGCTCATCGGGCCCCTCCACGGAGGACCTGGGCGAGCTCGGGCTGGGCAGGAGCGCGGACGGCCAGGGCGCCGGTGGCGCCCGGGATGACAAGGAGACCATCTGATGACCACGCGCCGTTTCTTCCTCGGGGGCATGACCGCCTCGGCCGTCGCCGCGACGCTGGCCGCCTGCGGGCAGGAGATCACCACCACGCCCGTGGCTGCCACGGGCACGCCCGGGGCCTATTCGGCGCTCGACTCCGAGCGCCTGACCTCCATCCTGGAGCGGATCAAGACGGGCCTGGCCCAGGCGGATACCGCCCGCACCGCCGACTCCCTCAACGGCTACCTGGTGGGGCCCGCCGCCCGTGGCCGCGCCGAGCAGTACGCCGTGGCCTCGGCCCTGGGGGACGACACGCGGATCAGCCAGATCGTCCTCGACTCCGCGGCGGGCGCCGCCAGCCTGGCCGAGGGCTTCCCGCGCGCCGCCGTCGTGGTGTCCCAGCAGCCCGAGGCGGCCAAGGCGCCCTGGATCATGGTGCTGTCGCAGGAAGACGCCAGGGACAACTTCGGGCTGTGGGCCTGGGGCCAGCTCTTCCCCGGTGCGCGCGTGCCCGGGACCCCGACCGCCGCGGCCGGGACCCAGGCCATCACCGCGGACTCCACCGGGCTGGTCTCCACCCCCGCTGAAGTCTTGGCCGCCTACGTCGACGCCCTCAACAACCCCTCGGGCGACAACGCGACCACGTTCGCCAATGACCAGGACCGCATTCGCTCACAGGTCGCCACGGACCGGTCCATCAACGACCAGGTCTCCGCCGCGGGCACGGTCACGGTCACGGCGACGGCGGGCACCGATGGCTTCCGTGGCCTGCGGACCGCCGACGGCGGGGCGATCGTCATGACCACCCTCGGCTACACCACGGAGTTCAAGCGCACCGTCAAGGACGCCGGCTTCCAGGCCGGGCCGACGCTCGGCAAGATGCTGGGAGGCGATGACGCGGTCCGCGGCACCGTCACCGCCTCCTACGACGCGATGATCGCCTTCTCGATCCCCGCCGAGGGGAGCTCGGAGGCCCCCGCCGCGCTGGGCGGATCCGTGGTCCTCGCCTCCGTGACCAGGGACGACTCGAAGTCTCCCGCCTGATCCCCATCCCGGTGCCCGGGGCGCGCGCATGGCGCCGCCCCGGGCGCGCCCATTGACCGGTACCCGCCCGCGAGCAGCGGGCCCGATCCAGGAAGGCCGCCCATGAGCATGTTCGGCGCCGTTGATCTGTCCTCCCTCGCCCCGCGCCCCACCGCGAGCCCCGCGCCGGGAGCCCCCGCGGCGACGCAGGCCCCGCCGGCCGGTCAGGCCGGGGGCATCCCCGCCCCCCTGATCGTTGACATCGACGCCCAGGCCCTGCGCGATATCGCGGAGATCTCCTCGCGGGTCCCCGTCGTCATCATCTGCCACAGTCCTCGCAGCGAGGCCGCTACCCAGGCCGTGGCGATGCTGGGGCGCCTGGCCGAGGAGTACGCGGGCCGCTTCGAGCTCGCCCGCCTCGACGTCGACGCCTCCCCGGAGGTCGCCCAAGCCCTCGGGGTGCAGGCGGTCCCCACCTGCGTTGCCCTCCTCGCCGGTCAGCCCGTGCCCCTGGCCCAGGGCGCGGTCGGCGAGGAGCAGGCCCGCGCCCTGCTCGACCAGCTCCTCCAGGTCGCCGCCGCCAACGGCGTGACGGGCCGCCTCGCGCCGGGCGCCCCCGCTGCGGACGATCCCGAGGAGCCCGCGGAGACTGAGGTCGAGCGCGCCGCCCGTGAGGCCATCGAGAAGGGGGACTGGGCCGGCGCCGAGGCCGTCTACGACCACGCCATCGCCAACAGCCCTGCGGACGCCGGCCTCAAGACCGCCCGCGCCCAGGTGCGGATGCTCGCCCGCATGGACGGCCAGGACCCCGCGGCGCTGCTCGCTGCCGCCGACGCCGCCCCGGAGGACCTCGACGCCGCTCTGGCGGGGGCGGACGCGGCTCTCGCCGCGGGGGATGTCGAGGGCTGCCTCGCCCGGGCGCTCGACGCCGTCGCCCGTCACGGCGGTGATGAGCGCGAGACCGCTCGCCTGCGCCTTCTGGAACTCTTCGAGATCATCGGCGCCAGCGCCCCCGAGGTCCAGGCCGCGCGCCGCCGCCTCGCCACGATCCTGTACTGACGCGGACCCGCCTGTATTGACGCGGACCCGGCTGCCCGCCCGCGCGCAGCGGGAGGCCCGCCGCCCCGAGGGGCGGCGGGCCTCCTACTGCCGGCCTCAGGCGATGGGCGTGGGGCTGATTCCCCAGACCTTCGCGTAATCGCTGATGGTGCGGTCTGAGGAGAAGCGGCCCGAGCGGGTGATGTTGATCCAGGCCCGGCGCTGCCAGGCGCGCTGGTCGGCGTAGTCGGCGGCCATGCGGTCCTTGGCCTCGCGGTAGGCCGCGAAGTCGCCCAGGACGTAGTAGACGTCGGCGGGCTCATAAGTGGCCTCGAAGATCGAGCGGCGCAGGTCCGCGAACCAGCCGGAGCCGTTGTCATCCAGGGTGCCGTCGATGAGGGCGTCGAGGACCCGCTTGAGGCCCGGGACGTTCTCGTAGTGCCAGGCCGGGTCGTAGCTCTCGCGCAGTGCGGGCAACTCGTCCTCGGTGGCGCCGAAGATGTAGGCGTTCTCGGGGCCGACGGCCTCAAGGATCTCCACGTTCGCGCCGTCGAGCGTGCCCAGGGTGAGGGCGCCGTTCATCATGAACTTCATGTTGGACGTGCCCGAGGCCTCCTTGCCGGCCATCGAGATCTGCTCGGAGACGTCGGCCGCCGGGATGATGTGCTCGGCGGGGGAGACGTTGTAGTTGTGGACGAACACGACCTTGAGGGTCTTGGAGATCACCGGGTCGTTGTTGATCAGCTCGCCGATGGTGTTGATGAGCTTGATGATGCCCTTGGCGCGGATGTAGCCGGGGGCGGCCTTCGCGCCGAAGATGAAGACGCGCGGCGGGACCACGAGCGTGGGGTCGTCCTTCATCCGGAAGTACAGGTCGAGGATGTAGAAGGCGTTGAGCAGCTGGCGCTTGTACTCGTGCAGGCGCTTGATCTGGACGTCGAAGATCGCGTCGGGGTCGATCTCGATGCCCTCGCGCGCCTTGATCCAGTCGGCGAAGTCGGCCTTGTTGGCGCGCTTGACCTCGGCCAGGCGGTCCAGGACGGCATCGGTGGCGGCGCCGTCGAAGCCCTGCAGGGCGGACAGGTCACGGACCCAGGCGTCCGAGCCGGTGACCTCGTCCAGGAGGGCGGACAGGCGCGGATTGCACTGGCGCAGCCAGCGGCGCGGGGTGACGCCGTTGGTCTTGTTGTTGAAGCGCTCGGGCCAGATCGCGTGCCACTCCTTGAGGGTGTCGCGCTTGAGGATCTCGGTGTGCAGGGCGGCGACGCCGTTGATGGAGTAGGAGGCGTAGCAGGCGATCCAGGCCATGTGGACGCGGCCGCCGGAGATCGGCGCGATGTAGTCGATGGTCGCCTGGTCGATGCCGCGGGCGGCTAGGTCGTCACGGAAACGGCGGTCGATCTCGCGCACGATCTCCATGATGCGCGGGAAGAGCTTGTCGAAGATGGAGATCTCCCAGGTCTCCAGGGCCTCGGCGAGCACCGTGTGGTTGGTGTAGGCGAAGGTCCTGGACACGACCTCCCAGGCCTGCTCCCAGCCCAGGTGGTGCTCGTCGAGCAGGATGCGCATGAGTTCGGGGATGGCGAGCACCGGGTGGGTGTCGTTGAGCTGGATGGAGTTGAACTCGGCGAAGCCGGACAGGTCCGCGCCGTGGTGGGCGATGTAGTTGTCGACGATCTCCTGCAGGGAGGCCGAGCAGAAGAAGTACTGCTGGCGCACCCGCAGCACCTTGCCCTCGTAGGTGGTGTCGTTGGGGTAGAGGACGCGGGAGATGTCCGCGGTGCGCTCGCGCTCGACGATCGCGTCGGTGAAGCGCTGGGAGTTGAAGGCCTCGTAGTCGAACTCCTCGATCGCCTCGGCTCTCCACAGGCGCAGGGTGCCCACGTTCCTCGTGCCGTAGCCGGTGATCGGCATGTCGTAGGGCACGGCGCGCACGGTGAGGTCGTTGTAGCGCACGATGCGGGCGCACTCCTCGCGGCGGATGACGAAGGGGTAGCCCTCCTCCATCCACGGGTCGGGGTGCTCGGTCTGGAAGCCGTCGGAGAAGAGCTGCTTGAACAGGCCGTAGCGGTAGAGGATGCCGTAGCCGGTCACGGGCAGGTCGAGGGTGGCGCAGGAGTCGAGGAAGCAGGCGGCCAGGCGGCCCAGGCCCCCGTTGCCCAGCGCGGCGTCGGGCTCCTGCTCAAGGATCTCGGACAGGTTCTGGCCGAAGGCGCCGATCGCCTCGCGGGCCTCCTCGACCAGCCCGAGGTTGGTCAGGTTGTTGAGCAGCGCCCGCCCCATGAGGAACTCGGCGGAGAAGTAGTGCTCCATCCGGCCCGCCTGGTAGGCGCGGGTGGTGGCGTACCAGTCGTCCGCGATGGCGTCGACGACGGCGGAGGACAGACCCTGCCAGACCTCCATCGGCGTGGAGGCGTCGGCGGGGCGACCGGAGACGGCGCGGATTTGAGAGGGAACCGTCGCCATCAGGTTCTTCGTCATAGTTCTTCCCTTGTCGGACATGGGTTCGGATGGCTGCAAGCAACTTGCAGAACTCGCTCAGATCGTACACGCAGCCGCTCCCCATGCCAGGTGGTAGAGCCAGCGGGGGGCCGGTCGGCCGGTCTGATCACCGCGGCCATGCCAAGCCAGGGGCGGGCCCGCGCGGGCCCGCCCCTGGTGCGGCGGCGCATGATCCCCGGGGTCTTTGACGATGACCCCGGGCATGGCCCTCTTAGTCGCGGGTCGGGCGCAGGAAGACGGCCCCCATCGGGGGGATCCGCAGGCGGACGGAGGCCGGGCGGCCGTTCCACGGGAGTTCCTCGGCCTCGACATGGCCGAGGTTGCCCACCCCGGAGCCGCCGTAGATCTCCGAATCGGTGTTGATGATCTCATCCCAGCCGCCGGCGAAGGGCAGGCCGACCCGGTACCCCTCGTGCGGGGCGCCGGCGAAGTTGACGATGCAGACCACCAGGTCGCTGGAGCCGTCGGGGCCGGTGCCTTTGCGCAGGTAGGAGATGACGTTGTGGTCGCCGTCGCCGGCCTCGATCCACTCGAAGCCGCGGTGGGAGAAGTCATCGGCCCACATGGCCGGGGAGGAGGTGTAGAAGTGGTTGAGGTCGGTCACCAGGCGCAGCAGGCCGGCGTGACCCGGGTCGTCCAGGAGCCACCAGTCCAGGGAGTTATCCGCGTTCCACTCGGCGCCCTGACCGATCTCCTGGCCCATGAACAGCAGCTGCTTGCCGGGGTGCGACCACTGGTAGGCGTACAGGGCGCGCAGTCCCGCGAGTTCCTGCCAGGCGTCGCCGGGCATGCGCGACAGCAGCGAGCCCTTGCCGTGGACGACCTCGTCATGGCTCAGCGGCAGGATGAACTGCTCGGAGAAGGCGTAGACGAGGGAGAAGGTCAGCTCGCCGTGGTGGTAGCGGCGGTTGATCGGCAACTCCTGCAGGTAGCGCAGGGTGTCGTTCATCCATCCCATGTTCCACTTGAGCCCGAAGCCGAGGCCGCCGTAGTTCGTGGGGGCGGTGACCCCCGGCCAGGCGGTCGACTCCTCGGCGGCCATGATGATGCCGGGGTTCTTACGGTAGGCGGTGGCGGTGGCCTCCTGGAGGAAGCTGATGGCCTCCAGGTTCTCCCTCCCGCCGAACTGGTTGGGGGCCCACTGGCCGTCCTGGCGCGAGTAGTCCAGGTAGAGCATGGAGGCGACGGCGTCCACGCGCAGGCCGTCCACGTGGAACTCGCCGAGCCAGTACAGGGCGTTGGCCACGAGGAAGTTGCGGACCTCGTTGCGCCCGAAGTTGAACACGTAGGTGCCCCAGTCCGGGTGCTCGCCGCGGCGGGGGTCGGGGTCCTCGTACAGGGGGGTTCCGTCGAAGCGGGCCAGGGCCCACTCATCCTTGGGGAAGTGGGCCGGGACCCAGTCGAGGATGACGCCGATGCCGGCCTGGTGGAGGGCGTCGATGAGGTACTTGAAGTCGTCCGGCGTGCCGAAGCGCGCGGTGGGGGCGTAGTAGCCGGAGACCTGGTAGCCCCATGAGCCGCCGAAGGGGTGCTCGGCCACCGGCATGAGCTCGACGTGGGTGAAGCCCGCCTCCTTGACGTAGGGGACGAGCTGGTCGGCTAGGCCCCGGTAGCCCAGGCCCTGGCGCCATGAGCCGATGTGGACCTCGTAGATGCTCATGGGGCCCGAGTGCGGGTCGGTGGCGCTGCGGCGCTCCATCCACTCCTGGTCCCCCCACTCGTGGACGGCGGTGGTGACCACGGAGGCGGTGGCCGGGGGGACCTCGGTGGCGCGGGCCATCGGGTCCGCCTTCTGGTGCCAGGAGCCGTCGGCGAAGCAGATCTCGAACTTGTAGCGGGCCCCCACGCCGACGCCGGGGATGAACAACTCCCACACGCCTGACGAGCCGAGCGAGCGCATGGCCGAGGCGGTGCCATCCCAGTAGTTGAAGTCACCGACGACGCGCACGGCCCGCGCGTTGGGGGCCCACACGGCGAAGGCCGTGCCGTCGACGCCGCCCATGGGGCCCTCATAGTGCTTGAGGTGGGCGCCGAGCACCTCCCACAACTCCTCGTGGCGGCCCTCGGAGATGAGGTAGGTGTCCATCTCACCCAGGGTGGGCATGAAGCGGTAGGGGTCGTCGACCCGGGTGGTCTCCTCGCCGTAGGTGACGTCGATGCGGTAGTCCGGCACTGACTCCCCGGGCAGGACGGCGACCCAGACGCCGTCCTGCTCGTGCGCGGCGGGGAACTCGCCCTCGGGGGTGATCACCGAGACGGAGTCGGCGAGGTGGCGCACGGTGCGCACGGTCACGCCGTTGGCGCCGACGTGGGCCCCGAGGACCTCATGCGGGTTGTGGTAGCGCGCGTAGGCGACATCCGCGAGGATCCAGGGCTCGACCTCGACAGGGGAGGGGGAGCCTGTCTCGGTATTGGGGGCGGGGGACTGCGAGGGGGACCCGGTGGGTGTGGCGTCGGTCATGATCGTGATTCTTCCATGGCTGGGTGAGCTGATGCGAGGGATTGAGGTCTCCGGTCGCATCGGACGAGGGAGGGGGGAGAGAGGAAAGGGTCGCGATCAGGCTCCCGCCTGGCCGTGGGAGGCGCTTTCATCAGTGCTGCGAGCAGCGACGATGCCGGCCAGGCCCCGTAGCGGGATCGCCAGCCAGTCCGGGCGGTTGCGCGCCTCGTACACGGCCTCGTACAGGGCCTTGTCGAGTTCGAGGGCGGCCAGGAGGACGGACTGGCGCCGCGAGGGGCTCTGCTCCCCGGTCCCGTCCGCGGGAGCGCCCCCGGCGGTCCCGGTGGCCCGGGCGCTCTCAGCGCGGTAGCCGTTCAGGAAGGCGCCGCGGACCGCGGGGAGCCAGTCGGCGCTGGTACTGCCGCCCGCCCCGCCGACCGCCCAGGCGTAGTCGAAGGAGCGCAGCATGCCGGCCACATCCCGCGCGGGCTGATCGGGGCGGGTGCGCTCGGCCAGGGGGCGCAGCGGCTCGCCCTCGAAGTCCAGGACGTACCAGCGCTCGGCGCCGCCGATCTCATGGAGCGCCTGGCCGAGGTGGTAGTCGCCGTGCACCCGGCAGGCGGGCTCGAGGGCGGGCAGGAGGGCCAACTCGGCCAGGAGGGCGTCGATCGCGGCGCCCAGGCCGGGGACCTCCTCGGCCAGGGCCGGGACCTCGCGCATGGCCCAGTCGGCCCGCTCACGCAGGGCGCGGGCCAGCGCCTCCGGCGACTGCGGGGCCGCCTCGCCCAATGAGGAGCGCAGATGAGCGTGCATCTGCGCGGTGGTGGCCCCCAGGTCCGCCGCCAGGGCCAGGGCGCGCTCGCGGGCGGGCCCGGAGCCGCCGTCGGCGGCCAAGGAGCAGAACAACTCGAAGCCGTCGTCAGCCCTGGGGATGAAGGCGCAGGCCACCGCCGTGTCCATCGAGGGGGCGTCCGCCGGGTCGGGCCCGGGAGCCGCGACGACGGACCAGGCCACGGGCATGCGCACGCGGTCCCAGCCGTCGCGCGCGAGGGCCACGGGGACCTCCACGTCCGGGTTGCGCCCCGGGGCGAGCACGCGGAAGAGCTTGACGATGAGGTCGCCGGTGGCGGCGTCCTCCGGGCCCGTGGCCTGCTCGGGGGCGCGGGGAGCGGGCATGATGACGCTCGTGTTCGACTGCTCACCGGTGGTCACGCGCAGCCGCTCGGCGCGCTGGGCGATCGCGGCGGCGCCCTCGGCGCCGAGCACGGTCCCCGCCGCCGCGGCGGCCTCGGCCCAGGCCCGCCAGAAGGCGGGGTGGTGGGCGCCGTCGATGAGCGCGAGCTCGCGGCCCTGGGAGTCGGTCATGAGCAGTCCCTCGGACCCGGGGGCGCCGCCGTCGACGGCGTAGCGCGCCAGGTCCTCGGGCGCCCCCAGGACGAGCGGCACGTGGATGAGTGCCTCGGGGGTCCGGCCCATGGAATCGCCTCGCGGGGCGGCGACGATGAGGTCGCGCGCGCCGGGCGCCAGATCGACGCGGTGGGCCAGCCGCAGCGCCGACGGGGCGGCGTCGCCCTTGAGGGGGAACCAGCGGCGCGCCAGCATCCAGGGCAGCAGGGCTTCCAGGAGTTCCTCATCCGTGGGCCACTGGGTGGGGGTGGCGTTGCTCATCGCGGCTCTCCTGCCTCGTCGTCGTGCCCCGGCCGCGGGCCGGCGCCTTCACCATCGTCTTGATCCCCGCTGCCCTCGTGGCCCCCGTCCTGGCGGGGCAGAACCTCGAGCCAGTAGTAGCCCAGGCCGCCGAGGGTCAGGCGCAGGGAGCCGTCCGCCCCGACGGACGGGAAGGGCCTCCCCCCGAAGACGTCCCGGGTGGCCCTGCCGGCGAGCTCGGGGACGCTGATGCTGACCGCCCGCGGGGTGGCGGCCAGGTTGGCCACGCAGATGAGGGTGGCGCCGCCCTCATCGCCCGGCGCGCCGCCCTCGCTGCGCGTGTGGACCAGGATCGCGGGGTCGGAGGCCTCGCGCAGGGCGAAACCGCCCCGGCCCAGAACCGGGTGGGCGCGGCGCAGGCGCAGGATGCGCCGGGTGAAGTGGAGCAGGGAGTCGGGCCGGCCCATCTCCGTGGCCACGGTCAGGTGCGCGTAGCCGGGTGTCTGGATCAGCGGGAGGGTCAGGGCGCCGGGGTCCACCACCGTGGAGAAGCCCATGTTGGGGGAGTCGTCCCACTGCATGGGGGTGCGCACGGCGTCGCGGTCCTCCAGCCAGATGTTCTCCCCCATGCCGATCTCATCGCCGTAGTAGAGGCAGGGGCTGCCCGGCAGGCTCAGCAGGAGGGCCAGGGCGAGCTCGGTCTCCGCTCGGGAGGCGTCCAGGAGGGGGGCCAGGCGGCGCCGGATACCGATGTTGGCGCGCATCCGCTCCTCGGGCGCGTACCAGGCGTACATGTGGGCGCGCTCCTCCTCGGTGACCATCTCGAGGGTGAGCTCGTCGTGGTTGCGCAGGAAGGTGCCCCACTGGCCGTGGGCGGGGATGTCGGGGGTGCGCTCGAGCACCCAGCGGATCGCCTCGGCCGAGCCCGCGCGCAGGGCGTAGTAGATACGCGGCATCACCGGGAAGTGGAAACACATGGTGCACTCGGGGGTCTCGGCGGTGCCGAAGTACTCCACGACCTCGTGGGGCCACTGGTTGGCCTCGGCGATGGTGATGGTCCCGGGGAACTCGCGGTCGAGCATCGCCCGGATGCCCGCGATGATCGAGTGGGTGGCGGGGAGGTTCTCGCAGTTGGTGCCCTCGGCCTCCGCCAGGTAGGGGATCGCGTCGAGGCGGAACCCGTCCACCCCGGTGCGGGCCCAGAAGCGCACGACGTCGTGCACGGCCTCCACCACGGCGGGGTTGTCGTAGTTGAGGTCGGGCTGGTGGGAGAAGAAGCGGTGCCAGTAGAACTGGCCGCGCTCGACGTCGTAGGCCCAGTTCGACTCCTCGGTGTCCACGAAGATGATGCGCGTGCCCGGGTAGCCGGAGTCGTCGTCGCGCCACACGTAGAAGTCCCCGTAGGGGCCCTCGGGGTCGGACCGGGAGGCCTGGAACCAGGGGTGGGCGTCCGAGGTGTGGTTGAGGACCATGTCGATGACGATCCTCATGCCGCGCTGGTGCGCCTGGTGGACGAGCTCGCGGAAGTCCTCCATGGTGCCGTAGCGCGGGTCGATGGCGGTGTAGTCGGAGATGTCGTAGCCGCCGTCGCGCATGGGGGAGGGGTAGAAGGGCGGGATCCAGATGCAGTCCACGCCCAGCCAGGCCAGGTAGTCCAGGCGGGTGATGAGGCCGGGGATGTCCCCGACGCCGTCGCCGTCGGAGTCCGCGAAGGAACGCAGGAGCGCCTCGTAGAACACCGCGGTGCGGAACCAGTCGGGGTCGGCGTCCAGGCCGGGGCGCGGCTGCTCGGGCAGCACCGGCACGCCCGGGACGGGCGGGACCACCGTCATCGGCGCGGTCCCAGGGGCGGCCACGGGCACCGTCATGGAGGCGGGGCCGGTGCCCACCGGGGGATCCATGAGCGTCAGGGGGCGCGCTCCCGCGCCGGCGGGCGGCGGGCCGATGGGCGGTGACCCGGCGGGCGGGGGACTGGCAGCGCTCACAGGGCGCGCACCCGCATGACGTGCGCGACCTGGCCCGAGTGTGGGTCGAGGCGGATGTAGTTTGAGCCGGACCACTCGTAGTCCTGCCCGGTGAGCTCATCGGTGACCGCCAGGCACGGGCGCGAGCCGTCGGCGTCCTCGGGCAGCCCCAGCTGGGCCAGGTTGAGGCTCAACCGGCCGACCTGCGCGTTGCGCGGGTCGAGGTTGACCACGGTGAGGACGACGTCGTCCTCACCAGGGGCGCTGGTGGTCCCCTCCGGGACCTCGGCGGCGCGCACCCGCTTGGAGTAGGCGATGATCTGGTCGTTGCCGGTGTCATGGAACCAGATGTCCCGCAGTTGGCCGAGCGCCGGGTGGGAGGCGCGGATCGCGTTGAGCCGGGTGAGGAGGTCCTCGATGCCGTTGCCGCGGGCGGCGGCGAAGTCGCGCGGCTTGTACTCGTACTTCTCGTTGTCGATCTGCTCCTCGTAGCCGGGGCGCGGAATGGATTCGGCCAGCTCGTAACCGGAGTAGATTCCCCAGGTGGGGGACAGGGTGGCGGCGAGCACGGCGCGCAGCTTGAAGGCGGGCACGCCCCCGTGGGTCATGAACGGGGTGAGGATGTCGTGCGTCGTGGGCCAGAAGGCCGGGCGCAGCACGTGCGCGGTCTCCTGGGAGAGCTCCACGAGGTAGTCGGTCAGCTCCTCGCGGGTGTTGCGCCACGCGAAGTACGTGTAGGACTGGTGGAAGCCGATCTTGCCCAGGGTGCGCATCATCGCCGGGCGGGTGAAGGCCTCGGCGAGGAAGAGGACCTCGGGGTGGGCCTCGCGAACCTCGCTGATGAGGCGCTGCCAGAAGTTCAGGGGCTTGGTGTGGGGGTTGTCCACGCGGAAGATCGTCACGCCGTGGGCGATCCAGGTGTCGACGACGCCCTTGATGGCGTCGTAGATGCCCTCGGGGTCGTTGTCGAAGTTGAGGGGGTAGATGTCCTGGTACTTCTTGGGCGGGTTCTCCGCGTAGGCGATGGAGCCGTCGGCCAGGACCGTGAACCACTCGGGGTGCTCGGCCACCCACGGGTGGTCCGGGGAGCACTGGAGCGCCAGGTCCAGGGCCACCTCCATGCCGAGCTCGCGGGAGCGGGCCACGAGGGCGTCGAAGTCCTCGAAGGTGCCCAGGTCCGGGTGGATGGCTTCGTGGCCGCCCTCGGCCGAGCCGATGCCGTAGGGCGAGCCCGGGTCGCCCGGCCGCGCGTTGAGGGTGTTGTTGCGGCCCTTGCGGTTGGTGACGCCGATCGGGGAGATGGGGGTGAGGTAGAGGACGTCGAAGCCCATGGCCGCGATGCGGTCCAGGCTCTCGGTGGCGGTGCGCAGCGTGCCGGAGTGCCAGTTGCCGCGCTCGTCGCAGTAGGCGCCCAGCGACCGGGGGAAGATCTCGTACCAGGAGCCGGCCAGGGCGCGGGGGCGGTCCACCTGCAGGGGGTAGGCGCGTGAGGGGGAGACGAGGTCCCGCAGCGGGAGGCGGTCGAGGACGGCGACGACGGCGTCGGCCAGTCCCGCCCCCAGGCGCTCGACGGCCGAGCGGGAGGCGTCGCGCAGGAGGGCCGCGGCGGCTCCCAGCACGGCGGCATCGGCCCGGCCCCGGCCGGGCACGGCCTGGGCGCGCTCCATGAGACGCGCGCCCTCCTCAAGCATGAGCTCGACGTCAACACCAGCGGGCACCTTGATCCCGGCGTCATGGGCCCAGGTGGCGTAGGGGTCCGACCATCCCTCGACGCGGAAGGACCAGTCGCCCGGAGCGTCGGGCGCCAGGCGCGCCTCGTAGCGGTCCAGGCCGGGGGCGATGAGCCGCATCCGGGCGCTGGGCCCATCGGTGCCGTCCGGGCGGATGAGCACGGCGGTCGCCGCGAAGCGGTCATGCCCCTCGCGGAAGACGGTCGCGCGGATGGGGATGACCTCACCGGGCACCGCCTTGGCGGGCCAGTGG
This sequence comes from Actinomyces sp. zg296, assembly GCF_009829695.1. Lineage (NCBI taxonomy): Bacteria > Bacillati > Actinomycetota > Actinomycetes > Actinomycetales > Actinomycetaceae > Actinomyces > Actinomyces sp. zg296. Next base: position 41,395 of record NZ_VWPG01000013.1, read on the forward strand.
CCATCCTCGACCACGGGGAAGACCTCAGTGACCGGGATCCGGCCGACGAGGGGGCGGGCAGGACGCGGAGCGGTGGTGTGTCGGATCACAGGACAAGACTACGGGCCCGGCGTACATCCGGCACCCCGAACGGAGGGGCTCCGGGCGCGCCCCGGGCAGTCACGGTCAGGCGGGGCCCGGGCCTCCCGGGCCGCCTCAGTAATCCATGCGCATGGCGGCGCGAACCGCCCGCAGGGTCTCGTCCGCGACCTCGTTGGCCCGCGCGTTTCCCGAGGCCAGGACCGCCAGGAGGTGGTCCTCGTTGGCGGCCAACTCCGCGCGGCGCGCGCGGATCGGCGCGAAGTACTCGTTGACCGCCTCGGTGGTGAGCCTCTTGAGGGCGCCCGCGCCGCCGTCACCGATGCTCTCGGCGATCCCCTCCGGGGAGCCCGCCCCGCACAGGGAGGCGAGCATGAGCAGGTTGGACACCTCCGGGCGGCCCGCGGGGTCATAGGTGATGACGCGGTCGGAGTCCGTCTTGGCCTTCTTCAGGGCCTTGGCGGTCTCATCGGCGCTCATGCGCAACTCGATCGTGTTGCCCCGCGACTTGCTCATCTTCTCCCCGTCCAGCCCCAGCAGCAGCGGGGCCTCGCCGAGCAGCGCCTCGGGACGGCGGAACACCGGGCGGGACTTCTCCGCCCGGCCGTAGCGCTTGTCGAAGCGCTGGGCGATGAGGCGGGCCTGCTCCAGGTGGGGCAACTGATCCTTGCCCACGGGCACGAGATTCGCCTGGCAGAACAGGATGTCCGCCGCCTGGTGCACCGGGTAGGTCAGCAGCAGGCCACTCATGGCGCGTCCGGCGGTGGCCTCCAGCTCGGCCTTGACCGTGGGGTTGCGGTGCAGCTCGGACTCGGTGACCAGGGACAGGAAGGGAAGCATGAGCTGGTTGGCGGCGGGCACCGCCGAGTGGGCGAAGATCGTCGAGCGCTCCGGGTCCACCCCCACGCTCAGCGCGTCCGCCGTCAGTGACAGGACGCGCTCGCGGATCGGGCCGACGCCGTCGCGGTCGGTGATCACCTGGTAGTCGGCCACGAGGATCCAGGTGTCGATGCCCATGTCCTGGATCGGCGCCCAGCTCCGCATCGTCCCGAAGTAGTGGCCCAGGTGCATGTTGCCGGTGGGGCGCACGCCGGTGAGCATCCGGTAGCGGCCGGGGTTCAGGGGCATGTCCGCTTCGATCTCGCGGCTGCGCGCGATGGAGCGGGCGAGCGAGGCGTCGTCGACGGCGCTGGCCAGGGCCTCCTCGGCGGCGGAGGGGGCCTGGGCGGCCGAGGAGGTGTCAGATGCGGTGGAGGGCGTCATGGCGCTAATCCTAGGCGAGGGGCGTCGCAGGGCACCGCGCCCCTGCCCGCGGGGCCCGCCCGCGCTCAGGGGACCGGGCGCCGCGAGGGCGACGACGGGGCGGCTGAGGCGGCGGCCCGGGTGAGGGCGGCCAGGTGGCCGCGCAGGTCCGAGGCCCCGGCGGCGATGTCGAGGCGCTGGCAGCTCGCCGCGAGGGCGTCGAGCTCGGCCAGGCGCCCCCGCACGGTCTCGACGACCCCGGAGGCCGCGGCTGAGAGCCCCGCGGCGGTGGCGGGCAGATGGGGGTCCTTCGCCGCGAGTGACCCCGTCCACAGCATGAGCAGCTGATTGGGAATGAGCATCATGCGGCTGGCCTCCCCGATCGTGGCCACGGCCTGGGCGCTGAGCGCGCGGTGCGCCTGGGCGGCCCGCTCCATCTCCTCCAGTCCGGCCGTCAGGCTCTCGATGAGGTCGGGGATGGACTCGGCTGAGTGCTGCGTCTCCCCGACGCCGTCGATGAGTTCAACGGTGAACAGGGCGGTGATCGTGGCGTGCAGGCGCGCCAGGGCGATCCGGAAGCGGGTGCGGGCGCCGTTGAGGTCCAGTTGGGCGAGGGTCTTGACGAGGCGGTTGACCAGGGGCGAGACGATGCCCTGCATCTGCGTCCACAGGTCGAGCATGTCTGCCAGGGGCTTGACGCGGGTGTCGCCGCGATCGAGCGTGGCGATGGTGGCGGCGGTCAGGCGGGGATCGGCGAGGGTCTGGGTCAGAGAGGCCCCGGTGGCCTTGAGCGAGGCCGACAGCTCTGCCAGTTCGCCCTGGCCCGCCATCCAGGAGTCCAGTCCATCGGTGATGGCGCTCACGGAGGAGAGCATCTCGGCCAGGTCGCCGGTGGCGCCCGGGCGCCGCGGGATGCCCTCGGACATCTCCTCCCTGCGGGCGACCTCGGCCGGTAGGGCGGCGTTCTGGAAGTCCTCGTAGGAGGACAGCCCGGCGGCCGTGAGTAGCTCGGCAATGCGGCCCAGTCCCTTGACCGACGCCTCGCGCCGGTTGTCCCCCGCCTCGATGGCGGCGTCCTCCACGGCGCGGGCGTCGCGGTAGATCGCGCGGGCGGTCTCGAACAGGTCGTCGCGCATGGGGCGGGTGCGCACGGACAGGTAGCCGCCGTCGGACAGGGGCGTGACGGTGGCGAACACCGTGTACTCCGAGCCGTCGGCGGCGAGGTTGCGCACGTAGGCGGCGAAGGGGCTGCCCGCCTGCAGGGTGTCCCACATGGCCTTGAAGGCGCCGCCGGGCATCTCCGGGTGGCGGATGATGTTGTGCGGCGCGCCGGAGAGCTGCTGGCGGCTGTAGCGGGACATCTCGACGAACACGTTGTTGGAGTGGCGGATCACCCCGCGCGCGTCAGTGGTGGAGAAGAAGATCTGGTCAACACCGACCTCATGGGTGGCGCCTGTGACCTCGGGCATGCTGGAGGGGCTCCTTGCGAGTCGTTTCGCGTGACGAGCCGTGCGGCGGCCGCGCGTCTAAATTACAGACAGATAACACGCGACTTTAGTCGTAGGGCGCGCGCTCTGCCAGGCGCGGGGGGGGGGGAGCCACGACGCCGACGGCGAGGGGCTCGCGGGAGGCCCTAGCCCGCCGGCCTCGCATCGTCGTCGTCCGCGTGGGCGAAGCGCTCCGGCTCCCGGGCGAGAGCCTCGCCGGAGAGGTAGATGCGCATGGAGAGTACCTCCATCGTGGTGGTGTCCCCGGGGCGGTCCTGGCGGCAGATGGGCCCTTGAGCGGAGCCGATGATCGAGACCGGCGCAGGCCCCGAGGCGCGCCTGATGCGGCGGGCCAGCGCGAACGCGGAGGTGTGCGGGCGGGGCACCGCCCATGTGGAGTCCCACACGAGGTGCCAGTCGCGGCCGTGGGCCCCCGGCAGGACGACCTCCTGCTCGGCCAGGGTGCCGTTGATGACGACGAGGAGGTCGTCGTCGCCCCAGGGGGCGCCCGAGCGGAGCATCTGCACCGTCCGGCAGCCGGCGTCGTGCCAGTCGCAGTGGTCCATGCGCTCGCCGTCGGCCCTGAACCAGGACAGGTCCGGGATCGTGTCCGGCTCGCCGTCGATGAGGGCCGGGGCTCCCACGGCGAAGCGGTCCGGGCGCAGCACCGGGTGCTCCTCGCGCAGGCGGATGAGGAAGCGCGTGATGGAGATGAGGTCGCGCTGCCAGATCTCCAGGTCCCAGTCGTACCAGGAGATCTCGGAGTCCTGGCAGTAGGAGTTGTTGTTGCCCCCCTGGGTGCGGCCCATCTCGTCCCCGCCCAGGAGCATCGGGGTTCCCGCGCTGATGAGCAGCGTGCCCAGCAGATTACGCGCTGAGCGGCGGCGCAGGACCTCGATCGGCCCCCCGTCCATGCCCTCGGCCACGGGGCCCTCCCAGCCATGGTTCCAGGAGCGGTTGTCATCCGTCCCGTCGCGGTTGTCCTCGCCGTTGGCGAGGTTCTGCTTGTGGTCGAAGCAGGTCAGGTCCCTGAGCGTGAAGCCGTCGTGAGCGGTGATGAAGTTCACGCTCGCCAGCGGGCCCCGTCCACCCGGGTACTCCCCGTGGCCGAACAGGTCCGCCGAGCCGGACAGGCGGGTGGCCAGGTCGCTCAGGCCCGAGCCGGGGCGCCCCTTGGACAGCTCCGAGGCATCGGCCAGCCAGAAGGAGCGCACCGCGCCGCGGTAGCGGTCGTTCCAGTCCTTGAAGGGCTCGGGGAACTCGCCGGTGCGCCAGCCGCCGGGTCCCACGTCCCAGGGCTCGGAGATGAGCTTGACGCGCTTGAGGACGGGATCGCTGCCCATCGCCGCCAGGAGCGGGTGGCGGGGGGTGAACTCGGCGCCGTGGCGGCCCAGGGTCACCGCGAGGTCGAAGCGGAAGCCGTCGATGCCGACGTCGGTCGCCCAGTAGCGCAGCGAGTCCAGCACCAGTTGGACCGCCCGGGGCGAGCGGAAGTCGATGCTGTTGCCCGTGCCGGTGACATCCCCGTAGACGGCGGGCCGTTGCGGGGCATGCAGGTAGTACTCCAGGTTGTCCAGGCCCCGCAAGGACAGGGACGGCCCATCCATGCCGCCCTCGCAGGTGTGGTTGTAGACCACGTCCATGATGACTTCGAGGCCCGCCTCATGGAGGATCGAGACCATGCCGCGCAGCTCATCGAGGACCGCCTCGGGGCCGGCGGCCTGGGCGGCGGCCGTCGCGTAGGACGGCTCGGGGGCGAAGAAGGAGAGGGTCGAGTAGCCCCAGTAGTTGCGCCGGCCCCGCTGCTGGAGGAACGGCTCGGAGAAGGCCGCGTGGATCGGCAGGAGCTCGATCGTCGTCACCCCGAGGGCGCGCAGGTACTCGATGGTGGCGGGGTGGGCGAGTCCGGCGTAGGTGCCGCGCAGGGGCTCGGGGACGCCGGGCATCCTCAATGTCATGCCCTTGACATGGGTCTCGTAGATGACCGTGCGCTCGGCGGGCACGCGCGGGCCGGGGACCAGGGGGAAGCGGGGCCCGCCCGTGACCACGCCCAGCGCCGTGCTCCCCAGCGAGTCCAACTCCGAGGGGGCGAAGGGGATGAGCGCGGGGGAGAGGTCTTCCTCCACCGCGTGGGCGTAGATCTCCGGGGACAACTTCGTGGTGCCGCTGGTCAGGCGCGCGTAGGGGTCCAGGAGCATCTTGCGCGGATTGTGGAGGAGCGCCTCGGAGGGGTTCCAGCATCCGTGGACCCGGTAGCCGTAGCGCTGCCCGACGCCGACGCCGGGCACATGCGCGTCCCACGCGCCCTGCTGCGGGCCATACATGCCGATGCGGCGCTCGGCAATGGGGGTCCCGGCGTCGTCGACCTCGACGAGGCACAGGTCCACCGCCGTGGCGCGAGGGGCCACGACCACGAAGTCCGTCCCATCACCCTGGGGGGTGGCCCCCAGGCGGGCGCGCTCAAGCGCGCGCGCTGGTGCCAGCGGCGCAGGGGAGAACAGGGCGGGATCGGACACGGGTTTCATTGTCGCTCGCGCGCCAACCCTGGCCAAACGCGGGGCGCGAGCCGAGGGCTGCAAGCAGGATCACCGAACTGAGTGAGCGGTCACACCCCGCTTTATGGCAACCTTGGACGCATGAAAATCGTCGTCTGCATCAAGCACGTTCCTGACGTGCAGTCCGAGCGCCGCTTCGAGGAGGGTCGCCTCCTGCGCGGCGACGAGGATGTTCTCAATGAGCTCGATGAGAACGCCGTCGAGGCGGCCGTCAGCCTCGCCGAGGATGCCGGGGGGGAGGTGATCGCCCTGACCATGGGCCCGGAGGACTCTGAGGACGGCGTGCGCCGCGCCCTCCAGATGGGGGCGGACTCCGGCCTCATCGTCGCCGACGACGGGCTCGCCGGGGCCGACGTCGTCACCACCGCGCGAGTGCTCGCCGCCGCCATCGAGCGCATCGGCGGCGTCGACCTCATCGTCACCGGCATGGCCTCCCTGGACGGCATGACCTCCATGCTCCCCGGGGCGCTCGCCGCGGCCGTGGGCGTGCCCGCGCTCACCCTGGCCACCGAACTGGGGGTCGCCGACGGGGCCGTGACGATCCAGCGGACCACCGGCACGCTGCGCGAGACCCTGCGCGCGCCGCTGCCCGCCCTCGTCTCTGTGACCGACCAGGCCAACGAGCCCCGCTACCCGAACTTCGCCGCCATGCGCGCGGCGAAGAAGAAGCCCCTCGACGTGCTCTCGTTGGACGACCTCGGGCTGGAGGCCCCGGGCGATCCCGCCGTGAGCGTGGTGGCCGCCCAGGCGAGGCCCGCCCGCGAGGCCGGCATCATCCGCACCGACGCCGGGGACGCCGGGCGGGAACTCGCCGCGTGGCTCGTCGAGACCAAGCTCGTCTAAGGCTCGTCTGAAACTCGTCTGAGGCTCATCCGGAGCCCGCCCGTAAGACGTCTAATGCGCGCCCGCCGCCCATAAGACCCAAGGAGATCCCGCATGTCCCACACGCTTGACGCCCCCATCCTCGTCCTGGCCGACCTCGATGACGCCGGTCACCCCACCGGCGCCGCCCTGGAGTTGCTTGCCGCGGCCCGGTCGCTGAGCCCCCAGGCGATCGCCCTCGTGCTCGGCGACGCCGCCGCGGCGAGCGCCGTCGCGCCCGCCCTGGCCACTGCGGGCGCGACCCGGCTGCTGGCCGCCGCCGTTCCCGCGCTGGCCGGATGCGCCGCCGACGCCGTG
>NZ_VWPG01000014.1:0-42504 GCF_009829695.1 Actinomyces sp. zg296
GGCGCGCCCGGCAAGCCCGGCGGCGCCCCATGTCCGCGCGCATCGGCGCTGCCGGCGCGCCCCATGGCGGCGCGGCTCGCCCGGCGGCGCCCCGATACGCATCCCGCCCGCCGCGCCATGCGGGCGCGACGGGCGGGAGGATGGGCGGTTTGGGCTCAGCTGGGCGCCGCGCCGTCGAAGGTAGCGGCCGCGTGATCGGGGCCGAGATCGACGACGACGTGCACCTGCCCTCGTCCGGAGGCGGGGATCGTGAAGGCCTTTTCCACGGTCTGCGTCTCCCCCGGAGCGACAGAGTCGGGCACCTCGCCATAGGCGCTGACCAACTCAGCCGCCGGGGACTTGTCCGCGCCGTAGGTCACGGTGACCACGAGGCCGGACAGCGACAACTCCGATCCGGTGTTGTTCGTGATCTTCACCGGGATGACCACGCCCGGGCCACCGGTCTCCCCGGGGCCGGCCTTGAGGTCTTCGGAGCGCATGGCGCCCAGCGCGATATCGGCCCCATCCACGGTGCTCGTCTGGTCGGGGGCGACGGGAGGGAGCTCATCGGCTGAGATGTCGCCCTGGCTCAGGGCCGTGGAATCCTGTGAGGCCTGCGCCGACGGCGTTTCGGGGCCGGTCGGCAGTGGCTCGCCCGTCACCGTGGGCTCTGCGCTACTGGCCGGGACCGCCGTGCTGGCGGTGGCGTCGGCGGTCGGCGAGGCGGAGGACGCCGAGTCGGAGGCCTCACCGCTGGAGCAGGCCCCGAGCGCCAGGACCAGCGCCACGGAGAGGGCGAGGGGCGGGCGAGCCGCGCGACGCGGCGCACCCATCCCCACACGCCTCAGGTGGCGGCGCGTCATCAGCGCCATCCCCAGCCGCGGTTCCACCAGTCGTTCCAGCCACCGCGGCCCCACCAGTCATTCCAGTCGCCGTGACGGCCACCGCGGTCCCACCAGTCATTCCAGTCGTCGTCGCGGTTGTCGCGGCCATCGCCCCTGCGGCCGTCGTGACCGCCCTTGCCACCCTTGCCGCCCTTGCGGCCGTCGTGGCGATCGCCCTGGCGGCCGTCGTGACCGCCGTTGTCGTCGCCCTCGCCCTGCGGCGGGACCTCGGTGGAGTCGATGGCGAAGCGGACGAGGCCCTGCTGGCCCTTCTTGTTGACGCCGACGAACTCGCCGCCGTAGACGACGTACTTGTCGTTGCCCTCAACGGTCCAGGTGGCCTGGCCCATGCCGGTGTACCTGCCGACGATGAAGTTGGGGCGGAAGTTCTGAAGCGCCGTCGTGGCCGGCTGGCCGGAGTAGTCGGTGTAGCCGCGGGCGTGGTTCCGCTGCACCGTGCCGGTACGCCCGTTCACGTAGGCCAGGGCGTTGTAGTAACTCGTCGGCGCGGTGTCGCCGAAGCCGCCGATGTTGCGGCAGTCGTGCGGGTGGCCCGCGACGTAGACGACGCCGCCGGCGGGGAAGAGATCGTAGGTGTCGCCGTGGCAGTCGGCCATGTAGTCGAGGTCGCCGGTCGACCAACTGGCGCGGAACAGGCCCTCGAAACTGCCCTCCTGGGAGTAGGCGACGCCGTAGAGGCCCTGGCTGTCCGACTTCAGGGAGAAGATCGCGGCGTAGGTGCCGGAGTTGCGCACGACCGAGTTGATGTTGGTCGACTGGACGGCGCCGTCGCTGCCGAGGATCGCCAGGCCGGGGTGGGAGAAGCCGCCGACGTCGCGGAAGGAGCCACCGATGGCCACCCGGCTGCCATCAGGGGCGACGGTGACGGTGCGGACGAGGCCGCGACCCACCCGGGGGGCGAATTCGGTCAGGGTCAGGGAGGGCAGGCTGACGGCGGCCACGCGGTAACGGGCCTTGTTGTTGACCTGGGTGAACGCGCCGGAGAAGTAGAGGGTGCCGCCGTCGGGGGAAACCTGGACGTCGCGGACCTCGGTGTTGGGGGAGATACCGAGGTTCACGCGCTTGCCGTCGGAGGCGTTCACAGCGCCGAGGCGGAAGGTGCTCTCGCCGTTGAGGCTGGTGAAGTTGCCGCCGAGGTAGAGGGTCTTGCCGTCCTTCGAGGCGTCAATGGAGTAGATGACGCCGTTGGTGGTGGGCGCCCAGTCGAGGAGGGCGCCGGTGGTGATGTCGTAGGCCATCGCGTTGGAGCGCGGGACCTCGTTCTGCCCCTGAGCGGAACCGGCCGGACGCGCGCTCGAGAACTCTCCGACGGCGTAGACCGTATTGCCGACGATCTTCTGATCCCACACGACGCCGTTGATCTGGGCGGTCGGGAGGGGCGTTGGCGAAGCGATGGCGACCCCGCCCGCCGCACCCTGGGCGTCAGCGGCGTGGGCGGCCGGGCTCGTGAAGGGGAGGACTGGCAGCGCCGCCAGGGCGAGGGGGAGCGCGGAGGCCATGGCAAGCCTTCGGGCATGGCAACGTAGACGCATAGAGATATTCCGTTCAACGGTTGGGGATGCAGGGACACTTCTAGCGAGGGCGCCGAGCATCGCCGCGGGAGCTCGGATGGGGCCAGGCGCCACACTCGACAATAACACTCAGATAACTTTCAGGTTACGAAATTCGCCCTGGGGGTTCCCTAAATAACGCGACCTTCGCCCATCCGGCGCCATCGAGAGCGCTCCGGACATCACCCCATGTCAGGCGCGCCTTACCACCCTTTGAGCCAGCCATCCGACCTCTGGCGTGCCCAAACCCCGCGGTCAGCCCCGACCGCGACGCACGAGAACCCCGACAGGCCTATCGGGTACGGCACCCCTTCCGTTACTCTAGTGAGATGCAACACACTCGATCTAAATCGGCCAAGGAGTCATCATGCCCCGATCGTCCGCTCTGGCGCCCGTTGGCGCCCTCCTCCTCGCACTGGCCCTGACCGCCTGCGGGGGCGGCGCCACCGGCACCGCCCCGGCCAGTGGTGGCACGGCATCCACCGCCAACGCCTCGGATACCGGCGCGCAGCCGCCCCAGGCCCCCACCCAAGCGCTCCCCCAGGCCCCCGCGCAGGCCTCGGATACCGGCGCGCAGCCATCCCAGGCCCCCACCGAGCAGTGCGCGGCCATGGGGGGCGCGACCGCCGTCGCCGGCTCCCTCGACGAAGTCCCGGCGCCCCCGGCGGGGATGAACTGGAGCCCCGGCGAGGCCGATCTGAGCACCTACGACCGCTGCGCGCCGCTGTCCTGGGTGACGCTGCCGGTCCACGGCGCCACCGCGTCGTCGCCCTACCAGATCATGCTCTTCCACCACGGCGAGTACGTCGGCACCGCGTCCCTTGAGTCCTACGGCTTCAAGCCCGCCGTAGAGCGCATCGACGACGCGACGATCCAGGCCACCTACACCTGGTCGAAGGACGGGGAGTCCAACGCCGGCGCGAGCGGCCGCTCCGTGTCCACCTTCACCTGGGACGACGCCTCGGGCAGCGTGACTCACAGCGGCGAGTGGCCGCCGAGCGCCGGATGACCGGGCGCCGGATGATTCGCATCGCCCTCCCACGCGATGGGGCGGGGCTCCCGGGCTCGGTACCATGGCGGTGTTCCCATGAGACGGCCCCGCGCCGTCGCCCCGCCGGAGCCGCCCCATCCAGTGCGCCCGGCCGTCCCAATCCTCCGGCGCACCGGCACGCTACGGGCCCGCGCCCCGCTTGAAAGGCCCCGACGTGATCACCTCCTCCCCCGACCGACTACGCATCGCGATGATCGGCACCCGCGGGGTGCCCGCCCGGTACGGGGGCTTCGAGACCGCCATCGAGGAGGTCGGCAGGCGCCTGGCCGCCAAGGGGCACAAGGTTCTCGTCTACTGCCGCAACCCCGAGCCCGGTACGCCCCTGCCCGAGAGGTACCTCGGCATGCGCCTCGTGGAGCTGCCCGCCATGCGTAAGCGCAGCCTTGAGACCCTCTCCCACACGGCCCTGAGCACCGTCCACCTCCTGCGCCGCGCACACCCCGACGCCGCCATCGTCTTCAACGCCGCCAACTCCCCCTTCCTGCCCGCCCTGCGCGCCGCCCGCATCCCGGTGGCCACGCATGTGGACGGCCTGGAGTGGCAGCGCGGAAAGTGGGGCCCCACCGGCAAGCGCTACTACCGGGCGGCCGAGGCCCTGGCCGTGCGCTACTCGGACGCGCTCATCGCCGACGCCCAGGGCATCGCCGACTACTACGACACCGAGTTCCACGCCCCCACCGACCTCATCGCCTACGGCGCCCCGCGCATCCACGCCGGCACCGACCGCCTGGCCGAGCTGGGCCTTGAAGCCGGCCGCTTCCACCTGGTGGTCGCCCGCTTCGAGGTGGAGAACCACGTGGATGTCGCGGTCGAGGGCTACGCGGCCTCCAGCGCCGAGCACCCGCTCGTCGTCGTCGGCTCGGCGCCCTACGCCAACGAGTACACCGAGCGGATTCACTCCCTGGCCGACGACCGCGTCCGGCTCCTCGGGGGCCTGTGGGACCAGGAGCTCCTCGACCAGCTCTACGGCGGGGCCGCGGTCTACCTCCACGGGCACTCCGTGGGGGGCACCAACCCCTCGCTGCTGCGCGCGATCGGGGCGGGGGCCGCCGTCGACGCCTTCGACGTCTCCTTCAACCGGGAGGTGCTCGGGCCCGCCGGCCGCTACTGGACCACCGCCGGTGACGTCCGCGCCCTCATCGAGTCCGCCGAGTCCGACCCGGCCGGCACGGCGGCGCGCGGCGAGCTCTCCCGGGAGCGGGCCGAGCGCTACGACTGGGATGCCGTCGCCGACTCCTACGAGGCGCTGTGCCGCCGCCTGGCCATCGGCGGCCCGGTGCACCACCGCCCCTCGGGACGCAGGACGGGGGCCTTCCCCGCATGAGCACGATCCTCGTCGCCCACCCCTCCCCCGACCTGTACGGCTCCGACCTGCAACTGGTCGAGACCATCCACGCGCTCGTCGGCGCCGGCCACGTGGTCAAGGTGGCTCTGCCCGCCGACGGCCCGCTCGTCCCGGTGCTGCGCCAGGCCGGGGCCACGGTGGCGATCATCCCCTTCACCGTGCTGCGCAAGGCGCTGCTCAACCCGCGCGGGCTGGTGGGGCTCGGCGCGGGAGCGGGGCCGGAGGCGCTGCGCCTGGCGAGGATCATCCGGTCCTCCGGGGCCCGGGCGGTGCTGACGAACACCGTGACGATCCCGACCTGGCCGCTGGCCGCGCGGCTCGCCGGCGTGCCGGCCATCGCCCACGCGCACGAGGCGGAGGACTCCCAGCCGCTCATCATCCGCGCCGGCCTCTACGCGCCGCTGCTGGCGGCGCGCGCCGTCGTCGCCAACTCGGGGGCGACCCGGGACGTCCTGCTGTCCGCCCACCCCTTGCTCAAGAAGCGCACGCGAGTGATCCACAACGGCGTCCCCGGCCCCGAGCGGCCCCTCCCGGGGCCGCGGGATCGGGCAGCGGGCACCCCCTTCCGAGTGGCTCTCATCTCCCGGCTCTCACCCCGCAAGGGGATCGACATCGCCTTGGAGGCCATCGGCCTGCTCCGCGCCGAGGGCGTGGACGCGAGCCTCGTGGTGGCCGGATCCGTCTTCCCAGGATACGAGTGGTACGAGGAGCAGCTGCGGGAGCGGATCAGCCAGCCGGACCTGAGCGGCGCCGTCGAGCTGCTGGGCTACGTCAACCCGACCTGGCCCCTCCTGGCCGACGCCGATGCGGTCATCGTCCCCTCGCTGGGCGAGTCCTTCGGCAACACGGCCGCCGAGGCCCTGCACGCGGGGCGCCCGCTCGTGGCCTCGCGCGCCCAGGCCCTCAGGGAGGTCGTGCGCGATGGCGAGACGGGGCTGCTCGTCGACCCGGCGTCGCCGCAGGCCCTGGCGGCGGCGCTGGCCGAGCTCGAGCGCGACCCCGCCCGGGCCCGCGGGCTCGCGGCGGCCGGGCAGGCGGACGCCGCCGAGCGCTTCTCCGTGGAGCGCTACCGCAGCGAGATCGTCGACGCCGTCGAGTCCCTCCTCCAGTAACCCCCATCCTCCATTGCCGAGACCGGTCGAAAATAGGAGCGAGACCGGTTCGCGGACCGGTCTCGCTCCTATTTTCGACCGGTCTCGGCGATGGGGCGGGGCGGGAAGGGGCGGGGTGTCAGAGGGCTCGCATGTCCCGGTACCACTTGGGCAGGGCCAGGGCGAGGTAGCCGGCCGACCCCAGGAGCATGAACGCGTAGATCACGAGGAAGGGCTCTGGCGCCCAGCGCAGCGCAAGCACGATGCACAGCAGCCCGTAGTCCGTGGGCGCGGACAGGATCGACTTGAGCATCCCGGCGCGCCCCTCATCCTTGGCCAGCGGGGTCCCACCGTTGTAGCGCAGCTGGTAGGTCAGGATGTAGGTGAAGAAGTGGACGTTCTGCACGGCGCTGTAGGCCAGCGGCAGAAGCAGCAGGGCCGGCCGGGAGGCGACGACGTCGGCGAAGCGGAACAGTGAGATCGCGATGGCCAGGTGGAGGCTGGAGAGCTTGATCGCGTCGGCGACGTGATCAAGCCACTCCCCCGCCTTCGAGCCGCCGTGGCGGAGCCTGGCGAGCTGGCCGTCGGCGGAGTCGAGCGCGTAGCCGAGCACGAGCAGGCCCGCCGTCACGAGCGCGGCCCACACGGTCAGCGGCAGGGCGGCGATGAGGATGATGCCGGTCATCGTGCAGGCCGCGGACAGGATGGTGACCTGGTCCGGGGTGGCGCCCAGGCGGTGCGCGACGGCGGCCAGCACCCTTCCCAGAGGGCGGTTGACCAGGCGCGAGTACAGGGGGGCGCCCGCCTTGGCCTTCTGCGCGGTCGACAGCGCCCGAATCGACTCACCGATGCTGGGGCGCGCGCCGCCGGCGGGGCCGGGACTCACTGGCTTCGAGGTTCTCATGAGGTCTCCAAGTATGCGGGTAGGGGATCAGGCGGTGGTGGGACGGGCGTCGTCGGCGGGAGTCCCGCCCCCCTCACCGGCCCGGCGACGGCGCGCCAGGTCGCGCCGCACCCACCACAGGTAGGGGATGGACTGGCAGATGAACACGGAGATGACGGAGCCCAAGACGGGTCCGGCCGCGCCGAAGGGCGCGATGAGGACCCAGGACAGGGCGAAGTTGGCGGGGACGAGCACGAGGACGGGGGCCACCTGGAAGCGCAGGCCGCGCGGGTCCGTCATGTACATGCCCAACGGGTACTTGGCGGCCTCGACGACGACCGACACGGCGAAGGCCACGATGAGCAGCGTCGGCAGGTGGATGGCGCCGTCGGACAGGATGTCCGCGGCCCAGGGGGCCAGCAGCGCCATGACGAGCGACATCACCCCAGCGACGCAGGCGAAGACCCCCGAGGGCTTGAGGGGGCTGGCGATCCGCCCGGCCGAGCGGGCCCTCGCGAACACCGGCCACATGGCCACGCCGGCGGCGACGACGGTCTGCGTGAGCAGGTTGAACAGCGTGTTGGCCAGGTTGTACTGCGCGAGCGCGTCGGAGGCGCCCAGGTGGCTGAGGAGGATGCGGTCGGTCTGGAAGGCGATGGGCAGGACGAGCGACTGCAAGAGCTGGGGACCGGCGGTGTTGATGACCTTGACGCCGGGGACCTCTCGCAGCCGGGGCACGTCGCGCGCGGCCTGCCGGAGGAGGGGGCCGGTGGCCCGCCAGGCCACGATGATGCAGATGATCGAGACCAGCGTGTTGGCCAGGTAGGAGTAGATGGACACGGCGTTGCCCGAGTCCATGCGGGTGACGATGGCCAGCATGAGGAGGGTCGTCATCGCCGGGGAGACGACGCCGGAGCTGATGACCTGGGTGGCCGATCGGCCGAGCCCGACGACGATGCGCTGCCCCACGCTCAGCGGCAGGGCGAGCGCGTAGATGAGGAGGCAGATGGTGGCGGTGGCGCCGCCGCCATCCATGAGCCGGGCGCCAAGCAGGGTGGGCCACGCCCCCAGGAGCTGGATGACGATGCCCCCGGTGCAGATGACCACCGTGGAGACGAGCAGGACGCGGATGGCGGTGGTCAGGGTGCGGCGCAGCGCGGAGTCATGAGCGGGATCGGTAGAGCCGGCGACGACGTTGAGGATGACCGCGCCGATGCCCAGGTCGGTGAAGGGCAGGAGGGTGGGGAAGGTCGCCAGCAGGCCGTACTGGGCGTAGGCGTCGGCGCCGAAGTGGCTGAGGATCAGCCGGGTGTTGATGAGGCCGAAGACGCCTGCGACGACCATGACGACCATCTTCGCGCCGGCTGTTCGGCCGACCGAGGCCCATGGCCCGGATCTCCGGGGGGCGGGCTGGATGGGCATAGCGGTACCTCGTTGCAACAGGGCAGGGACCAGCGTCAGAGACGCCGTGGGAACGGGCAGACTCTAGCAGCCGGTCTTCCCGAGGCCCGATGGCCCCTGGGCTTTTGGCGCCATTCCGTGATCGACGGCGCTCCCCCGCTGGTCCCAGGCCCCGCGGCCCACGACGGCGGCGCATCTCACACAGGGATCGCTCAGCGGCGAAGCCACAGGCCAGAGGTCTGGACCATTTTCGCGCCAAGAGGCCCGAACGATCACCCTGGCCGGCGATCACCACAGACCACGCAGCCTTTCACGGCCACTCCGGCGGCCCCCGCCGCCGGAGGGCATCAATCGCACACACGTGCGATACGACATTGCCCAAGGAGTGCGCCTGGGAGATAGAATCTGCTTAGAACCCCGAATCAAGCCCACTGGCGACGACTCCGACCCGTCGCTCCCACGAAAAGGTCTGACCTTCAGGCTCCCAGCGGGTCGCTCCCTGCGACTTCACCCTATGACACCTAGCCTGACCTGGACATTTCCACCTTCTGGGTCTCTCCCCGAACATCCCTCGCATACTTCAACAGGAGCCCTGATGTACCTGAATGATGTTGCGGCCACTATCAGGCCGGAGACCGGTCTGCCCTTGGCGCGCCTCCCCCTCGCCGAGACCACGCACGGCCGTCTCGCATGGTCCTCCATGCGCCGCGACCTCCTGGCCTGGATCGTGCTCAGCGACCTCGTCGCGATCGCCATCCCCTCCTGGATCGCCCTGCCCCTCGGCGGGGCCGAGGCCACCCTGGCCGCCATGACCATCGGCATCCTCATCATCATCGGCGCCTGGGCCCTGGGCGGACTGGGCACCGCCGCCGTTGACCACGGCTCCATCCCGCTGCCCACGCTCTTCGGCCTCCACGCGCTAGCCCTGCCGGTCAGCCTCCTGGCCCACCGGGCCCTGGGCTCCCCCCTCGGGCCGATCGCCGTGACCTGCCTGCTGGCCGCCCAGTTCGTCCTCATCCTGATGGGCAGGGTGATCGAGTCCAGCCATCTCCGTCGCCGCCGCATGGACGGCCACGCACTGCGCCGCACCCTCATCGTCATGGGCCCCGGCGCCGAGCCGATGCTCCATGAGATGCGCCGCCACCCCGCCGACGGCTTCCTCGTCATCGGCTACCTCTCCTCCGGCGCCCCCGGGAGCCTGCGCAACGCGATGGCGGTTCCGGACGCCGACGACCTAGCCCAGATGGTCTGCGAGGAGATGATCGACGTCGTCATGACGCTCGGCGCGGTCGCCCCCGACGACCTGCGCTCCCTCATGCGCGGGCTGGAGGGCACCCACGTGCGCCTCATCGTCGCCCCCGGCCTCCAGGACGTCGTCCCGAGCCGCCTGACGGGCCTGCCGGTCACGCACGGCTGGACGGCGCTCATCGGCGTCAAGACCCGCCGCACCCGCGAATTCGGCAAGAAGGTCGTCGACCGGATCGTCGGCCTGGCGCTCCTGCTCATCGCCTCGCCGATCATCGGGATCGCAGCCCTGGCCGTGCGCCTGGAGTCGCCCGGCAGCCCCTTCTACTCCCAGACCCGCGTGGGCCTGGGCGGCACGCACTTCACGATGTGGAAGTTGCGCTCCATGTACGCCGACGCCGACGCCCGCCGGGCCGCGCTCATCGCCCGGGGCGGCGACTCGGGCAACCAGGTCCTGTTCAAGGACTCCCGCGACCCGCGGATCACCCGCGTGGGCCGGATCCTGCGCCGCACCTCCCTGGACGAGCTCCCCCAGCTCATCAACGTCGTGCGCGGCGAGATGAGCCTGGTGGGCCCCCGGCCGGCCCTGCCCAGTGAGGTCGCCCGGTACGACAGCGAGGCGCGCCGCCGTCTCCTCGTGCGCCCCGGCATGACCGGCCTGTGGCAGGTCTCGGGCCGCTCGGACCTGTCCTGGAGCTCGACCGTGGCCCTCGACCGCCACTACGTCGAGAACCGCGGCGCGCTGATCGACGCCAAGATCCTGGCCGCCACCGCGCGCGCCGTCACCGGCGGGAAGGGAGCCTACTGATGATCGTCGGCTATGTGCCCGGTGGCTTCGACATGCTTCACGTCGGCCATCTCAATATCCTCACAACTGCGGCCGCGCACTGTGACCGCCTCATCGCCGGAGTGGCCACGGACGCCTCCCTGGAACGGATGAAAGGCCGAGGTCCGATCGTGCCCCAGCACGAGCGGATGGCCCTCGTCCAAGCCCTGCGGATGGTCGATCACGTCATCCTCGATCACGATCAGGACAAGCGTCTGGCCTGGCGAACCGCGCCATTCGATGTACTCTTCAAGGGAACAGACTGGCGCGGCACCGACAAGGGCCGACTGCTCGAAGAGCAGATGGCGGAGGTCGGCGCCCGCGTCGTCTACCTGCCGTACACGCCGACGACCTCGTCGACGATGCTGCGCAGGGCCCTCCTCCAGGAGGTCGCGTCGCCCGAGCCCGAGGCCGGGGCAGCAGCGGCCACTGCGTGAGGGGCGGTACCAAGATCTCCGACGCGAAGGGAAAGCGCGCGTGACCGCCACCACCACTCAGGCGCCGAAGCGGGACCAGCGACAGGCAGCCCCCGGTCCCGCGCTCCCGGCGTCCCCGAAGGCCCGCCTCCTCGCCGTCATCATCGACATCCTCCTGGGCCTAGTGATCGGCACCATCATCACGCTGCTCGCCAAGGGGGCGCTGGGCTTCCTGATCACCGCGGGCGTCACCGCGGTGGGGCTCCTCCTCGCCCGATTCGCCCTCATCGCGACCACGGGCTGGACGCCCGGCGGCAGGATCGCCGGGGTGCGGATGGTGGACGCCTCTAATGACAACCCCTCTCTCGTGGGGGCCTTCGTCCACACCGACCTCATCCTCATCACCGCTGGCCTCGGCGGCCTGTTCATGCTGCGCAGCGCGGCGAGGGACCCCGAGGGGATGGGCTGGCACGACCGCCTGAGCCGCATGCGCCTGATCTCCACGAAGCACTCCAGTTCCTTCGCCCCGCCCGGGGGAGTCAGCGGCCCGTGCTCCGCCCCCAGCGGCCCGGCCGCCTCCCCGGCCAGTTCCCCGGCCGACGAGCCGACGGCGATGATGACGCCGTCAGCCGTGCCCTCCGTGGAGCATCTTGCGGGCGCCACCGGTGAGACCTTGGCCGCCCCCTCGCCGACCACCCCCTCGGCGGTGCCGTCGGTCCCGGCGGCCAGTTCTTCGGCGGCGGGGACGGGCTCCGATCACGCCTCCCGCTTGCGCCACTCGATTCGCCACCCCATGCGCCGCCCCCACGAGCGCTCCTCCTCGCGCGCGCAGGAGCCCGGCGCCGTGGCGATCCTGGGCTCCATACCCTGGTCGGGGGAGGCTCCCGAGCTCGACAGCCCCACGCTCGACGGCAGTGGCTTGGACGCCCTGAACGCCGGCCTCGTCGTCGGTTCGGTGGCCCCCGCCCCCGACGGCGGCGCCACCGGGCCCGTCATCGACGCCGAGACCCCCGAGGCCGACTCGGCGCCCGCTGAGGCGCCGGCCCTCACCACCACGAGCGCGCCCGTCACCCGCGCCCCCAGCGCGAGCACGGCAAGCGCCGCGAGCGCGCCGATCGCGCCACGCGTCGGGCGGGGTCACGGCGCTCCTCCCCCGACGGAGCCGGTCGATCTGCGCCACATGAACCTGGGGGCGCACTCTGATGGCGAGGACTCCCTGGACTCCACCGTCCAGTCCATCCGCATGCCCTCCGCGATCGAGGACACCGGCGCCACCGCCATCCTCGTCCCCGAGCGGGATGGGGGGGAGATCGCGCTGGCCGGCGTCGTCGTCCTGGGCCGCGACCCGGTGACCTCGCCGGAGCACCCCGAGGCGAGCCTCCTCGTGCTGCGCGGGACCTCGCTGTCCATCTCCAAGACCCATGCCCTGCTCATCCCGGTTGTCGACGGCCTGTGGGTGACCGACCTGCACTCCACCAACGGCACCACCATCGTCCATGGGGGCACCTCGCGCCGCGCGGTCCCGGGGATCCCAGAACCTGTGTTTCCCGGCGATCGCGTTCTCTTCGGCAAGGTGGGGTACCGTGTCAAGGACTAGCCGGTACTAGCGCCCGAAGGCCCATGGACCGGCAATCGGCGCGCGGTCAACAGTTGCCGCCCGGGATGAGGCGGCGTGAGCGCTGACGCGCAGAGGCGACGACGAGGAAAACGAGGAAGCAGGACAACGATGGAGATCGCCGTTCGACCCGACCCGCGCGACTGGATCGTCATCCCCACCTACCCGGCACCGGGATGGGCGCGGATCGAGGCGCGACGACGGGCCGCGGGGGCCTTGGACCCCTCGGCCGAGCCCTTCCTGCTACAGGTCCTGGAGGGCCTCTCGCGCGCTGATCGGCTCGGCTCCGAGGCCCGCGTCGTCAGGTGCGAGGCTGGCCGCCCGGAGTTCGTCGTCGATCTGGCGATCGTCCCCGCCACCGACGACTCCTCCAAGGCCGGGCGGCACAGCGCCCAGAAGGCCGTCCTGGAATCCCTCATCCCGGAGGCCGAGCCCCAGCGGCTGCGCCCCGCCCCGGATATGGCCGGCTTCTGGGCCATAAGCCCGGACGCCCACGCCCATCCGCAGGCGGCGATCATCCTGCGGATGGCGGGCCTGCCCACGATCCCCGCCGACCTCATCATGCGGGTGTGGGGATCGATCCCCGAGCAGTTGCGCCAGGCCGTCGATGAGGCGATCTCCCTGGCCGGCCGCGTCGTGCCCGCCGAGGCCTGAGGCCCGGCCCTCTGCGCCGATCCCCATGACCCCCAAGCGCACCCGGATGAGCGCCAGCCAGCGGCGCGAGCAACTCATTGCCGTGGCGCGCGCCCTGTTCGCGGACAGGGGCTTCGAGGGCACGAGCATCGAGGAGATCGCTCACCGGGCCACGGTCTCCAAGCCGGTGGTCTATGAGCACTTCGGCGGCAAGCAGGGCCTTTACGCCGTCATCGTGGACCGCGAGTTGACGATGATCTCCTCCACGATCACCGAGGCGCTGCGCTCCTCAAGCAGTCCCTCGGTGATCGTCGAGCGCGCGGCGCTGGCCCTGCTGACCTACATCGAGAACTCGCCCGACGGCTTCCGCCTGCTGTTGGCGGGCAGTGACCGCGCCGCGGGGACGTACTCCACGCTCCTGTCCGATGTCGCCATCCAGGTCTCCGGCATCCTCGCCGCGCAGTTCCGCGCCCACGGGCTTGAGGCCTCCACCGCGCCGCTGTACGCCCAGATGCTCGTCGGCATCGTCGCCATGCCGGCCCAGTGGTGGCTGGAGGACCGCTCCATGAGCAAGGAAGCGGTGGCGGCCCACATGGTCAACCTCGCTTGGAATGGCTTGCGGGGCCTCCAGCCAGATCCGACGCTGCGCCACCCGACGGCGCTTTCGTGACACCCCGCCGTAGAGTCTGTGGGCCCCGCCACCGGGAAGATCACGAGGCAGCGGCAGACGAGCCCAGGGGGAGGACACCGGCGGGGGCGCGCCCGTAGAATGGATGGCGAATCCCGGTAGTGGGCTCGGCCCTGTTCACCCGAGCACGCGATCCCTTCCCGATTGGAGCCATCCCCGTGCCCTCCTCCATCGTCCGCACCCTGAGCGGCCGGATCCGACGCCGCGGCGCCAGCGCCCTGGCCGCCCTATGCGCGGCGGCCCTGGGCATGGCCGCCGTGCAGCACCAGGGCATCGCCCAGCAGGATCTCGACCTCCACGACAACGGCGTCTGGGTGACCTCGACGTCGAAGCACCTCGTGGCCCGCATCAACGCCTCCTCCCATGAGGCGGATGGAGTCATTCGCACGACGTCGTCGGACTTCGACGTCAGCCAGAACGGCGAGAACGTCCTGGTCTCCAACGTCTCCGGGAAATCGGTGGACAAGGTCGATCCGGCGCTGGTCTCCAGCGCGTCGGTGGGCACCCTGCCCGCCGGGACCACGATCGCCCAGGGCGCGGACCGCGTCATCGCGATCAACTCGACCGCCGGCACCGTCAGCGGCGCCCTGGCCAGCCAGGCCGGCCTCGTCACCAGCGGCTCGGCCTCCCACATCATCTCCGACTCCCCCGGCCTCCTGGCGACGATCGGCACCGACGGCACCATCCACGCCCTGTCCCCCTCCACCGGGTCCCTCACCACGGCGACGGCGACGGCCACCTCCTGGGCGGCCCCCACCTCGACCACGCTAACGCTGTCGGACGGCGCGGACGCCACCCTCACCGCCGTCGGCTCCAAGCCGATCGTCCTGGAGCGCGGCACCGGCATCCTCCACCTGCCCGGGGGCGGCACCATCGACCTGGGGGAGACGGGGCTGACCCTCCAGCAGCCCGGGCCGGACGCCTCCAGCGTGCTCGTTGCCTCGCGCACAGAGCTCATCAGCGTGCCCCTCGATGGCTCGTCGCCCACGCGCACCCCCTCGGCGGCCAAGGGCGACGCCGCCCCGGGAGTCGCCGCCCGCCCCGTCCGCCTGGGCAACTGCTCCTACGCGGCCTGGTCCTCCTCCGGGCAGTTCCTGCGGATGTGCGGCTCCTCGTCTCCCGAGTACATCCACGACAACGCCCTGGCCTCCTCGACCACCCCGACCTTCCGCACCAACCGCGACGCGATCGTCCTCAACGACACGACGATCGGCACCGTGTGGCTGCCCGACCGGAACCTCGCCCAGGCCGACGAGTGGACCGAGAACTCCGGGCACTCCAGCGATGACGCCACCCCGGACGAGAACGCCAAGGACACCACCCAGGACCCCGCCCAGACGCCCAACCGCGATGAGGAGCACCCGCCGGACGCCGTAGACGACTCCTTCGGCGTGCGCGCCGGGCGCACGACGATCCTCCCGGTTCTGGCCAACGACTCCGACCCCGACGGCGATGTCCTGACCGCCGTGCCGGGCGATGTCGGCTCGACGGCGACGGTAACCCAGGTCCAGGGCGGCCTCGCCCTGGCGATCAAGGTCCCCCCGGACGCCACCGGGACACTCACCGTGCCCTATACGGCCAACGATGGGCGCGGTATGTCCGACTCCGCCGTCGCCACGGTGACGATCCGCCCCGATTCGGAGAACTCCGCGCCCGAGCAGCAGGCCACCCAGACCCTCAAGCTCGCCGAGGGCGGCACGGACTCCCTGTCCGTCCTGTCCAACTGGCGCGACCCCGACGGCGATGACCTGCACCTAGTCTCCGCCACCGGCGTCGGGCTGGAGACCCGCATCACCCCCGAGGGACTGCTCACCGTCACCGAACTGAACGGCGGCACGGGGCCCCGCGAGCTGACCCTCGTCGTCTCCGATGGCCGCACCACCACCGAGGGCAAGCTGACGGTCGACGTCGTCCCGGCGGCCGACGCCGCGCCCGCGACCCACGCGGACCACGCTCGCGGCGTCGTCGGGCAGCCGGTGTCCATCTCCCCGCTCGCCAACGACTCCTCGCCGACCTCCACGCCCCTGCGCCTCGGCTCGATCAGTGAGGCGCCCCCGGGCACGACCGTCACGAAGGACCAGGCCGCCGGCACTGTCAACTTCACCGCCCAGAAAGCGGGCACCTACTACCTCGACTACGAGGCCTCCGACGGCACCTCCCTGGCCAAGGGGCTCATCCGCGTGGACATCGCCGAGGCCTCGGAGCCCTCGGCGGCGCCCATCGTGGAGGACGACACCGTCTTCCTCGCCCCGGGCGGCTCAGT
Source organism: Actinomyces sp. zg296 (assembly GCF_009829695.1). Classification (NCBI taxonomy): domain Bacteria; kingdom Bacillati; phylum Actinomycetota; class Actinomycetes; order Actinomycetales; family Actinomycetaceae; genus Actinomyces; species Actinomyces sp. zg296. Next base: position 15,892 of record NZ_VWPG01000014.1, read on the forward strand.
GACCGTCAATCCCCTGGCCAATGACTCCGATCCCGCCGGAGGAGTGCTTGTGGCCGTCTCGGCCACCACGCCGCCCGGCTCCGGGGTGAGCGCGACCGTCATCGATCACTCCCTCGTGCGGATCTCCGCCGTCGGCGAGGTCCAGGGCAAGATAACGGCCGAGTACACGGTCTCCAACGGCACGTCCACGGCCACCGGCAAGATAACCATCGTGCCCCTGTCCGACTCGACCTCCCAGGCGCCGGTCGCCGTCAATGACACGGCCGTCGTGCGCGTCGGCGACATTGTCACCGTGCCGGTCCTTGAGAACGACTCCTCCCCCTCGGGCCTGTCCCTGAAGACCACCGGCAAGCTCACCGTCCCGGACGACTCGCTGGGCACCGCCTGGATCAACCAGGACAAGCTGCGCTTCAAGGCCGGGCAGACCCCCGGCACCACGGAGGTGTCCTACACGGTCGAGGACTCCGCCGGGCAGACGGCCACGGCCACGGTCACCATCGAGGTGCGCGAGCGAGACGATGCCGCGAACGCCGCCCCGGAGCCGCGCCCGGTGACGGCGGCCACCATCGCCGGCAAGAAGGCCTTGTTGACGGTTCCCCTGGACCAGATCGACCCTGACGGCGACTCCGCGACCCTCACCGGTCTGGCGACCCAGCCCACCAAGGGCAGCGTCGAGATCAAGGGCGACATGCTCGTCTACACCGCCTTCGAGGGCTCCAGCGGCACCGACTCCTTCACCTACACGGTCACCGACCACCTGGGCGCCACGGCCACGGGCACGGCGCGGGTCGGCATCGCCGCCCCCACAGCCGTCAACACGCCCCCCAAGACCACCGACGACCTGGTGACCGCCAAGCCCGGCCGCAAGGTGAGGGTGGACGTGACCGCCAACGACTGGGACTCCGATGATGACCCGGTCACCCTGGCCGGTGAGCCCACGAGCGAGGACCCGGCGCTGACGGCGAAGGCCGTGAACGGCCAGGTCGCCCTGGACCTGCCCGAGAAGGAGGGCAACTACACCGTCCACTACACGGCCACCGACTCCCGCGGGGGGACCGCGCTGGGCACCCTCACGGCGCAGGTGCGCGCCGATGCCCCACCGCAGGCGCCCATCGCCGCTGACGACGCGGTGACGCTGTCCGATATCGACGCCTCGGGCACGGCCCTTGTGGACGTGCTCAAGAACGACTCGGACCCCGACGGGAGCCCGGAGACGCTCAAGGTGTCGAGCTCGGACCCGAATGCCACGGTGGAGGGCAATTCCCTGCGCGTCGCCGTCACCGACCACGCGCAGTTCATCCTCTACACGGTTACCGACCCCGACGGCCTCACGGGCCAGGCGGTGGTCTTCGTGCCCGCCGCCTCCGCCCTGGTCCCGCAGCTCAACCGCTCGACGACCCCGGTGAGGATCCCGGCGGACGCGACCACCTCCGTCCCGCTGGCCTCCCATATCCTCACCCGCGCGGGCACCTCGCCCATCATCGGGGACAAGTCCTCGATCTCGGCCGGTGCCGGGCTGTCCTCGGTCAGCGCGGAGGGCAACGGCTCGCTGTCCGTGACGCCCTCCCCGGGCTTCACGGGGCAGACCTCCGTGACCCTCACCGTGACCGACGGGACGGGCGACGACGCGCTCAGCACCACGCTGAACCTGCCGATCCTCGTGGAGCCGAAAGAGAACCGCCCTCCCAGGTTCACCCCGACGGCGCTGACGGTCGCGCCCAACGAGAATCCCGTCAGCGTGGACCTGGCCACCATGGCCTCCGATCCCGACGGCGACTCCCTCACCTACACGATCGGCCCGGCGCCGGCCGGCTTCACGGCCTCCCTGTCGGGCTCGACCCTGACCGTGGGCGCGGATGCCACGACGGCGACCGGCACGACGGGCTCCCTGCTGGTGACCGTCTCCGATAGCAAGAACCCGGAGGTGTCGGCGAGCCTGCCACTGTCGGTCAGCGCCTCGACGCGCCCGCGCATCACGACGACCCCGGCGAGACAGACCTCCCACGGCGAGCCGGTGACCGTGGACGTGAGCGGCTACGTGTCCAACCCCTTCCCGGGCCAGGGCATCACCCTGTCCGGATCCCCCACGATCACCTCGGGGCAGGGCTCTGTGACCGCCTCGGGCACCTCCCTGACGATCACGCCGGCGGCCGGCGCCACGGGTGACATCGTGGCCCGCTACCAGGTGCTCGACGCCACGGGCGCCGCGGATCGCGCCGCCACCGGCACGGTGACGGTCACCGTGGCCTCCGCGCCCTCCGCGCCCACGCGGGTGATTGCCGAGCCGCGCGACTTCAGCTCGGCCAGGGTGACGTGGGCCCCGGGCAGCGCCAACGGGAGCCCCATCACGAGTTACACCCTCACCGAGGTGGGCGGCGCGGGCTCCTGGAGTTGCACGGGCAGCCCGTGCTACGCCACGGGCCTGACCTCCGGCAGGTCCTACGCCTTCGAGGTGACGGCCACGAACGCCAACGGCACCTCTTCCGCGGGCCGTTCCAACACCGTCACCCTGGGGCCGTCCGCGCCGGGCGCCCCCACCGGCGTGCGCCTCCAGGCCGGCGAGGGGACGCTCACCGCCTCATGGACCCCGGGGGCCGCCGTGCCGGGCACCCAGACCACCTACCGCGTGGTCTTCCACTCCGACAGCGGCGACATCACCCGCACGACGACCGGTACCTCGCTGACCATCGGCGCGGCCGACGGCGTGAAGGCGGGCAGTTCCTACTCCGTGACGGTCACGGCTATCGCCAGCTCGGGAGGCGCGGAGGTCGGCTCCTCCAAGAGCGCCAGCTCCGGTTCCTCAGCGACGCCCTACGGCAAGCCGGGCCCCTTCGAGATCACCCACGTCGTCCAGACGGGCTCCGGGGTGACGGTCTACTGGCAGCCGGCCAACTCGAATCACGCGGGCCCGGTGTCCTACACGGTGAGTGTCACGGGCCCGGAGTCCCGCACGGTCAACGCGGGCTCCGCCCTGTCGACCCCGATCAGCCTCTCGACGGCGGGGACCTACACCTTCCGCGTGAGGGCGACGACGAAGGCCGGCTCGACGGACTCCTTGAACACCAAGGGAATCAACCTCACCCTGAACCCGCTTCCCCCCACGGGGCTGTCCGCCTCTGCCTCATCGGACGTCCCCAACCAGATCTCCGCCTCCGCGACCCCTCAGGCCGGCAATGGCTGGAGCGCGAGCGACCTCAAGGTCGAGTACCGCGTCAACGGTGGCCGCTGGCAGTCCAAGAAGACCTTCGATGGTCTCGCCGCCGGCCGCGTGACCGTGGAGGCCCGCGCCTACGGCATGCAGGATGGCGGCGAGGTCTACTCCGAATCCGTATCCACCTCCGCCACGGTCGTCGGCAATCCCACCGACCCGGATGTGAGATGCGATTCCTTGGCCAGCGATGGCACTCTGACGTGCTCGTGGTACCCCTCGTCGCACTCTGGCAACCCCGATGATTCGCATATCAAATATTCGGCTTACGAGACAGGGGGCTCCGAGGCCAGGCTCGGTGGCGGGAAGGAGATTAAGGGCCTGAAACAGTCGCACAACCCCCTGACGACGACCGTTCCCGAGGGGGAGAGCCGCGGCTGGTGCGTCGTGGCGACCAACACCTACGGGTTCTCCAGCAGGGACTGCGAGTACAAGACCCGAGAAAAGGTAGCTGCTCAGCCCCGCCCCGCGGCCCCTCAGCCCCGCGCCCTGCCGATCAACGCCACGAGCCCGTACGCCTCCTGCACCGTGATCGACTCGGCCAATTCCGGGTACTCCCAGGATGCCTGCTGGCGCGCCCTCCTGGACTTGTCGAGTTTCCCCGCGGGGAGCAAGGTCAGGTGCGAGTTCAACGACGCCAATGTCTGGCCGTCAAAAGGCCCGTTCGATACCCAGCCGAACTCCACCGGCACTGCGCAGTGGCTCGGCTACGTCCTGACAAACAACCCCAAGTTGACCGCCAGTTGCCACATAGTGGAGTGACCCGACAACACCAATGACCTCTCTCGACACTCTGAGCACCGGCTCCTCCCCAGGGGCCCCCACCGCATCCCCCGACCTTCCCAGCACCACCGCGCCCGAGGGCGCCGGCGCGCAGGTCCTGACCCGCACCGGGTGGACCACCGCCGGCCTCGCCGCCGTCAGCCTCCTGGCCGGGGCCAGCCTCGGCTGGCAGGAGGCCTGGGCCGGTGCCGCCACGCTCATCGCCTGCCTGCTCACAGCCCTAGGCTGGGTCCTCCACCGGGGCGGCCACACCGTCACCCACGGCCTCATCGCCCCGCGCATCGCCGTCGGCGATCACGCCCTCGTGCAAGTCACCGCCTCCAACGAGGGCACCCGCGTCCTCCTGCCCACCCGCATGGAGATGCCCATGGGCGAGGGCCTCGCCGAGATCAACGTGCCCCTCCTCCACACCGGCCAGTCCCACGACGAGGGCTTCGCCCTGCCCACGGAGCGCCGCGGCGTCCTGTCCATCGGCCCCGTCCTCCAGGTGGTCGGCGATCCCCTGGGACTGGCCCGGCGCACGCGCGCCATGAGCACGGCACAGACGGTCCACGTCCACCCCCGCACGGTGCGCATCGGCCAGGCCATCCACGGAGTCATGCGCGACATCGAGGGCGCCGTCACCCAGGACCTGTCAATGTCCGACGCCTCCTTCCACGCGCTTCGCCCCTACGTGCCCGGCGACGACCGCCGCCACGTCCACTGGAAGTCCAGCGCCCGCACGGGCACCCTCATGGTCCGCCAGTTCGAGGCCACCCAGCGCGCCAGCCTCCTGACCCTGCTGTCCGTACGCGAGGACGACTACCCTGACCCGGACGACTTCGAGACGGCGGTATCCGCCGCCTGCTCGCTGGCGCTGAGCTCGATGATGGAGAGCCGCGAAGTGGCCCTGCTCACCCAGCGAGACACCCTGCCCACCACGGGCCCCACACGATTGCTCGATGCGTCCTGCGATCTGGAGCTCACAGGCGCCGATGAACTCGACGCCCTCGTCAACCACGGCACCGGGCTCCACCCCGGCGCCTCCATCGTCGCGCTCATCACCGGCAAGGGATGCTCCGAAGACTCCCTGGCCAGGGCGCGCCTGCGCATCCCCGCCGGCATGAGCTCGATCATCATCTCCTGTGGCGCCGCCGAGCCCAGCATCTCCATGCTCGCCGCCACCCCCGTGCTCAACCTCGACACGGTCGACAGCCTCCCCCAGCTCCTGAGGAGGGCCCTATGACCCCCCTGACGCTCCGTCGCACGGCGGGCTCCCCCAAGCCCGCCGGCAAGGCGCGCCCCCAGCGGGGGCGCCTGGCCGCGATTCCCTACCTCCTCCTCATCGCCCTGCTCGTGGCGGGGACCGCCCCCATCTACTCGCCCTTCGCCGGGCCCAGCGGCGTCATCGCCGCTGCCGAGGGCATCGTTGTCGGCGCGCTCGTCGCCCTGGCCGCGGCCCGCCTGCGCCTGGGCCCCCTGCTCACCCTCGCCCTGGGCGCCGTCGCCCATGCCGGCCTGGGCCCCCTGCTCCTGCGCGACGTCGGCTCGGGCATGACCGCTGTGCGGGCCGTCCTGGCCGGCACGATCACCGTCTGGAAGGACTCCCTCACCCTGCCGCTGCCGCTGAGCGGCTACGCGGGGATGTCCGTCCTGCCGTGGCTCGCGGGGCTGGTCATCGCCACGCTGTCCTGCCGCCTGCTGCTGGCTGGCTGGGCCCGCACCGCTGGGCTCGCCGCCCTGGCGCTGCCCACCGTCCTCATCGCCTGGGGCGGGCGCAACGCCCCCGCCGCCCGTCTCATCGGGCCCGCGCTCGTCATCCTCCTGCTCCTCATGTGGGCTGCCGCCGCCCAGGGCCAGAGGGCCAGCCGCCTCGTGGCCGGCACCGCCGAGTCCCAGCAGGCGCGCCGCCTGGTCACCCTGCGCCGTCTGGTCGGCGCCACCGTCATCCTGTCCATCGGGACCGGCATCGGGCTGGCGCTGCCCGCCGCCTCCGGCGAGCGCCACATCCTGCGCGAGGTCTTCGAGCCCCCACTTGACCTGCGTGAGTACGCCACCCCCCTGGGGCTGATCCGCACCCTGGAGACCGATCAGGCCTCCACCCGGCTTCTCACCGTCGAGGGCCTGTCCGACGGCGGCCGCATCGCCGTCGCCACCCTCGACTCCTACGACGGCCTGGCCGCCCGCATCAGCGGCGGCACGGGCGCCAATTCTGGCTTCCGCCCACTGGGCACCGGCGCCACCCTGGCACCCGCCGCCTCCAAATCCACCACCGTCCGGATGACCATGGAGGGCTACGCCCTGCCCTGGGTCCCCACCGTTCCCACCACCTCGTCCATCGAGGTCAGCGGGTCCCGCGCGCACCTGCTGCGCGAGACCCTCTTCCGCGACGGCGCCTCCCCCACCATCATCACGACCGCGGGCCTGGCCAGCGGCGACACCGTCACCGCGCGCACGAGCCCGCAGGATGTGCCCACCGCGGATGCGCTCACCGGGGACACCGTGGTACCCACCCAGCTCGGCACCGTGGAGAACGTGCCCCCGGGGATCGCCTCGATGGCCGCCCGGATCGTCGGCGACCAGTCCGACCCGGTCGTGCAGATCGTGGCGCTCCAGAACGCGCTGCGCGCGGGGGCGTACTCCAACGGCACCAACTACTCCTCTCCCCCCGGGCACGGCGCCGCCCGCCTGGCCTCGATGATCAGCCACGAGCAGCTTATCGGCGACGACGAGCAGTACGCCGTGCTCATGATGCTCCTGTGCCGCTCCCTGGGGATCCCAGCCCGCGTCGTCATGGGATTTCGCCCCGCCACCGACGGTGACGCCTCGAACGTGACCGGCGAGGATGTCTACGCCTGGGTGGAGATCCCCTTCATGGACCACGGCTGGACGCCCATCGACGTCACCCCCGACCGCGATCAGGTCCCCGAGCAGCTCGCCGCGCACGACACCATCAACCCGCAGCCCCAGGCCCTCCAGCCGCCGCTGCCCCTGCCCAAGCCGGAAGACCTGCCGCCGTCCTACGACGACCCCGATCAGGACCTCAACCAGCCCGAGCCCGTGGCGGACTCCACCCCCCGCCTGGCGCTCGTCATCGCCGGGTCCATCCTGGCGGTCCTGGCGCCCTTCCTCATCATCCTGGGGCTCAAGGCCCTGCGGCGCAGACGCAGACGCAGCCGCCAGGGGACCGACGGGGCACTGGGCGCCTGGGACGAACTGCTCGACCTGGCCCGTGACCTGCGAGCGCCCATGAAGCCGGGCGCAACCCGCCACGAAACCGCCCACGGCCTCGACAAGCGATTCCCCTCCGCGGGTCTCATTCCCGTCGCAAATGGCGTGGATGAGGCGGTTTTCGGCGCTGACGAGCCAGCCTCCGATACCCTGAGCTCGCTGTGGTCCTCCGCGGACACCGCGGCGAATCAGATGAGGTCCTCCCTCTCCCTGCCGGGGCGCCTGCGCGGCCGCCTGTCGCCGCGCTCCCTGGCCTCCCACCGCCACACCGCAGCGAGCAACCGAGCCAGAAGGAATCGCCCCTCATGACCACCGAGCCCCAGGAGCCGGCCGCCATGCCAGAGCGCGGAGGCCGCCACATGGGCCCGCCGGGCGCCGCCCGCCATGTCCTGCCCGATCTACCGATCAGCCAGGGCGCGGCAGGCCCGGCCGGATCGGGCGGTCCCGATCTGCCCTCATCCAGCCCACTGAGCGCCAGCGCCCCATCCGACGCCGCCCGAGCGAGTCGGCAGGTCCGCCGCCGCCCGGTGCAGACCTTTAAGACGGTCCGGCCCATCCGCGTCGTTGACATGACCGAGCCCTCCGCGGACGCGGCAGCGGCTCTCCCCGCCCTGCACGACCTGGGCAGCGCGGCTCCCGCTCCCTCAGCGACCTCCAGCCCCACGGGCATCATCCAGGAGGTGCCCCAGCCCAGCCCGGTCATCGAGGATGTCCCCTGGACCGGATCGGGCTCCTCCGGGGCCTCTGCGCCGTCGGCGGCGTCGGCCTCCTCGGCCCGCGCCGCCTCGGCGCCCCGGCGCGGCCGGTCCTCCTTCTCCGCGGTCTCAGCAGCGGTGGCCGCGGTGCTCTCAGCGCGCTCGGCGGGCTCCGCCGGGACCTCCGGTTCCGCGGCCTCCGCCGGCACGCCCCGCTCGGCGGGCTCCGCTGGCACCACCGGTTCGGCGGGCTCCGCCGCGTCCGGCCTGTCGGCGCCCTCAGCGGTGAGCGCGGCCTCGGCGCCGGCGGCCCCAACCCGGCGCGCGCGCCGCAAGGGCCGTCACGCGGCTGAGGCCGAGGCCGTGACCCGCCCCGTGCCCCTCGCCTCCCTCGGCATCCCCGACGACGCCTTCTCCTCCGTGCGCTCGCCGGCAACCCCCGCCTCCCCGCGCTCCCTAACCGGTTCGCCTCTCTCCCCCGCGCCGACGGCGACGCCGTCGTCCTCCGAGGCCCCGATCATCACCTCCACGCCACTGGACTCCCCCGAGTCCGGACGCCGCGCCGCGGTGCCGATCGAGGACTGGTCCGAGGGCAGCGACGCCACCGTCCACGCTCTCACCGGATCGATGGCGCGCAGCCTGTCTGCGGAGGCCACCCCAACGCATCTGCGGCTCGTGCCGCTCACCGGCGGGCAGGCGATCGCGCTGAACGACATCGCGCTGGTGGGGCGGGCCCCCGAGAACATCTCGCGCTACAACGCGGCTGAGGCGATCCGCCTCGCGGACTCCTCGCGGACGGTGTCCAAGACCCACGCCTGCATCGTGCCCATGGCCAACGGCGCCTGGATCTCGGACCTGCACTCCACCAACGGCACGCGGGTCATCATGGATGGCGTGCTCACGCGCCTCCTGCCCGATGTCCCCGTGCCCGTGCTGCCCGGCACGACGATCTACTTCGGCTCGATCGGCTTCGTCCTGGAGTCCTGACCCCCGCCCTCCCCGCCCCTCCCCATCGCCGAGACCGGTCGAAAATAGGAGCGAGACCGGTTCGCGGACCGGTCTCGCTCCTATTTTCGACCGGTCTCGCTGAAATGCGGCTCAGGGGGTTGGGGCGTTGACGCAGGCGTGGACGGGGTCCGACACCTGGCGGTCATCGCGCACGGCCACGACCTCAATGCAGGTCTGGCCCGCGGGCAGCACGGCGGAGGTGTCAGCCGTCCTCTCCCAGGTGGGGACCGTCCCCCGCCACTGGCGGTACTGGTACTCCCCCGCCCAGTCGGCCGCGGGCGCCGACCATGTGAAGCGGGCGGTCCCATCCTCGGCGAGTTCGCCGACGAGGCCCTGCGGCCCGGGAGCCGTCTCCTTCAACGGAGCCGCCTGACCGGCCTGGATGGTCGCGAAACTACCCGGAGGCCTCTCCTCGCCGGGACCGCTCCACACGATGTAGCCGCCCACGACAGCCACCGCGATCGCGGCCGCACCGATGACGGTGGGGGCGACACGGGGCCTCCTGGGCGCCTCCTCCTCAGTCTCCTCGACACCGGCCTCCTCCTCCGGAGCGGCGGGGGCCGCCTGGGAGGGGGTCTCCACGCGGGAGAAGACGGCGATGCGGGTTCCGGAATCGTCGTCGTCGCCGGCGTCCTCGGGCCCATCAAGGGAGTCCTGGAGGAGGTCGATGGTGGTGGGCGGGAGGTTGAGGGAGGACTCGATCTCCTGCAGGGCCCGCCCCAGGGCCAGGGCGCTGGGGTAGCGCTGCATGGGGCTCTTGTCCATGGCGACCTCGAGGACCCTCTTGAGGGCCTCCGGGGCGTCGGGGCGCTGGAGGGGCGGGACGGGGTCGGAGATGATCCTCCGGGAGAGTTGGAAGATGTCGTCCTTCTGACCGGCCGTGCCGAAGGGGCTGCGCCCGGAGAGGAGGGAGTAGAAGGTGGCCGCCAGGGAGTAGACATCGGCCGACGGGTGCGGGTTGGCGGCGTCGATAAGCTGCTCGGGCGGCGCCCAGGGAACGGAGAGCCCCCGAGTGGCCTGGTTGACGTCTCCTGCCACGGAGGAGATGCCGAAGTCAGCCAGGACGGGACGGCGGTACGCGGTCAGCAGGATGTTCGCGGGCTTGATATCGCGGTGGATGATGCCGGCCCGGTGGGCCGTCTCGACGGCGCCCGAGATCTGGATGATGGTGCGCAGGGCGTCGGCGATGCTCAGGGGCCTACGGCGCGCCACGGTCCACAACTGGGGCGGCGGGCAATACTCCATGACGATGTAGGCGAACCCCTCCTCGGTGACACCCGCGCCGAAGAGGGACAGGATCGCCGGATGGCTGGAGACGCGGGCCATAAGCTCGGCCTCGGACTGGAAGAGGTCCGAGGAGGGACCGCGCATGACCTTGACCGCGATCTCACGGCGGGGCACCTGCTGCTCGTAGAGGTGAACGGTGGAGTAGCCGCCCGAGCCGAGGACGCGCAGGTGCTTGAGCCCGGGGATGAGCGGGGGTGAGTCGATCTGGGCGGCCATCAGGCGGCCTCGAAGCGCGCGGTGACTCCCTCACCGAGCTCGAGCACGTCGCCACTGCGCAGAATGGTGGTCTCCACACGCGACAGGTGGACCGGGGCGGATCCCTCCCGCAGCAGGACGGTGCCGTTGGTGTTGGACAGGTCGCGGGCGAGGACCGACCACTCGTCGATGTCGATGAGGAGGTGGTTGCGGGAGATCTGCCGGTCCGGACTGGACACCTTGATGCACGTGGGGAAGCCGGCGTCGAAGGTGGCCACGCGGTCGGCCGAGGGGCGCCGCCCCAGCACGATGGGCCCGCCGAGTGACAGGACGCGACCGTCGGACAGGATGAGGCTGCCGAGCACGGGTCGCGGCGCGAGCCTGACGGGCCCCTCCAGGGGAGCCTCGCAGACGCGGCAGGCCACGAGGTGGGTGGGGTTGGGATGCGAGTTCGCGCAGAAGGCGGACAGGACGCGCGCGCCGTGGGAGGGGACGAGGCCGCTGCGGTCGGGCGTGGGGAGCTCGGCCAGCTCGGAGCGCGCCGAGCGGATCTCCTCAAGGAGATCGCCCGGGAGTTCCGCCACGGTGGAGCCGTCGTGATCCCCGCGCCGGAGGGGGGCGGGGCTGGTCAGGGAGGACTCTCCGGTGGACTCGGGGCCGACGGCGAAGTTCGGGGCCGCCGTGATGCCCGGGCCGGTCTGGGCGGGCAGGTCCGCGGAGAAGGCGCCGGGGGCGGAGGGCGCGCCGGGGGCGGAGAAGGCCGCAGGGGCCGAGGCGGCGATCGGGGCGGAGGGCGCGGCGGGCCCCGAAGCCGCTGATGCCGGGAGGAGGGGCGCGGAGCCCGCGGACGGGGCGGGCACGGAGCCTGCCGTCACCGCCGGCCCGGAGGCGGTCCAGCCCTCGGCCTCGGCAGGAGTCGAGCCCTGATTCATGCCGGCGAGGATCGCGGCGGGGTCGAAGGGGACGGCCAGGGTGGACTCGACGGCGGGCTCGGGCAGAGTCTCGGGGACGCCGTCGATGCCGGGGGCTGCCTGCTGGTCGATGCCGGCGAGGATCGCGGCGGGGTCGAAGGGGACGGCCAGGGTGGACTCGACGGCGGGCTCGGGCAGAGTCTCGGGGACGCCGTCGCCGCTGGGGGCTGCCTGCTGGTCGATGCCGGCGAGGATCGCGGCGGGGTCGAAGGGGACCGCCAGGGTGGACTCGACGGCGGGCTCGGGCAGAGTCTCAGGGACGCCGTCGACGCCGGGGGCTGCCTGCTGGTCGATGCCGGCGAGGATCGCGGCGGGGTCGAAGGGGACCGCCAGGGTGGACTCGACGGCGGGCTCGGGCAGAGTCTCGGGCAGGGTCTCGGGCCGGCCCGCCGACGCCGCAGGCGCGGTGGGCGGAGTCGGCGCCACCGACGGCGTGACCGGCGCCGCCGGCGGCGCGACCGGCGCCACCGAAGGGGCGGGGGCGCCGGCGAGGACATCGGCGGTGGGGCGGCTCGTGGCGGGAGAGGGGCCGGAGGCCTCAGCACGGCGGGGGAGGCTGGCCGCGTCGTGGACGGTGGACGCGCCCTCGGGCCGCTCCTCCTCCGCGAGCGCGGGCAGCGCCACGACGCTGACCGGCGCGATGCCGTCGGCCAGGGGCCGCATGATGCCGTCACCGGTGTCCGGGGTGAGCAGGACCAGGGTGTCGGAAGGCTCAACGATGGTCTCGGTCCACGTGGAGGTGGGACCCGAGGCGATGTCCCCGTGGGAGGTGCGCACGATCCCGCGCCCCCGCACGGCCACGTGCCGGTTCCCATCGGGCTCGAGGAGGACGAAGGCGAAATCGGGCCGCTCACCCGTGCGGGCGACGACGCTGGAGATGACGTCCCACAGGACGGCCGCCGTCGTCAGGCCGTCCCCGTGGAGGTCCCGCCAGAGTCGCTCGACGATCGGCATGGGGATGACCGGGGGCAGGATGAGGGCGGCGCGCGGCGTGATGATTCCGTGCCAGTCGCCAGCGCCCCAGCGGGCCTCGCCGATCGTGCCTGCAGCCTCGCGCACAGGACCTCCTCTTGGGCCAGCCGGCCTGACCCTCAGGCTCGGCACCCGGCCGTTGCGTCCCGACCATCGTAAGGGGAAGTGGGGTGAGGAGCCGAGTCAGGACTCCAACGATTCGGCAGCATCTAGCCAGGCCTCCTCCAGGGCAGCGTGCTCGGCCTGGGCCTGGGCGAGCTCGCGCCCCAGCCCTGCCAACTCGCCCAGGCGCGAGGGCTCGGCCGAGGCCTCCTCAAGGCGGGCGTGGAGGTCCTCGATGCGGGAGGCGGCGCGCTCCATCCGCCGCTCGATCCGCCCGAGGGCCTTGGTGGCCTCGCGGCGCTGGGCGCCGGTGAGCACTGGCCGCGCGGACGTGCCAGGGCCCCCATCGTCGCCGGGGCGGTCGTCGCCGGGGCCCCCGAAGCCGGGGCGATCGCGCGCCCCGACGACGACGCCCCGCCCAACGCTGTCAGCCGCGACCCGGCGCAACTCGAGATACTCCTCGACCCCGCCGGGCAGATCGCGCACCTGCCCGTCCCCGAGGACGGCGACCTGGTGGTCGGTGACGCGCTCGAGGAGGTAGCGGTCGTGGGAGACGACGACGAGCGTGCCCGGGAAGGTGTCGAGGATGTCCTCGACGGCGGCGAGGGTGTCAGTGTCGAGGTCGTTGGTGGGCTCGTCGAGGAGGAGGACATTGGGCTCGGTCATGAGCAGGCGCAGCAGTTGGAGGCGGCGCCGCTCCCCTCCGGATATCTCGCCGACGCGCGTCCAGGCGCGCTGGCGGGTGAAGCCGAGCCGCTCGACGAGTTGGGTGGCGGTGAGCTCCTTGCCGCCGACCATGACGCGCTCCCCCACCTGGGCGACGGCCTCGACGACGCGCAGGTCAGCCAGGGCATCGAGCTCGTGAGTGGACTGGGACAGGGTCGCGACGGCGACCGTTGTGCCGCGGACTACCCGCCCGGAGGTGGGCTCGAGGACGCCCTCGAGGAGCCTGAGGAGGGTGGTCTTGCCCGCGCCATTGACGCCGACAATGCCGACGCGCTCGCCGGGGGCCAGGCGCCAGGTGACATGGCGCAGGACCTCCGCGGGGGCGGCGCCGTCGGCCGGGCCCTCGCCCGGCGCAGCCCCACCGCCCCTCCCCGGGTAGCTCAGGCTCACGTCCTCCAGGTCGATAACCTTCTTGCCCAGGCGGGCGGTGGCCATGGCGGCGAGCTGGACGGTGTCGCGCGGCGGGGGCACATCGGCGATGAGCGCCTCGGCGGCCTCGATGCGGAAGCGGGGCTTGGAGGTGCGAGCCGGAGCGCCCCGCCGCAGCCAGGCGAGCTCCTTGCGCAGGAGGTTGTCGCGCTTGGCGGCGGCGACGGCGGCCTGGCGGGCGCGCTCAGCGCGAGCCAGGACGTAGGCCGCGTAGCCGCCGTCGTAGGTCTCGATGCGCCCGGGCACCTGGGGGCGGTCGCCGCCGGGGTCGACGCCGGGGACGACCTCCCACACGTTGGTGCAGATGGCGTCGAGGAACCAGCGGTCGTGAGTGACGACGACGAGCGCCCCGGCCCCGGCGCGCCGCCCGGAGAAGCGGGCATTGAGATGCCGGGCGAGCCAGTCGACGCCTTCGACGTCGAGGTGGTTGGTGGGCTCGTCGAGGAGCACGATCCGGGCGTCGGCGGTCAAGACGGCGGCCAGGGCGACGCGGCGCCGCTGCCCGCCGGACAGGGTGGTGACGTCGGCGGAGGGGCTGACGTCGGCGAGCAGGCCCGCGTGGATGTCGCGGATGGCGGGATCGGAGGCCCATTCGTGCTCGGGGGCGTCACCGTGGACGGCACGGGTGACGGTGGTACCCGGGGTGAAGTCGTCGGACTGGGTCAGCAGCGCGATGCTGAGGTCCCCGGCGCGCGTGATGCGGCCGCCGTCGGGCTCCCGCTTGCCGGCCAGGGCCGCGAGGAGGGTGGACTTGCCGGCGCCGTTGGGGCCCAGGACGCCCACGCGGGTGCCATCCTCGATGCCGAGGCGGACGCCGTCGAGGAGGGCTCGCGACCCGACGATGATGCGCAGGTCCTCAATGCCCAGCAGGTGCGCCATCAGCCCACCACCCGGGCGCCGGCGACGGGGGCATCGGCGCGCACGACGTCGGCGCACTGGCCCGAGGCGGAAAGGGCCCGGGCGACGCGCTGGGCGGTGGCCGAGTCGGGGGCGAGCGCGGCGATGGTGGGCCCGGAGCCGGAGACGATGGCGCGCAGGGCCCCGGCCCGCTCGGCGGTCTCGATGACCTCTCCGAGCTCGGGGCGCAGATCGAGGGCAGCCTCCTGAAGATCGTTGGCCAGGCAGTCGGCGAGGGCCTCGGCGTCGCCGGCGCGCAGGGCGGCCGTGAGGGCCTCGGGGACCTCAGCGGGGGCGGCCGGCGCCCCGGCGCCTGCGGCCCTGGTGGCGCTGAGTTCGTCGAAGCGGGCGAAGACGGCCGGGGTGGACAGGCCCTCGCGGGACAGGGCGAACACCCACTGGTAGGTGCCGCGCCCCATGAGTGGGGTGAGTCGATCGCCGACGCCGTGGCCGAGCGCCGTGGCGCCCATGAGGGGGAACGGGACGTCGGCGCCGAGCCGGGCCGCCAGGTCGAGGAGGTCGCCCAGTCCCAGGCCGGTGCCCCACAGGTGGTTGCAGGCGAGCAGCGTCGCGGCGGCGTCGGCGCTGCCCCCGGCCATGCCCCCGGCCACGGGCACTCGCTTGCGCAGGACGAGGTCGACGCCCTCGGTCACGCCGGTGGCCTCGGCGAGGAGGCGGGCGGCGCGCACGACGAGGTTGCGCTCGTCGGTGGGGACGGCGTCGTCGGGATCTGCGAGGGTGAGGGTGATGCGGCCGCGCGCGTCGAGGGCCTGGCGGCGCGCGGTGACGGTCTCGATGAGGCGCACGGCCTGGAAGACGGTGGTCAGGGGGTGGTAGCCGTCGGGGCGGGGGGCGCCGACCGATAGGAACAGGTTGACCTTGCCGGGGGCCTCGACGCGCACGGAGGTCGCGGAACCCGCGCGGGGGCCGGTGGCGTCCGGGTCGGGGACGGCGCGCAGGTGGTTCATCGCTTCTCCTCGATGGCGGTGCTGCTGGTGGGGGCCTGAGGGGCGGCCAGCACCTCAGGGGCGGCGAGGGCCTCGGCGAGGGCGGCGAAGGCGGTGATGTCGAGGCGCTCGCCGCGCAGCGCGGGGTCGATGCCGGCGCGTCGGCAGGCGGCCTCGGCGACACCGGGGCTCCCGGCCAGCGTGGCGAGGGCCTGTCGGAGGGTCTTGCGGCGCTGGGCGAAGGCGGCGTCGACGACAGCGAAGACCTCCTCCCGGCTGGCGGCCGTGGCGGGGGGCTCGCGGCGGGTGAGCTCGACGAGCGCGGAGTCGACCCCGGGGACGGGCCAGAAGACGGTGCGCCCGATGGTGATGGTGCGGCGGGCGGCGGCGTACCAGGCGGTCTTGGCCGAGGGGACGCCGTAGGTGCGGCTGCCGGGGGCGGCGGCGAGCCGGTCGGCGACCTCGGCCTGGACCATGACGGTGGCTGAGCGGATCGACGGCAGAGCGGCGAGCACGGTGAGGAGCACGGGGACGGCGACGTTGTAGGGCAGGTTGGCCACGAGCCGGGTGGGGGCGGCGGGGGCAGGCGCCGCGGGATCTGGCGCCGCGCCGTCGTCGGGCTGGGCGAGCCCCAGCGATTCGAGGCCGGTGATGGACAGGGCATCGGCGTTGATGACGCTCAGGCGCTCGGCGGCGCTGGGCATCCGATCGGCGACGGTCGCCGGCAGGGCGCGGGCGAGCGGGGGGTCGATCTCGACGGCGACGACGCGAGCCCCGGCCTCCAGAAGCGCCAGGGTCAGGGAGCCCAGGCCCGGGCCGATCTCGAGGACGCACTCGCCCGGCTCGACGCCCGCGGAGCGCACGATGCGGCGCACGGTCCCCGCGTCGTGGACGAAGTTCTGCCCGAGGGTCTTGGTGGGGCGAATGCCGAGGTCGGCGGCCAGTCCCCGGATCTCGGCGGGGCCGAGCAGTCCGGCGCCAGCCTGGGGTGTCGTATCGGGCATGGGCCCAAGCCTACCGGCGCCCCGCCCCACCCCCTCGCCGAGACCGGTCGAAAATAGCGGCGAGACCGGTCGAAATCATGAACGAGACCGGTCGAAATCAGGAACGAGACCGGTCCAGTGCGCCATGGGCGGCACCACCGGACCCCCGAGCACGCGGCACAAGCGCTCCGCGCGCCCCCGCGCGCGCCTCGGCGCATCAGTGCCCGCAGCCCCACTGGCTCCAGCCGGAGCGCCGCTGGAGGATCTTGGCGCGCATGGTCTGCTCCTCGGGACTGGCGTCAATGGGGTTGCCGGTGCCGCCCACAGAGGCCCACGTCTCCAGGGAGAATTGGTAGAGCCCGTAGTACCCGGCGGGATTGACGGCACGCGGGTTGCCACCGGACTCGCATTGGGCGAGCCGTCGGAAGTCATCGTCAAGACTGCCGTCATCGGCGGGCGCGGCCGCGCTCCGCGACGATCCCGAGGAGGAGTCGGCGCCGCTCGACGCCGTCGGAGTGGCCGCGGCATCCTTGGCGCCCACGAGGACGACCTCATCGACCTTCGCGGTCATGACCACGGACGACACGGCCTCGCGGGACACCTCCACGCCGTCGGCGCTGATCACGCGGTAGGTGACGCGAGCGACGCCGTCGACGCCAGTGGTCTTGACCTTCTTCTCCCCCTTGGGGAGCTGGTCGGTCTCCTCCTCGGTGGAACCGTGCGCCTCAGTGGTGTCCTCGACGACGAGCGATTCCTCGGTCGAGATCGGGGAGGTGCTGGCGGCCTCATGAGAACTGCCGAGCGAGGCGATGCCGGCGTCGTCCTTGACGGCGCTGGCCTGGTCGGGGTTCTGCGTGGAGGCGCTCGTGGTGGCCACAGCGGCATAGGCGCCGCCGGGGACGAGCAGGCCGACGGCGACGGCGATGGCGCCGGCTCTCAGGGCGTGGGCCCGACTGCCAGGGGTTCGCGGAGTCATGGGATTCGCTCCTCGGGGTGGGACGGAGTGTCCACGCTACCCGAGGAGCCGCGCCCCGCGCCATTGAGCCGGTCACCCCCAAGCGCCATCTCGCCGGAGGAGCCGGGGAACCACAGACCGGCTCATGACGAGCCGACGGCGCCGCCTGAGAAGAGGGAACCGGTCTCGCTCTTATTTTCGACCGGTCTCGCTCTTATTTTCGACCGGTCTCGGCGAGGGGAGGGAGGGGGATCAGTACCAGCCGGTGCTCTCGGAGTGGGACCAGGCGGCGCAGGGGCTGCCGTAGCGGCCCTGGATGTAGCCCAGGCCCCACTTGATCTGGGTGGCGGGGTTGGTCTGCCAGTCCGAGCCGGCCGAGGCCATCTTGCCCCCGGGCAGGGCCTGCGGGATCCCATAGGCGCCCGAGGAGGCGTTCCGGGCCTGGTAGTTCCAGCCGGACTCCCGGTTCCACAGGCTCACCAGGCAGGAGAACTCGCTGTCCCCCCAGCCGTAGGCGCCCATCATGGAGCGAGCGATCGCCTGCGCGCTGGCCGCGTCGGTACCGGAGGCGGCCGGGGGCGCCGTCGGCGCGCCGCCCCTACCGGCCTGACCGCTCCCGGCACCGTCCGCCGGGGAGTCCTGGCCGGCCTTCTCCTTGGTGCCCACGAGGACGACCTCATCGACCTTGGCGGTCACGACGATGGTGGAGACGACCTCGCGGGAGAGTTCCGTGCCGTCGGCGGCGGCGGTGACCCGCGAGACGGTGCGGGTGACACCGTCGACGCCGGCGGTCTTGACCTTCTTCTCCCCCTTGGGGAGCTGGTCGGTCTCCTCCTCGGTGGAACCGTGCGACTCGGTGACGTCCTCGACGACGACGTTCTCCGCGCTGGCGGCGGCGCTCTGCGCCTCGGGGACCTCGCCTCCGATCGCGGGGGTCAAGTCCGGCTTGGCGGTGGGGGCCTCAGCGGCCTGCGCGATGTCGCCGCCGGTCAGGGAGGGTAGCGGCAGGGACCCGTTGCCGGCAGAATCGACGGCGGCGTAGGCGCCACCGGAGACGCCCGCGGCGACGGCCGCGGCGAGGGCGCCGGAGCGGACGAGGATGTGCTTGCGGGGGGCGGGAGTCACGTGACTCCTCCTTCCATGGGCTTGACTGCCCTCACGCTAACGGACGCCCGTCGGTCGTTTCCATTGAGGCCAGTCACATGCGCGAGCACGCGATCGCGGCGCAGCCGGTCAGAGGCGTTTCGGGCGAGGAAACTCACGGCGAGCCGCGCTCAATCGCGATCTCGCGCCCCGCCGCCCTCAGCGGGCCGGGCGGGCCCGCAGCGGGCCGCCCGGCCCAAGCGGCCAGGGCACCTCAGTCGTGTCCCGGCCGGAGCGGCTCAGTACCAGTTGGTGGCCTCGGAGTGGGCCCAGGCGGCACAGGGGCTGCCGTAGCGGCCCTGGATGTAGCCCAGCCCCCACTTGATCTGGGTGGCGGGGTTGGAGGCCCAGTCGCTGGACACCGAGCCCATCTTCTCGCCGGGCAGGGACTGCGGGATCCCGTAGGCCCCGGAGGAGGGGTTGACGGCCTGGTAGTCCCACTGGGACTCGCGGGTCCACAGGCGGTCCAAACAGGAGAACTGGTCCTCGCCCCAGCCGTAGGAGGACAGCAGGGCTTTGCCGATCGCCTGGGCGGAGGCCTTGGTCTTGCCGTCGCCCGCCTGGGCGATGGCGACGTCCTGGGGGGTGCCCTTGCCGACGACGACGACCTCGTCAACGCGCTTGGTCACGGCGACGCTGGAGAGGACCTCGCGGGAGACCTCCTGGCCATCGACGCTGACGACCCGGTAGGTGACACGGGTGACGCCGTCGACGCCGGCGGTCTCGACCTTCTTGTCACCGGCGGCCAGGGATGAGCTCTCCTTCTCCGAGGAGGCGTGCGGGTCGGCCACATCCTCGGTGAGGGTGGAGAAGGTCTCCGCGCCCGTCGTGGCGATGCCGCCGCCAGCGTCGCCGGAGGACGCGCGGACGGCGTGGCCCTGGGTGGTGGCGTCGCCGTCGACGGTCGATCCGAGGGCGGCCAGAGCGGGGGAGGCGGATTCATCGGCCGCGTCCTCGTGGGCGTTGACGGCGGCCCAGGCGCTCCCGGACACGGCGATGGACAGCGCGGTGGCCACGCCACCGGCACGGGCCACGACGGGGCCCACCGAGGTGCGCGCCGGGCCCTCGGCCCGCCTGCGGCCGTGGCCTGCCTTGCGGTCCGCGGTCAGGGACCGGGCGGCGAGAGCTCCGAGTTCGGTGAGCGTAGTATTCAGGGAACTACTGTCGGAGTGACGACCCACGGTATTGACTTCCTATCACTCGGGGATGGGCTTCACGCTAACCGACACCCCGTCTCGTGGGCAATGCTCCCCATCACATCCCCCTCGCCGCGACCTGATCGCTCGAAGGGGGCGCCGTCCCTTGGGCGCATGCGCCTTGACAGGCCCGCGGCCGCCCCTCAGCGCGGGGCCGGCGCGCCGGGCCAGTGCCCATAGACCTCGGTGGTGGTGGCCTCTAGGCGCTCGCACATGACGCGCTCGTCCAAGCCCCGCTGCTCGGCGAGGAAGCGGACGGTGTCGCCCATGAGGTAGCTGGCGTTGGGTCGTCCGCGCCAGGGCTTGGGCGGCAGGTAGGGGGCGTCGGTCTCCACGAGCAGGAGATCGTCGGGCACGATGGCGACGGCGTCGCGCAGCGCGCCATTGGAGGGGTAGGTGAGGGGGCCGGCGATGGAGGCGTACCAGTGGTTCTCCGCGCAGGCCTGGGCGAGCGGCGCCCCGCCGCTGAAGCAGTGGAGCACCGTGCGCTCGGGGGCGCCGTCGGCCAGGAGGACCTCGACGCAGTCCTCGTGGGCGTCGCGGTCGTGGATCTGCAGGGGCAGGTCGAGCTCCTTGGCCAGGGCGATGTGGGCGCGGAAGGCCTCGCGCTGGACGGCGGCCCCGCGCTCGCCGGTGCGGAAGAGGTCCATGCCGGTCTCCCCCACGGCGACGACGGCGGCCCCCGCCGCTCGGATGAGCGCCTCGAGTCGGCTCATGGCCTCGTCGAGGGGCTCGGCGTGGTGCTCCTCCGCGCGCGACTCCAGGCCGTCGGGCCCGATCTCGCGCACCCCGGCGTGCAGCACGGCCTCGTTGGGGTGGATGGCCAGCGCCGCGCGCACCCCGGGCAGGGCGCGGGCGAGGCCGATGCTCCCCTCCCACGCGGGGGCCTCGCAGGCGGAGGTGATGATGCGGGTGATGCCGCGCGCGGCAGCCCGCTCGACGAGCTCGGCCGCGCTCAGCGGCGCGTCGGCCCCGGGGCCGCTGGGTGGCAGCCCGGGCACAGGCAGGTGCGCGTGGTTGTCGGTGACGGGCGCCGCCAGGGGCGCGACGGCGTCGGCGGGCGGCCAGGACCGCTCCCCGGGGGCGCGGCGGGAGCGGCTCATGCCCCGGTGACGTCGTCGGGGGCGGAGTCGGCGTAGCGGGCCAGCTCCTCCTCGACGATGGACTCGTCGAGCTTGGTGAACACGGGGGCGGGCTTGGCGATCGGGGCGCCGACGACGATCTCGTGCCGTCCCCAGGTCGGGGCGCCGGTGTAGTCACCGGTGATGATGGGGTAGCCGGCGCGCCCATCGAAGTCGGCGGGCAGCACCTCGGGATCGAGCTCGGCCACCTCCTCGATGCGCGGCATGGGGGCGATCCGGCCGCTGCCGCCCAGGACGCGGTCGATGTCGTTGGCCGCGTGGGGCAGGAAGGGCGAGAGCATGAGGTTGAGATCGGCGACCGCCTGGGCGAGGGTGTGCAGGATGGTCGCGAGCCGCGCCTGGGTGGCCTCATCCTCGCCCTTGAGTTTGAAGGGCTGGGTGTCGGCGATGTACTTGTTGGCCTCCCCCACCAGGCGCATCGCCTCGGCGAGGGCGGCCTTCTGCCGGTGGGCGCGGATGAGGCCGCCGACGGCGTCGAACCCGGCCTCGATGGCGTCCAGGAGCGCGGCGTCTTCCTCGGCCCGCTCACCGGGGGCGGGGATGGCGCCGAAGCGCTTGTGGATCATGGTGGCGGTGCGGTTGACGAGGTTGCCCCAGCCGGCGACGAGCTCGGAGTTGGTGCGGCGCACGAACTCTGCCCAGGTGAAGTCGGCGTCGGCGGTCTCAGGGCCCGCGGCGCAGATGAAGTAGCGAAGGGCGTCGGCCTGGTAGCGCTCCAGGAAGTCGCGCACGTAGATGACGATGCCGTGGGAGGAGGAGAACTTCTTTCCCTCCATGGTGAGGAACTCGCTGGAGACCACCTCGGTGGGGAGGTTGAGCGCGCCGAGCTCTCTGGAACCGACGCCGGGCAGGCCCGCGCGGCTGCCCTGGCCGTTGTAGCCGAGCAGCTCGGCGGGCCAGATCTGGGAGTGGAAGACGATGTTGTCCTTGCCCATGAAGTAGTAGGACAGGGCATCGGGGTCGGCCCACCACTGCTTCCAGGCCTCGGCGTCGCCGGTGCGGCGCGCCCACTCGATGGAGGCGGACAGGTAGCCGATGACGGCGTCGAACCAGACGTAGAGGCGCTTGGAGGGCTGGTCCTCCCAGCCGGGGACGGGGATGCCCCAGTCGATGTCGCGCGTCATGGCGCGGGGGCGGATCTCGGCCAGGATGTTCTTGGAGAAGCGGATGACGTTGGGGCGCCACGTGCCCGAGGCCTCGCGCTCGTCGAGCCAGTCGCCCAGGGCGTCGGCCAGGGCGGGCAGGTCGAGGAAGTAGTGGGTGGAGTCGATGAACTCGGGGGTCTCGCCGTTGATCCGCGAGTGCGGTTTGATCAGGTCGGTGGGGTCGAGCTGGTTGCCACAGGCGTCGCACTGGTCGCCGCGGGCGCCGTCGGCGCCGCAGATCGGGCAGGTGCCCTCGATGTAGCGGTCGGGCAGGGTGCGGCCGGTCGACGGCGAGATGGCGGAGCGGGTGACCCGCTCGACCATGTAGCCGTTGTCCCGCACGGTGCGGAACATCTCTTGGACCACCCGGTAGTGGTTGCCCGCCGTCGTGCGGGTGAAGAGGTCGTAGGACAGGCCGAGGGCGACGAGGTCCTCGACGATGAGCCGGTTGTTGCGGTCGGCGAGCTCGCGGGCGCTCACGCCCTCGGCATCCGCGGCCACGAGGATCGGGGTGCCGTGCTCATCAGTGCCCGAGACCATGAGGACGTCGTGCCCCGCCATGCGCATGTAGCGGGAGAAGACGTCGGAGGGGACACCGAAACCGGCGACGTGGCCGATGTGGCGGGGGCCGTTGGCGTAGGGCCAGGCGACGGCGGACAGGATGTGGCTCATGGGACAAGCCTATCCGCTCGCGCGCGAGGCGCCGTATGGTGGTCGCGGGCGCACTCCGGGGAGTCGGGGGCGCCGGGGCACCCCCGACGGCCGTCAACCGGCCGCGTCACAGGCTGGGGGCGGGGTCCGTCAATGGCGGAGCGCCAGGGCGCGCTCGTAGACGGCGTTGGGCCGCAGCCCACGGCCGCGCGCCACCTGGGCGGCGGCCTCCTTCAGGCGCATGCCGCCGTCGGCCAGTGCTAGCGCCGCCGCGGCGGCCTGCTCGGGATCGGCTGAGCGCTGCGGGGCCCCGGCGACGACGAGCACGATCTCCCCGAGCACCTCACCGGCCGTGGAGGCGGCGAGCTCGGCGAGCGTGGCCCGGCGCACCTCCTCATGGGTTTTGGTGAGCTCGCGGCACAACGCGGCGGGCCGCTCGGGGCCGAAGGCCTCGACCATCGCCTTAAGAGTCGCGTGGACACGGCGCGGCGACTCGAAGAGGACCATGGTGCGCCGCTCATCGGCGAGCTCGGCCAGGGCCCGGCCCCGCTCCCCCTGCTTGCGGGGCAGGAAGCCCTCGAAGCAGAAGCGATCGGAGGCCAGGCCCGAGACAGCCAGTGCGGTGAGGACGGCTGAGGGCCCGGGGGCAGCGCTTACGGGCACGCCCGCCTCGGCGGCGGCCACGACGAGCCGGTAGCCGGGGTCGGAGACGGACGGCATTCCGGCGTCGGAGACCATGACGACGCTCTGCCCGGACTGGGCGGCCTCGATGAGCTCGCCGGTCCGCTGGGCCTCATTGTGCTCGTGGTACGCCACGGTCCTGCCGCCGATGCGCAAGCCGAGCCGCTGGGCGAGAGCCTTGACCCGCCGGGTGTCCTCAGCCGCGACGATGTCCGCCTTCTCCAGGGCCAGGCGCAGCCGGGCCGAGGCGTCACCGGCGTTCCCGATGGGCGTGGCGGCCAGGAGGATCTCGCCTGGCCGTGGGACATCGGCCCCCGGCGTGGCGGGCCCGGGCGCGCCCGCCTCACCGACACTGCCGGCGGCATCGCGCGGATGGGCCTCGTTCTCGGTCTCGTGGGCGCCCGGGGGCGCGGTGACGTCGCTCATGGGCCCAGTATGGCGCTCCCCTTTAGACTCGCCGGGTGACTGATAACAGGCATGACCATCCCGACGTCCCTGAGGTCGCAGGCCAGCCGGGCGCCGTCGACGAGCCCCCCTTCATGAGCGCTCCTGACGCCGAGACCGCCTCTCCTCGCGAGGAGTTGGAGCGCTGGACGGCTGGCGAGCGGCCAGCGCCCGCGGCTGCCCCCCTGACGGAAGGCCGCTCGGAGGACGATCTACGGGAGCGCCTCGGGCTGCGCCCCACCTCCTGGGCGCTCACCGCCTCCCTGCGCGTCAATGGCTGGATCGTCACCGCGATCGTCACCCTGTTGGCGGCGGTCACGCGCTTCGTGGGGCTGTCCCACCCGCGGGGCCTCATGTTCGACGAGATCTACTACGTCAAGGAGGGCTACGCGCTCTGGCACGTCGGCTATGAGGCCGAGTGGAAGGAGGGGGCCGACGCCCTCTTCGCCACGGGCGACGTCGCCCAAGCCCTGACCACGAAGCCCTCCTATGTCGTCCACCCCCAGCTCGGGAAGTGGCTCATCGGCTCAGGTATGGAGATCTTCGGCGTCAATTCCTTCGGCTGGCGGTTCATGCCGGCACTGGCGGGCGTGCTCACCGTCCTCCTCGTCACGCGGATCATGATGCGGCTCGTCCCCTCCCCGCTCCTGGCCGGCCTGGCGGGCTTTTTCCTGGCCATCGACGGGATCGGCATCACCGAGTCCCGGATCGCCCTCCTTGACAACTTCATCGGCCTGTTCGCCACCTGCGCCCTGTACTGCCTCGTGCGCGACCGCCAGTGGACGCGCGAGCGCTTGGCACGCGGCCTCGCTGGTCAGCCCGCGGGCAGTGTCCCTCCCCTGCTCCTGTGGCGGCCGTGGCTCCTGGCGACGGCGATCAGCCTGGGCCTGACCTGCTCGATCAAGTGGTCGGGCCTCTACCTCCTCGCCGCGGTGGGGATCCTGGTCGTGGTGTGGGACGTCTGCGCGCTGCGAGCGGTCAGGGCTCGCTCTTGGCGAGTGGTGGGCTTCCTCGGCAGGAGCCTGCAGGACTTCCTCTACCTGGTGCCCACGGCGATCATCGTGTACGTGCTCGGCTGGTTCTCCTGGTTCGCCCATCCTCATGCCTTCAACCACGGCTGGGCCGCGCAGCGGCGCGCGACCGGCCAGACACTGCCCCGGGCGTGGATGCCTGACTCCCTCAACAGCCTTCTCGACTACCACATCCAGATGTACCGCTTCCACGTGGGCCTGGACAGCAGTCACCCGTACATGTCGAAGCCGATCTCCTGGCTGGCGCAGCTACGCCCGACGCTCTTCTACTACCCTCCCAAGGAGGACCTGGGCGGCTCCTGCGGCTCCAGCCATTGCGTGGAAGCGATCTCCGCGATCGGAAACATCCCGGTGTGGTGGTTCGGCATTGGGGCGCTCGCCGTCATCGTCACGGTGGCAGTGGCGCGCCGCGACTGGAGGATGTGGGTGCCGCTGATCGGCTATGTGGGCCTCTACGTGCCGTGGTTCCAGTACCCGGACCGCACGATCTTCTCCTTCTACACGGTGGCCTTCGTGCCGTGCGTCGTCATGGCGCTCGCTCTCGCGCTGGGATCGCTGTCCGGGATGATCCCGCCAGTGCCGGGCTCGGCAGCCGCTAGGGCCGAGGAGCGCGCCGTCATCGCGGGGGAGACGGGACCGGGCCTGCCGGCGCCCCGGGGGATCGTGGCGCGCTTCCTGGGCTTCGGAAGGTGGCACGGGATCATCAACCCGCGCTTCCTCACACCCACGTGGATCGGCGTCTCCGGGTGGCGCCTGAGGTATGAGGGGCTGGCGGCGATGGGCGTGGTCGTCTCGCTCTCAATCATCTTCGCCGTGCTGTGGTGGCCCCTGTGGACAGGCCAGAGGATCAGCTACGACTACTGGTACTGGCACATCTGGTTCCGGAGCTGGATCTGAATCAGTCGGCCGCGCGTTTCGACAGGCCGACGAGCCCCGTCACCTGAGCCATCTCGCCCGCCGGATGTGGGCGGGATCGTGCGGCAGCGTCGTTGGCTGCTGCGGGGCGGGGGCATGCGGGCGCGCGTGGGTCCGCGAAGGGCGCGGGCGCGCGGGCTAGCACGAGCCAGGCCCGACCCCGGGGTACCGCCCCCCGGGATACCGCCCCACCCCACACAAACCGCCCCACCCCCGGGATACCGCCCCACCCCACACAAACCGCCCCACCCCATAGATACCGTCTCACCTCCGCAGATACGGCCTCAAACTGCGAGAATGAGGGCGCAACGCCGGGCCGAGACGGTATCTGGAGGCCGAGACCGCAACGCCGGGCCGAGACGGTATCCCCGGGGCCAGGCGGTATCCCCGGGGGTGAGGCGGTATCCCCTGGGCCCAGGCTCTCGCCTGGAACCCCCGGGTGGTGGGCGGGGTACCGACCACTACCTGGACCCTCTTGCCAGACGCGAGGAAGCAAAGCGGGGCAACAAAAAAAAGGGGGGCCCCAGCCCCCCCCACCGCCGGGACCCCCGCCCCCCCCTAAAAGGGGTCCTCGCCCGCCCCCGGGCGCGCAGACGCAGGCCCGGGAGACACGGGGGACACGGGGGGACGCCAGGTAACAAAAAAGGGTGGTGGGTCCTGTTCTAGCGTTCAACACACCCCCTTCAAGACCTGCCGCATCGCTGAACGATACGGGGCCTTTGGGACGCGTGGAGCAACCCAGAACAGGGCCCACCACCATCACGAAAGTACCCGGCGGTGTCCTACTCTCCCGCCCCCTGGCAGGGACAGTACCATCGGCGCTGGGGGTCTTAGCTTCCGGGTTCGGAAAGGGAGCCGGGCGTGGCACCCCCGCTATGACCACCGGGACGTCTATCA
>NZ_VWPG01000015.1:0-35987 GCF_009829695.1 Actinomyces sp. zg296
GGTCGCCGCGCGCGCCCCGCCCGGGGCGGCCCCCGGCGCGCCGGCCCATCACCGCGCCCACCAGCGCCCCCGCCGCGGCGATCGCGCCGGCCCAGGCCCACAGCCCCGCCTCGCCGGCCCGGCCAGTCAACAAGGCGATGACCATCGTGATCGGATTGGCGGGCAGGGAAGGGCTCTGCCCCGCGGCCCATGCGCGGGCGCGCTCACCCAGTTGCAGACACACCCAGGCGGGCAACCCCGCCAACAGGGCCCACGCCATGGCCCGGGCCTGGCCGTCCCAGGAGGCGGTGCGATCACTGATGGCGCGTACGAGCCTGATCACCGCACCCTCCCCCGGTTGACGCCCCACCGCCTGGAGGTGTCGGACAGGACCTCCTCATCGGGGGCGAAGCGCACCTGGAAAGCCAGTCCCGGAGCCCCGGAGGTCTTGAGCATCATCTTGCCCAGGCCCGGCAGGGGCCCAGGGGCCTTGGCCCACCGGTCCCACGCGGCCGAGGCGTTCCACGACATCAAGGTGGCAATCTCCTCGTCATTGAAGGCCTTCACCCCGCGCAGGGCATCGATCTCACGGTCGGAGATCGCCCCCAGGTAGAGCATGTTCGCCTTCTCGGCGAAGGTCCTGGCCTGGGCGCGGTCCCGCTCGGAGGCCAGAGCGGTGAAGTCGGTTAGGGAGTGGGTGATCATCATCTGGCCGCACCCCACGGTGCGGTTAAGGCGGGTCAGGGAGTTGATCCTGTCGACCATCCCCGAGGAGGTGCCCAAGATGCGCCACAGCTCGTCCATGACCAAGTTGTAGCTGCGCCGTGCCAGCAGCCCGGCGTCGGCCAGGGACTGCGACAGCGCGATGGTGGCGAACCCGTAGCTCCAGGTCGACAGCAGCACGGCGGCCTGGAGGTCCTTGTTGGCCTGCTCCAGGGCGGAGACGTCGAACACCACCGAGCGGTCGATGCGCATAGGGGTGGTGGTTGGCGCCGAAAAGATCGAGCCCATGCGGCCGCGCAGCAGGGCCATCAGGGCGATTTCCAGGTCTTCTGTGCGCTCCTGGTAGCGGCTCCGCGAGCCGCGGGCCATGGCGACCTCCATCACCGAGGCCGGGGCGTTGCGAATGATGCCCAGCAGGTCGCCCAGGGTGGCCTGGCCCCGGGAGGAGTCGATGTCCATGACTCTCAGGGCCTCGTCGACGACGAGCTCCTCAAGGTTGGTCGGCGCGGAGCCGCGGCTGATCTGGATCAGGGAGAAGAGCATGGTCTTGCGCCGCTCGTGGGCCTGGTACAGGACATCGGCGGCGGCCTGGTCCAAGCCGGCGGCCCGCAGGCGCGCAGCAGCGTCCCCGACGTTGCCGGCGTCCAGGGGGTTGATGCCCTCCCCGTCGCGGCCGATCTCGATGACCTGCCCGCCCAGGGCCCGGACGAGGTCGACGTAGTCGGGCTTGATGTCCCCCAGCACCATCGTGTGGGTCCCCGAGTAGGCGTGGTACGTCATCACCCGGCGCACCAGGGAGGACTTGCCGTAGCCGTTCAGGCCCAGCACCAGCGCCGACGGGGAGGTGATCAGCCCCTGCTTGAACCACGTGATGTGGTCCCCGCACACCATGCCCGACCCTCCGATCATCGCGCCCAGCGGGGCGCCGATCATCGGGGCCTCGGCCGACTGGCTCAACGGCCACAGGCCGCACACCTGCTGGGTCGTCCCCCTCCACAGGCGCACGGGCGGCACACCCGGGCCCTGCCCCGAGCCCCGACCGGTGTAGACAGACTCGCGCCCGGCGGCGCGCTGGCGCCCGCAGGCTCTCTCGACCAGGGCCGATGCCAGGCTCATCGCGCCCACCTGCCCACCAGGCTCTGACGGCTCGGGGAGACCCCCAGGGGCAGGCCCAGGGCGAAGGCGGACTCCTGGGCGCCGTAGGCGGGTCGGACCAGCAGGTGGGAGGAGGCCGCCATGGACTCCACGATCGCGGCGGTGGACTCCAGGGCCCGCGCGGAGTCGGCCTGGGTGGACGTCACCGTCAGCACCGCCCCGAAATCGACCAGCGCAGCGCCGGAGGCTTCCTCCTCGGTGGCCTTCTGCGCCTGGGAAGCCTCCCTCCTCAGGCGCGCCGAGGGCCGCTTGGATGTCGCCAGACGGTTATCGGCTTGGTCGGCGTCGCGCTCAACCACCCCCGGGGCCTTGGACGCCGGCATGGGGCGGTACAGCATCGTGAAACGCTTGCGCTCGACGTCCGGGCTCGGCTCCAGGATCCGCTCCAGGACAGTGTCGCGCACCCGCCCGGCCGGGGCCTGGCTCATCAGCCAGACCTTCGAGGTCGCGGAGTCATGGTGGTAGGCGTCTCTGACGGCCTCATGGGACACCGGCCCGGCCTCGTGCCAGCCCAGGTCCACCGCCAGGCCCTGGGCGGCCGCTTCCTCGAAGAGGATCTCGCTGCGCGGGTCGTAGGCCACGCGCGCCAGACGGATGACCTCCTCGGCGCGCGCCAGGTGGACCGCGCCACCGCCGTGGGCCGCCAGGGTCTGGGTGATCGCCGGGGCCTTGGACGCCAGCTCGCGCACCGCCTGGGCGTGGCGGGCCCGGCGGGTGGAGGCCTGGGAGATCTGCCTGGTGTCGAATGAGACGGTCACCCAGGTGCGCACCTGCACGGCGGACTCGCGCGTGGAGTCCACCACGTCCATCACGATCCGCTCGGCCAGGGGCGTGGAGTCGGCGCTGACGTCGTCGGCCATCTCGCGCCGCAAGCGCCGCCCGGTGTCCGGACTGGTCTCCACCGTCACGGAGGCGTCGGTCACCCCCAACTGGCGTGACAGGCCGGCAAGCCAGGCACCCCACAGGCCCACCAGGGAGTTGATGTGCTCCTGGTGGGTCTGGTTGCGCCCATAGGGGGAGACCTCCATCACCAGGGTCACGCGCCCGTCCTGGTGACTGACCAGGGCGAAGGGCCGCTCCAGGGCGTCGGTGTGCTCGGTCAGCCCGGCCGAGGCGAGGATGCCGGGCAGGCGGAAGGCCCGCCCCAGGCGCCCGTCGACCCCCAGTGGGCCGGATCGGTAGACGTTGGCGCCCCTGCGGCGCGCCCTCCTGAACGCGCTCATCTCGCGCCTCCTGTCGTAGAAGTTCGTGCCGTGCTGATCCCTGATCAGGGACACCGCGCCGAGTGCGGCGCACAGCGCCACCATGAAGAATGCCCACACAAGGCCCGCGGCCATCTCGATGATGACCGCGCCGGCGCCCACGGCGAACACGGCGGCAGTCTGGGCCGTCGACAGGCGCCCGATGCCGAAGCTCTTGGGGACGCGCCACCCCGAGTAGTAGCGCACGACCTGCTCCTGCTGGCTCGTCGAACTCATGGGTCACCGCCTCCCCTGCCCGGAGACATCGACGGCCCCATTGGCCGCCGCCCCCTGGTCGGTCGTCGAGTGAGCCACGCCCTGAGCGCCCCTGACGCCTGCGGAGGCGGCCTTGACCCCCACCACGGCCGCCACGCCCACGGGCCCGGCTGCAGCGCCGGCACCCGCTGCGGCTCCTCCACCGGCCGCCCCGGAACCCGCTGCGGCTCCTCCACCGGCCGCCCCGGAACCCGCTGCGGCTCCTCCACCGGCCGCCCCGGAACCGGCCGCCGGCGGTGTGGGTGCCGGGGCCTGGGAGGGCCGTCCGGCCACCGGGGCGGAGTCCACCGCGCCATCGGCACCAGCACTACCGGCCCCGCCGCTACGCCCGGCGGGCCCGGTAGCGCCGCGGGCCCACGCGCCCATCTGCCTGGTCGCCACGGCCCCATTGGCCACCAGGGCCGCGGCGCCGGCCGCCCCGGAACCGCCGCCGCCACCGCCCACGCCGGCCGCCACCGGGGTCAGGAAGCCCACCAGCGACGGCAGGGCCAGGGCCGCCAGGATCATCATGATGACGCCCAGGATGAACTGGGTGAACTCGTCATCACTGCCGGTGCCCGCCACCAGGCGGATCGCGATGGCGTAAATGGTGGCGGCCACCGGCTTGAACGCCAGGAAGGCGATCAGCCAGCTGACGAACTTGTTGAGCCACTGCCTGCCCCAGTTGGTCATGGCGGCCGAGGCGACCACCGGCAGGAAGGCCACCAGCAGCACCAGCATCGCCGAGCGCCCGTAGATCATCATGGTCTGCACCAGGTTGGCCAGCAGGCCCAGCAGCCCGGCGACCAGGATCACCATGATCCCCGTCCCGCCGGCCGTCACGGTGCTGGCGTCCAGGATCTTGGAGGCGAACGTGGCGGCATCGGCCTCGGACCCGACGGCCTCAGAGACGATCCACTTGGAGTACCCGTCGCACACCTCGACGGCCAGATTGACGAACACCGCGCCGGCCCCCGAGATGATCACCATCTTGAGCCAGCCGGCCACGAGCTCGCGCACCGTGCTGAAGTCTGGCGACCACATCATCTTGATCCCCATGGTGATCAGGCAGCCGGTGAAGATCGCGATCTGGAGCCACACCAGGCGCGGGCCGATGAAGTCGACGATCGTCTGCCCGCCGCCCATCGACGCCGACCCGGCCGGCTTCAGGTTCGGGGTGGACACGTTCACCCACATGGTGCCCACACTCGTCAGCGTCTTGCCGATCGCGGTGAGCACCTCCTGGGCGGCGTGGACCAGCACATTCTCCGTTGCTTTTGTCGCCGCTTCGCCAGCCTTGCACGTCAGCTCCCAGAAATGGCACGACATGATCCCCGGTCCCCTCTCATTGTCATCGCTCGCCGATCCCCGCCCGGGGCGCGCTCACTGCCATGGGCTCATGCCTGCGGCCTCCAGGGAGGTGATGGCTTCCTCGCCCCAGGCCTCGTTGTTGGGCACCCGCACCCTCCAGTCGCCCTCGGACCAGACCATGGTCAGCGGCCAGGACACCAGGCGGGAGTCGCCCGCTTGGACGACGGCCAGGGTGACCACGACCTCGTCGGGCGAGCGCAGAGTCGCCTTGTAGCCCCTGATCTGCAGGGGCGCGCCGATCTCGCCTCCCCACGTCTGGGAGATCTTGGCGGCCAGGCGGTTCCTGTCGGGGCCGGCCTCCATGCGGTCGTGAACCATGTCGAGCAGCTGCTGCTTGGAGGAGAACCAGGTCATGAAGCCGCCCGCGCTCAGCACCGCCCCCCTGGGGGAGTGCGCGTAGCACGAAGACACCCCCAGCGGGGAGGTCGCGCCCGGCCCGACCCCGTCCAAGAACGGGACCTTCAACCCCCTGCCCGCAGTGGTCGTCCTCGCGCCCAAGGCGCCAGTGGGCACCGACAGATCGCCCGGCACCAACCCACAAACCGACTCCGCCCCGGCGCTCGCCGATGGCGCGGCCACCTCCCCACCGACGGGAGCTAGTGGCTCCTGGTTCGCCTGACTGGTTGCGGGAGGTTCCTGGGTGGCGCCCGTCCCACTGGGATCACCGCCCGATCCGGTCAGGGCCACCCAGGTTCCTCCCGCGACCGCTAGGGCCAGAACGGCCGCCGCTCCGGCGAATCTCTTGGTATGCGTCCCGGCCCAGCGTCCATCGGTGTTCCTGGTCTCATCCACTGCTTCCATGTCCGATCCCATCAGAACTTAGCCAGGGCGCTGG
This sequence comes from Actinomyces sp. zg296, assembly GCF_009829695.1. Taxonomy (NCBI): domain Bacteria; kingdom Bacillati; phylum Actinomycetota; class Actinomycetes; order Actinomycetales; family Actinomycetaceae; genus Actinomyces; species Actinomyces sp. zg296. The sequence continues at coordinate 5,560 of NZ_VWPG01000015.1, forward strand.
CGGCGCCCACGACCGCGGCGCCGACGAAGACGTAGATCAGAATTTCGGCAGCCCGCTGAAGGCCGTCACCGCCCCGGCCCATGCCCAGGAACATGATCGAGATCCCGCCGATGATGAACGCGGCCACTGCCACCGACCCGGCGATCCACATCAAATAGCCCAGGATCAAGTCGACTTTCGCGCCGACTCCCGGCGGAGTGCTGACAACGGGGTCCATCGGGGCCAAGCCAGCCTGGATCTCGCCGGCGCGGGCCAGGAGGTACCCGCCCGTGGCGTTGAGAATGCTCATCAGTTGTTCTCCGTTCGGTTCTTCTCGTGCTCCGTGAGCGGCGCCAGGGCGCGCGCTACGGCCTTGGGCACGGGGCCGGTTCCCGGCCCGCCCGCCCGCCAGGCGCCCACCCAGGGCACCCGGAAGCTCTCAGGGAAGGCCCCCGTCACCAGCGACAGCCTCGACCGCAGCGCCCTGGGCAGGCGCCCGGGGGCGTCGGCCATCCACGCCACGCCCACCAGGTCCGCGTCGATGTCGCCGCGGGCCCACTGCATGGCCGCCCGCTGGGCGGCCTCGATGCCGCGCACGCTGGTGCGCGCCGCGATCAGGACCCGGGCCCGCCCCCCGCCGAGGAGGGGCCAGGCCCCTCCTCCATCGACGGCGCCCAGGAGCGCAGCCAGGGTCGAGGCCCCGGCGCCGCCGTGTGCGCCGACCACTACCAGGTGCCCGTCCCCCGCCCCGGCTGGCGCGGGGGCGCACGGCAGGCCGGGGGCCTCGGGCACCTCGGCGCCCGGCGCCCACACCGCCAGCGGCCGGGACTCCGGCCTGCGGCGGCGCTCCCGTCCGGCGGCTGGGCCGGGCGCGGATCGGGGCAGGTACGGGTTGATCGCGCTCACGGGCTGCGCCACAGACGACCTCCTCGACTCGATTCCTGCCCGAGCCGTGCCCGGTGTGAGCACGCCAGCCCCCCACCTGCCCCGATCCGCGCCCGGGGCCGGTAGCCTGCACCCATAGGACCGATCAGCGACCACTGGAACAAGGGGAGGAGCGCCCATGGCAGCGCGCGCCCAGATCGACCACGAGTGGATGGCCAGGGGCGCCACTCCTCCCGACAACCCCCCGGTCGTCGGCCTGGAGGCCACCAGCCGGGCCCAGGCCCCCCAGGCGCTGCGCCGTCTGCGCACCGAGACCCCCCGCAGCGAGTTCGCCATGATCATGGCCTCCCCCGCCTGGCGCATTCCGGAGGGCGCCGAGGTCTACTGCTACCGCCTGCACGCCCAGGTCATCACCGACGAAGCCCCCGTGGGCCCGACCACCGACCTCGACGCCCTCGATGCCGCCCAGGCCGCCCAGGCCATCGCCGCGCTGAGCGACCCCGGCCTCATCATCATCGGCGACCACCCCGGCACCCGGCCCGCCGCCATCGAGCTCGACATGTGTCTGGCGCGCCCCCAGTGGTGCTCGCGCCCAGCCGGGGTGGGCCCCGACGGGCCCACCGACCGCCTCATCCCTCTCGCCGCCCCCTGGATCGCCACCTACCAGGAGGCCCTCGACTACTACATCGACGAACTCGCCATCCCCATGGGCGAGCCCCGGTGGGAGGACGACGAGGAGCCGGACATCACCATCTGGCGCTGCCTGGCAGCCCAGGCCCGCACCGCGCTGATCGACGAGGACGCCCACATCGACCCCGCCGACCTAGCCCGCGCCCTTGCCCGCGAGATCACTGCCATCACCACCTGACCAGGCGCTATTGGTCCCACCGCGCCACCAACCATAATGTGAACCGCGACACATCATGTGGTGAGAGCGGGGACGCCACTATCCCGCACCAGGTCCGCGACCTCTTGGGCTCTCTCGCGCAACTGGTCGGGGCCCAGGCCCAGCACGGGGGCCTTCGTGCCGCGCCGCGACCCCTTGACCAGGGTCATCATCCTGCGCGCGGCCGCCGGGGAGTAGCCCAGATCGGCCAGGCGCGGGTCCTGGGCCGCGCTGGTGTGCGCGCGCGAGGACGCCGACATGGCCAACTCGGCGACCCGCCGCATGCCCGCCCATGCCAGCGTCTCATCGACCCCGGCAACCACCAGGGCCTCCACCGCCCCGCCCAGCACAGGCCCGATCTCCCCGATTCCCACCAGCGGCGCGTCGCACTCACCCGGCAGGGGATCGGACACGATCGGCATCATCGACGGGTCGAACGACTCCTCCGGGGACGCGGCGTCGCGCCACCGGGACACCTGGTTCTTCGTCGAGGCCGTCCAGTACCCCCAGGGACTGGCCGCCGAGGCGATCGCCTCCTCCGACATGCGCAGCACCTGCCAGGCCCACCCCATCGTGTCCAGGCGCGACTCCTCGCGCCCCAGAGCCGAGAACACCACGCCTCGCTTGACCGCCTGGGCCAGCTGGCGGCCCGTGGCCGCATCCAGGGAGCGGGCCACCACGCCCGTGGCAGGTCCCTCCCACCCCTCGGCCGAGGCTGTCAGGATCGCCGACCGCAGCCCCTCGTCGTCGTCCGTGCCCACGTACGGGCCCCTGGAGCAGAAGTCCGGCAACTCGCGCGCCACCCAGGCCTCCTCGACCTCAGGAACCACCCGCGCCGCGTGCAGCGTGATCAGTGACGCCCCGCGAGAGAGCCTGCCCGATCCCCGCCAATCCCCCGCCGCCGGGGCCGGCCGGTAGCGCCGACGCCGGGCCAGCGCCCCACCAGCCTCCAGGCCCGCCAGAGCCCGCATCACCGACGATCGCGACGCCCCGGTGACCCCCACCATCCACGACGTCGAGCAGATCAGCTCACCGCGCCAATCCGCCAGGCCCGCCAGGCAGCTCACCACGGCCCGCTCCGTGGCGAACAGCCCGCCCAAGCGAGAGGCCCACACCCGCCATGGCACGGCCCCATGACCAACTACCGGCGGCATCACGATTCGATCGCACGCGCTCACGCTCACAAGAACCACTTCTTCCTCAAGGAATCACAGGGAAAACAACGGGACTGCGAAAGGGGTCCGACTCACGGCGACGCCCCGGCTCCGGCGGCGCGCTGGGCGCCCAGGAGCCGGTGGGCCTCCTGGGCCACCTCCAGGCGGCTCGCTCCCGCGCCCAGCGCGGCCCTGGCGCGCTCCAGGGCCGCCGCGAAGCGTGGGTCGGCCTGCCGCTGTGGGCTCTGGGCTAGGGCGTCGGCTCGCCGCTGGGATGCCTCCCGGCGGGCGTCCTGAGCCGAGGCCACCAGCGACGAGGGCGCCATGGCCGGGTCGACGTTGGTGCGCAGGCGGGCCGCCACCAGCGATGACATCCGGCCGATCCGGCCGGGGCGCGACGAGCCGATCGCGGTCCTGATCTCGGCTGGCCTCCAGCCCGCTTCCACGCGCTCGGCCAGCAGCCCGGCCACTGCCTGAGCCCCGGCCGGGTCCATCGCCAGCATCCACTCCGGCAGGCAATCCGCCAGCAGGCCCCGCACCCGACCGTCCGACCCCTGAGGCTCTGAGAGCCGATCTGAGCGCCTTCCATGACCTGAACCGCCCGGAACTACATCCGTGGCATTCCGATCGCTCCTAGGGGCCTTGGAGGCGCTCCTGGGGGTGTTCCCGGTCCCGTGGCCGGCGCTCCAGTCGTGCCCCGAGGCCCCATGAGCGGCCTTCCGGCCCCGTCGGCGCCCGCCGCGGGGCGCGGGACCCTCCCGGCCCTCCCGGGCGCCCGCGCCGTCGCCGCCGGCCCCGTCGGCGCTGTCGCTGTCGACGATGCCCGGTGCTCCCGGGGCCGTGGGCGGCGGCGCCCCGGCGCCCCGCCCCGGGGCCCCAGGAGCGTCAGAGCCCCCGGAGTCGACCGGAGCCGACCCGACCGACGGCGACGGCGCGGGCGCGCCGGCCTCGCGCGCCGGTCCGGTTTGGATTGAAGAACCCTCTTCCGAACGTAGTGAGGAAGAGGTTTTGGTATCCCGTAGGGATAGCGCCTTACTCGACCGTGCCACGGTGGAGTGCGGCGCGGTGCGACCTGCGGAAACGACCTGTTTTCCCAGGTCGCACCGTGCGGCACCTGTTGCCGCACGGTGAGCATCATCAGACGAGTTGTCCACAAGGGGGTTATCCACAGGGCTCTCACCGTCGTAAAAGCCCTGGTCGCACCGTGCGGCACCTGTTGCCGCACGGTGCGACCTGCGGTTTTGTGGACCCTTGTCAGGCCGATCGACGACCGCCGCGCCCGCGGGCAGGACCACCTCGGCCAGGGCCTCCTCGACACTGATCGGCACATCGGAGAACACCACCGCGGTGCGCAGCAGGCCCCCGGCGCGGCGCACCGTGAACTGATGGCGGTAGCCGGCCGCGGCTAACTCGCGCATTGCCGCCCGTACTGCCTTCTCGCCCATGCCGCGCCCCATGAACGCCCGATACCCCATGTCGGCGCCCGGCGGCGTGGCCAGAGCGCGCGCCAGGATGCCCAGCGCCCCATAAGAGATCGCCTCGTCCCACACCGTCTCATTGCGCAGCGCCGTCGCGCCCCTGCGGACAACGAAGTACTCACTGGCCTGCTCACTCACAGTGCCACCCCCATAGATTCCCAAGAACGACCGGGCACCGCCGCGCGCCTCATGACGCCCAGTCCCACACGACCACCGGCGCGCCCGTGCCCGTGTCAAGGCCATAAGAAGCGGCCAGCGCCGCCGCGGGCTCCCCGACCCGCAGTCCCCGCCGGCCCACCAGGCCGACCAGGGCATCAACCTGCTCCTCGCTGGCCCCGGTCACGCCCCAGGCGTCCACCGCGCCGACCAGCCCCCGACCCCACGGCTCGCCGGGCACCAAATCCATGCAGATCCTCGGCTCCAACCCCCACGAGCCCGCCAAGCGCCAGGCCTCCTCCAGTTCCTCACTGGAGGCCACCGCCCCGGGCTGGAAGTAATCGGCCACCACCCGCATACCCCCGTGCTCGCGGCCCAGAGCGAACCAATCCAGGCCCGAGCTCAGCGACCCCACGCACGGGAACGGGATCATGAAATCCGTGGGGCGCCACCGACCCACCAGCGGCTCCATCCACGCCGGAGCGCACGCGCACCCGCGCTCCGGATCCTCCTCAAGCGCGGCCCACACCCGCGCCCACTGCTCCCAGGACTCCACCGGCCAACGCGACAGGTAATCCCCATCCAGACCGAACTCATCGACCAACGGCCTCAAGAACCGCTCGACCTCCGGACTCACCGGACGGCCATCGACCTCCGGCCACCATCCGTCCCCCACGGGATCCCCGTCGGGGCGATCGCCGTCAACGACGACCCGCAGCACTTCAGGCCGCACGAGCTCCACCGGCTCACCACTGGCGGCGTCCAGGAACTCCACACTCAGGCTCGACAGGCGCGACTCCTCCCACACCTGGTCCCAGCAGCGCTCCAGCAGCCCCTCGAAAACCTCCCGGCCGACCCGGCGCGCCGCGACCGTGCCGGGCTGGCCCGTCGGCTCGGCCACCAGATGACCCACCACCTCGAAACCACCCAGCCCCTCCTCGGGCCAGAAGCGGATCCCCTGCCCGCGATCGAACGACACCCGCAAGCACCGATCCATCTCATCGGCCCCCACCGGGTACACCCCACCAACGGCCTCGAAAACCTGATCGAAACGGATCAGCAGCCCCAGGCCGGACACCTCCCAGCCCGTCACCGCATCTACCACGCCGACCCAGGCACCCTCACCGCTGCCACGGGCCTGCCCCAGCCACAACCATCGGTCGAAGCACGCCACCACGCGCATCAGCCCTCACCCCCAGCAGGGGGTGACACCGACGGCGGAGTCGGAGCCCCCGGCCACGACAACATCGCCTGACCAGGAGGAACGTCCGCCGTCGACGCGGCAGACCCCGCCGACGGAACCGACAACACCTGCTCATCGAGTGCCTCGCGCAAACGGTCGAGTTCAGATCGGTGGATCCTGTAACGGTGATTGAGCGGGTTCTTCTTTGCGGCCACTCGCCCCAGGCGGATCAGACGCCGGAGTGCGTCGACGCTGACACCAGGCAGAAACTGAGCAGCCTCGGCTGGCGTGAACCACTCCTGGCCGGCAGGTCCAGGCATCATATGACTAGTCATGTCATGCATCATACGAAGCGAATCTAGTCGGCACAACCCGTTCATTGCATGAAATGAATGAACTAGGTATGCTTGCGCCATGAGACGACTTCAGGAGCGGCCCGCATTAGAAGGGATGACCTTCGGGGAGGCCCTTGGTATGACCGTGAACCAGCACTTGTTCGCGTCCCGTATGACCCGCACGGAGTTGGGGCGGCGCCTCGGGATCACGCAGTCCGTCATGAGTAGGAAGGTGCTTGGACGCACTACCTGGACGGCTGAGGAGTTGGCTGAACTCGCTCAGATTTTTGGCGTCGGCATTGAGGACCTCGTGCCGGCTCGAACGGATGACGGCTGGGAGCCGGCGGCCTATGTGGCCGGGCCGGGCGCGCGCGCCGGGGGCGCGGCGGCGGTACCCCCTGTGGGGCTCGAACCCACGACCTTCGGATTAAAAGTTCGCGAGTTCGAGACCGGGCAAGTGGTCGACCTCACAGCCTGGCGAGCCTGCCGGCGTGTCGCCGCGCCCGCCGCCCAGGGGGCGTGAGCCATGAGGGACGACGCCGGCCTGATCGATCGCGCTAGCAGGACTAGCGGGACTACTGACACTAGCGGGACTAGTCATGCCAGCAGCACTAGCGACTCTAGCGGCGCTCACCAGGGGCGTCAGATGAGCATCTACGACTACCTGCCCACCCCCACCACCCGACAAAGCGCCTGAAAAGAGGAGCACCATGACAGTCAAGGACAAGCGGCGCAGGGACGAGGAGTTGGCGCGCCGACTCCTGGCGATCGCCGCCGACCCCGGGGCCTCGAGCGCCGAGAGAGACCAGGCCCAGGCGCGTGCCTCCATGATCATGGCTCGCCTGATGATCGACGAACTCGACCTCGACCAGCCTGACGCCGAGCAGATCACCACCCGCGACATGATCATCACAGGAGGGCCCACCACCGCCTCGCGCGCCCTGGCCGACGCCCTGCACAGGATCGCCTGCGCGGCCGGCGCCGCTACCTATTACCGCGACAACCGCCGCCAGACCCGCCAGCAGGGGCCCGGGCCCCACATCGTGCTCTGCGTCGTGGGATACCCCTCCGATCTGGATCGGCTCATGCCACTCCTGTCAGCCGCTCAGGCCCACGCAGCTGTGGGCTGGGACGCCTGGAGACGCGCCAACCCCCGCAGTGTCAAGCCCATGAAGCCCGCGACCCGCCGCGCAACCCGCGACGGCTACACCCTGGGATGGGGAGACGCCATCGCCGAGCGGGTGCGCGCTGCCAGGGCCGGCGCCATCCAGGTCCGCGACCAGGACGCCACCACCAACTCGACCGCCCTGGTAGTGCGCAGCAGGGAGCAGCGCATCACCGACTACCTCAGCACCCTGCGCCTCACGACGGGCACCGCCAGCGCCGTGGATTACCGCGCCTACCACGACGGCGCCCGCGATGCCCAGGCCTCAGGTCTCGGCGCCAATGAGAAAGGTATTAGGGGCCACCACCACCTCCTGGAAGGAACAACCACATCATGAACCACGGCCCGGATATCGAAGCCATTCAGCGCCGGCTCACCACTGTCACGCGGGCGCTGCCCCTGCCATGGACCTACCACCATCGCCAGCCCCGGATGAGTGGCCCAGACTGGGAGCTCTACGCCGCCGGTCAAAGGCCGGGCATCCGCGCGGGCGTCATCGAGTACCGGCACGGTAGCGGCCTCGACGACTTCATCACGCACGCCCCCACCGACATCCTGGCTCTGCTCGACGCCCTCACCGATACCTCCGGCTTCAACGACGGCACAACATACGGCTACCGCCCCCGAAGCGCTGGCCCCAGCATGCCGCATGACCCCATCGAGACCAACGACCGCCTCACAGCGGAGAAAGGAAACTGAACCATGACCGGCGACACCGTCATCACGATCATCGGGAACCTCACCGCGGACCCGGAGATGCGCTACACGGCCTCGGGCGCGGCCGTCGCGTCCTTCACGATCGCGTCCACACCGCGCACCTTCAACCGCCAGACCAACGAGTGGCAGGACGGCCAGACGCTGTTCATGCGCTGCCAGGTCTGGCGCGACGCCGCCCAGAACGTCGCGGAGTCCCTGACCAAGGGCATGCGCGTTATCGCTCAGGGCCGCCTCCAGCAGCGCTCCTACACGGACCGCGAGGGCGCCCAGCGCACAGTCGTGGAGATGCAGGTCGATGAGATCGGCCCCTCCCTGCGCTACAGCACCGCCCAGATCACCAGCCGGCGCGCCAGCGGGCCGGGCTCTCAGAGCCCCCAGGGCCCCGGCGTTCCCTGGGAACCCCAGGCTCCGACAGGACCCGACTACGACGGATGGGAGCAGCAGTGAACGAGCAGTCCGGCGCAGTCGCGCGCGTGCGCGGCCTGTGCCAGCAGATCGCCTACCGCACCCCCGGAGACCACTCCACCTGGGACGCCTACCACGAGGGGCAGCACGACCTGGCAGCAGCCATCGAGGACACCCTCGACCGCGCCCCAGCGGCGCGCACCACTAGCGTTCTCGGCTTCGCCGAGAGCCTGCTGCTCATGGAGGCCCTCGACCGCGTCGTCGACGAACTGCGCGACCAGGTCGCCGCTGGCGACACTAGCGCCCAGGATGACCTGGAGCGCGCCGACGCCCTCAGCGCGATGCTGACCCGGGCCGCCAGTATCGAGCTCACACTGCCAACCGCGCCGGCGGCGGCATGAGCCTCTACGACGACGTCCTGGGAACCGGCCTCGGCGGGCGCCTGCCCGCCGAGGCCGGCCAGAGCATCCTCAACGACGCCGACGCCGCCACCGCCTACGAGCAGCTCCGATGGCTGCGCGCCGCCACCATCGTCACCCCATCAGGGCGCCTCATCCCCCGCGCCACCATCACCACCCACATCCCCGACCACGAGGAGACCACCTCATGACGACACACATCATCGCCATCGCCAACCAGAAGGGCGGGGTCGGCAAGACCGCCACCACCCTGGCCCTGGCCCACCACCTGGCCCAGGACGGGCGCGTCCTGGTCATCGACACCGACCCCCAGGGAAACGCCACCGACATCCTCGACGCCCCCATCACCCCCGAGACCATCACCCTGCACGACGTGCTGACCGCCGTCATGGGCCGCTCCGCGGGCGCTGGCGCGATCGCCTCGGCCATCACGCCCGCGGGCCCGGCCTGGGCCGGCATCGACGTCGTGCCCGGCACCCGGTCCCTGGCCGGCCTGGAAGCCGACACCTCCATCGGCCGCGAGGCCGCCCTGCGCACCGCCCTGGACGGCGCCACCGACGACTACGACACCGTCATGATCGATTGCCCACCCGCCCTCGGAGTCCTCACCGTCGGGGCCCTCACAGCCGCCGACGCCGTCCTGGCCATCACCGAGGCCAGGGCCTCATCCGTGGCCGGCCTGGCCGAGCTCATGGACACCATCACCCTCATCCGCGACCACTACAACCCCCGCCTCACCCTGGCCGGCATCACCATCAACCGCTACCGCCCCGACCGCCAGGACACCGCCGCATGGCACCAGGTCCTGACCCAGGACTACCCCGGCCTGATCCTCGGCGAGCTTCCCGAGCGCGACATCGTCGCCAAAGCGGCCACCAACCGCATCCCCGTGCCCACCACCGAACGCGCCGGGCGCGACTACGCCCACGCCATCAGCGACCTCGCCAGCGCCCTGACCCACCACTGATAGGAGCCCGTCCGTGAAGCCCGCCCCACGCCCCCGCAAAACCCCAGTCGTGCCCAAGGCCACAGGCCCCGATCCCGCCCTCATCGGCGCTAGCAGCACCAGCGGTTCTAGCCCTGCTAGCGCCACTAGTAGTCCTAGCCCTGCTAGTACCACTAGTAGTCCTAGTGATGCTAGTGCCACTAGTGACACTGATAGCGCTAGTGACACCGGTAGGAGCGCCCGGGCCGCCACGCGTCCCAGGGGTCAACTGGCGATCTGGATGGACGCCGACGCCCTCGGACGAGCCCGCACCGCATGGCGCGCGCAGAACGCGGCCGACCTCGACCGGCCCTACCAGACCTTCGGCCAGTGGATCGCCGCCATCATCGAGCGGGCCGTCACCGACGCCGAGGGGCGCCTCAACAACGGCGAGCCGTTCGACCCGACCCCTCCCGGCCAGATCGGCCACTCCAACCCCCACCGCTGACCGGCTCAACCCCGGGGGCCGGGCGCTCGATAGCGGCGCCCGGCCCCAGACACCCCTACCAGCGCCGCTAGTCCTACTAGCGACGCTAGTAATACCAGCTGCACTAGCCGCGCTAGCGACACTAGTGTCGCTAGCGCCATGATGACGCCGGAGCTGGGTAGGGAGACCGGCCATGGACATAACACCCAGCCCCCACCGTCATCAGTCCGAGCCCGCCGACCAGGCGCCCGACGCCGTCGACGACTGGCTGATCGCCATGCGCGCCCAGGGCTTGGCCGCCCGCACCACCACCGAGCGCGCCAGAGTGATCCGCCAGGCCGCGCGCGCCGCCGGAGCCCGCCCCGACGAACTCGACCCGATCAGCATCCAGCGCTTTCTCGCCCGGGCCGCCGCCCCGGGCACTCGCTACGCCTACTACTCCGTCCTGCGCGCCTGGCACCGCTGGCTCACCCGCACCGGCCGCCGCGCCGACGACCCCACCGCGGTCATCGACCCTCCCCGCATGCCCGCCGGCCGCCCACGCCCCCTCACCCGGGACCAGCTCGACCGCGTCCTCACCCTCGACCTACGCCCCGACACTCGCGCCAAGATCCTTCTAGCCGCCTACGCCGGCCTGCGTGCCCACGAGATCGCCAAGATCCGCGGCCAGGACATCGACACCCGCGCCGCCACACTCACCGTGACCGGCAAGGGAGGTCGCACCGACACCCTGCCCCTGCACCCCCGCATCACAGCGGAGGCCCAGCGCCGGCCGGGGCAGGGGTACTGGTTCCCCTCACCGACCCGCCCAGGCCGACCCATCACCGGCAAATCCGTCAGCCAGGCGATCAGCGCCGCTCTCCGACGAGCCGGCATCGACGCCACCGCCCACCAACTGCGCCACGCCTACGCCACCGAGCTCCTGGCTGCCGGCGCCGACAGCCGCATCGTCCAGACCCTCATGCGCCACTCCTCACTGACCACCACCGCCCGCTACCTCGGCGTCAGCACTGACCAGCAGCGCGCCGCCATCACCGCTCTCCACTAAACTCCGCCCGGTCCGGCGCGAGCGCGCCGCGCACCCACCGGACCAGGCACAGCACCACTAGCGCGACTAGCAGTACTAGTCGCGCTAGTGCGCATAGGGTCGACGACGAGCTCGACGCCCTGGCTACCGCCGGCGCACTGCGCCCCATCGATCTAGTCGGCGGCGGCGACATCGCCGACGAGGATGAGCTCCGAGCGATCATGGGCGAGCGCCCCAACCTCGACTCCCACCGAGGAACTTGAGGCCGATTGAGATGCTATTATCTCAATGGGGGCGGGGTGTCGACGGTGTCGCGCCTCGCTGTGAGGGCCCCGCCGCGGACCAGACCGATGGGAGACACATGATGACCATGACAACGCCCCAGGGCGATCGCCCCGAGGCCGGGCGCGAGGGGCGCCGAGCGCATGACCCGGCGCCGGGGGGTCCTGAGCGGGACCCCCATGACCCGATGGCCGCCCTTAAAGCCGCGCAGGCCGCAGCCGGCGCCCCGGTGCCCGGATGCGTGGCCGGCCTGTACGAGCGGGTCTGGGACGCGGTGGTCGGCTCGGTGCCCGAGGGTGTCGACGAGCGCTGGCCCGTGGCCACGGACAGCACCGACGCGATGGTGCTGTCCGGCCCCGAGAACGCCAGCCTGGCCATTACCCCGCGCATGGACGCCCACGGCGCCTTGACCGGGGCGGCCTGGAGGGGGCGGGGCGCGGACGGCGCGTCCATCCTGGGGCACGGCGGCCCGGACGCGGCCGTGGCCACGGCCGCGGCGTGGGCCGCCGGCCTGGACCGGGTCCCGGCCATCACCGGCCCCGAGCTGGCCGCGCGGCGCGCGGCCACCGGCGCCTCCCAGGCCGACCTGGCCCGCCTCATGGGGGTCGGCCAGGGCGTGGTCTCCCAGTGGGAGACCGGGGCCCGGGCGCCTCGCGACCCTGGCGCCGTCGCGGCCGCCGTCGAGGCCCTGGAGGCCCTGGCCGACGACCTCTACCAGCGGGCCCTGGCCGACGGGACCGCCACCGGGCGCCTGCCCGTGTGGGACACCATCGGCGCCTGGCACGCCGCCCGCCCCGACGAGGCCGGTCGCGGGGCCTCCCCGGCCATGGCCCGCGTGGCCGCGGCCCGCGCCTGGCACGCCCTGCGCGCCCAAGGCAAAGTGGTGCGCATCACCGCCGGCGGAGGGGCTTGACACCACACCCCCCGATGAGATAATATTATCTCATCGGGGGCGGAGAGGCCGGCCCCGACTCTCAGAAGGAGAATCACGATGGGCATCATGAGTGATGTTGACGCCGTTCACCCCTATTTCGCTGCCAAGGCCGCTGAGTGGATGAGTCGCGCGGGAGGTGACCCCGCCGACTCCGGCGACCTGGCCCGGTGGGCGCAGATCGTGTGGCACGCCGCCCACGACGAGCTCGGCGCGTGCATCTACAACTCCTTCATCTACCGTGGCGTGATCATCGCCCAGGACGGGACGCTGCTCGCCGAGACCTTCCGCTCCGAGGAGGGCGCTGACTACGTGTACCGCGCCGACCTCAGGCGCCTCGGCTGCGGGGCCTCCGCGAACGTCGTGGGCCTGGCGCGCGGCGCCATCCACCAGGCAGTCGGCCAGCCGGTCGCCTACTGCCGCTACTCCGAGGTGTGCGAGGGCCCCACCCCCCAGAGGTCTCTCCCCTGAGGGGCGCGATGCGATCCTGTCACGTGTGACTCGTCTAGTCGCACGTGACGGCCCGGATGGTCGCAGGCGGGGTTCGACTCCCCGCCCGGGCACGACACACCACCACCAGGGAGGCGGCATGATGAGTGATTGGGAGTGGGCGCTGTGAGCCGGCGCTCTAGGGCGGCGCGGTGGTCGGCCACGACCGTGCCGGTCATGGCCCGCGCCCTGGCCCGCGCGAGCCGTGCCGAGGCCGTGCGCCTGGCCGGTGTGGCCCAGCGGTCCAGGGCGATCGGGCGCGATGACCTGGCCGCCGCCCTGGATGCCAGCGTGCGCGGCATGGAGCGCGGCGCCGCCGATGTCGAGGCCGCCGAGCTGTTCTGGGTCACCGGGCCCATGGCCCGCCTGGCGATGGACGCTAGTCAGGACGTGCCCGCGATCCTGGCCGCTGACGCGCCCGCCGCCCATGGGCTCATGGTTTTCGCTGAGCCCCTGCCGCCCTGGGACACCACCGGCACCGACGGCCTGGCCCTGCGCGACGGGCAGCGCGCCGGCATCCCCTACCACGACCCCGTGCCCGTCGACGCCCTGTCATGGGCAATCACCGCGCCGACCCACCCCGCCCACGCCCAGGCTGGGGCCGTGATCCGCGTCGAGCTGCACACCCGCCCCGAGCGCCTGCCCCTGCCCCTGCTGGGGCACCAGTGCCCGTTCCTGGTGCCTTTCACCACCATCACCCAGCCGATCCCCGCAGCGCTGGACGCTGGCGGCACGGTCCTAGCCCCCGCCGGCGTGGTCAGCGCCAGCGACCACATCGGAGTGCTCGCGCTGCTGGAGGCCGCCTGGGTCCTGATGAGCGCCCCGGCGCTGGCCACCACCGCCCCAGCGGCCCGGGCCCGCGGCCACGGGAACGGGTCGCGTCGAGGCCCGTGCGACGTGAGCGTCATCGATGTGCGCCCCGCCCGGCGGGCCCGCCTGGAACCCGATGGCGCCACAGCCCCATCAGGCAGGCGCCTGACCACCCGCCACGTCGTGCGCGGCCACTGGACCCACCAGCCCCACGGCCCCGGCCGCGCGCTTCGGCGCCTGCAATGGGTCGACGACTACCTACGCGGGCCCGATGGCGCCCCCATCACCACCCGCGACCACGTATGGGCCTGGCGCCACTAACCCCGTCAGAAAAGGGCTTGACCCCCACCACCTTGCTGGGATAAAATATTCCCAACGGGGATGGAGAGGCCGTCCCCGACTCTCAGAAGGAGATCATCATGAGTGAGCTTCGGATCGGCTTTGAGATCGAGACCATCAGGGCTGGGCTTGCCGACCTCGTGGACGCCTCGACGCGCGAGCCGGTCGTCGGCCTGGAGAGGGCGGACTGGGAGATCGGCTTCGGGGAGTGGATGGCGCTGCCCTACCACGTCAGCGGCTACGCCAACCCCGGGGACCGGGCCGAGCGCGCGGTGGCGTGGGGCCGCACCCGGGTCGAGGCCGCCAACGCCGCCCTGGAGGTCCTGGAGGTCCAGTCCCCCCGCGTCTACGCCACCCGCGAGGAGGCCGTCCAGCGTGAGGTCGTCGAGGCCCTCGTCCCCGACGAAGGCGACTTCGACGTCGAGGCGATCGCCGACGAGGTGCTGCGCCCCACCGGGTCCGGCACCCGCTACCGGTGGGTCCTCGACAGGACCGCCGATTTCTGGGCTGCCGTGGACCGCCACGCCCTGGACGAGCAGGCCCAGGACTGATCGCCCACCCGCCCCCGTCCCGCCCCCCCCTGCCCAGTAGGGGGGCGGGACGGGCAGGCCCGTCAGACAGGAGATCCCTGACATGCCCATGACACCCGCCACGATCACTGACGCCGCGGTCCGGCACGCCCGCCGCACCCCCCACGACCTGCGCGTGACCGCCACCGGGAGCGGGTCGGCGGTCATCGACCCCGGGGACGGGCGCGGCACCCTGGTCATCACCACCCCGGTCACCGGCCATGCCCTGCTGGTCCACAGGCGCCCCGGCGGCGGCGGCCGCCAGGCGGTCCTGGCCCAGGCTGACGCCGTCGAGGCGGCCGCGGCGTGGATCGACGGCGCCGGCCTGCCCCCCAGTCAGGACCCCGCCCCCCTGCCCGAGGCCGTCGAGGCCTTCTATCAGGACGTGTGGGAGACCGTCACTGAGAGTCTGCCGGCCGGCCTGGACGAGGCCGACCACCCCGGCGCCTCTCAGAGCGACCAGGACATAGTGGTCGGTGGTCCCGAGGGGGCCCGCCTGGCCATCACCGCGCGCCTGGACGCCGCCGGCGCCCTGACGGGGGCGGCCTGGCAGGGCCGGCGCGCCGACGGCGCGTCGATCGCCGGCCACGGCTCGACCAGCGCCGCGATCGCCGCCGCCCGCGACTGGGCGGCCACGCTCGACCAGCGGCCCGTGATCACCGGCGCCGAGGCCCAGGCCCGCCGCGAGGCCACCGGCGCCACCCAAGCCGACCTGGCCCGGCTCATGGGCCTGGCCGGCCCCAACACCATCAGCCGCTGGGAGACCGGGGCCCGGGCCCCTCGCGACCCCCGCACCTACCTGGCCGCCATCGAGGAGCTCGAGGCCCTGGCCGACGACCTCTACCAGCAGGCCCTGGCCGACGGGCAGGCATCCGGGCGCCTGGTCGTATGGGACCGCGACCACGACTACTGGGCGGCCGTGCCCACCGCCGCCCAGCAGGCAACACCAGCGGCCATGGCCCGCGTGGCCGCCGCCCGCGCCGCCGCCGCCCTGCGCGCCCAGGGCGCCGCGGTGCGCATCATCCCAGGCGCTCAGGAGCGCACGCCGTGAGCCGACGCTCCAGGCCCGCGCCCTGGCCCGCGCGAGCCGCGCCGAGGCCGTGCGCGACCACGTATGGGCCTGGCGCCACTACCCCCCCGGAGGTGGCGGCCGCGTCATGGACACGGCGCCGTGCTGGGGCCCATAATGGTGGGGACCCACCCGGGTGCGACCGGATGGGTCCCCGAGGCCGAATGACTCAGTTGAACCAACGGCCGAGGGCATCCACAAGGACACCGACGGCCCGGACCAGGTGAGCGATTGCGTTAACTATGTCGCTCACCTGCCGGGCCGTTACCTTGTCCTTGCGGGGTTTGACGTGCCTGCCTCGCGGCTTGGCCACGGCCCTCACCTCCTCCCTGGCTCCCCTCCTTCCCCGGCAAGGACACTGAGGTGTTCCGGGAGGAGGCGCCGGAGAAGGCCCGACCATCGTATGCAACGGCACCGACGAGATGGCGGGCCCGTGGCCACGGGCGGCAATGCGGACCCGAGCCTCATCGGTTGAGGGCTCGGTGGAGGGTGGAGCGGTGCACGCCCAGGTCACGGGCGATGACGGCCGCGGGCCTTGGCGGCGGCGATGCCTTCGGCCTGCCTCTCACGGATGATGGCCCGCTCGAACTCTGCCACGGCCCCGAGCACGCCGAGCAGGAGGCGGCTCATCGGGTCGGCGTCGCCGTCGACTGACGCCCGGGGGCCGATGTCACATGGTCATGGCGTGCCCATGGGAACACCAGTCTCGGGAATATGCCCTGCATCCGATATCGTTTTCATGATATATTGTGTTCATGCGATGGACAGTCGAGTTCTCCGACGAGGTGCTGGCCTGGTATCAGGGCTTGAGCCCCGAGGGCAAGGCGGCGGTCGGCCGCGTACTGGCCCGTCTGGAGGAAGCGGGCCACATGCTTGGCATGCCGCTGTCGCGTCAGCTCGGCGGCGGCCTGCGCGAACTACGGTTCACCTGCGAGGGCGTCGCTCGGAGGATCACCTACGTGCTCGACCCCGACCGCCACGCCGTCACCCTCACCACATTCCGCAAGCAGCGCGACAACGAACGGGCCCAGATCCTGCGGGCCCGCAGAGCCCAGGCGGCCCACGAGGCCGAACGAGCAGCCACCCACAGGAAGGCAAAGCGATCATGACCACCACCACGCCGTTCAGGCAGGCCGAGGCCCAGGCCCTGGCCGCCATGACCCCCAGCGAGCGGGCCCGCTTCGACGCCGCCCAGGCCGAGGAGGAGACCCGCCTGCGCCTGGCCGAGCTCGTCTACACCGCTCGCACGCGCGCCGGGCTGACCCAGGCCGAACTCGCCGACCGCATGGGCTCCACCCAGTCCGTTATCTCCGCCGTCGAGAACGGCGGCCAAGTGCCCTCAGTGTCGACGCTGTGGCGCATCGCCCACGCGCTCAACCTCGACCTGACCATCGACATGGCCGCCGCGAGCTGACCGATCCAATCAGCCCAGGGGCCACCCCCAAAGACGCTCATGCCACTATTGCCGGCGACGGACACGGTCGCTTAGCATCGCCCCATAACTCCCCGCCGTCCTCCAGGACTGGCGGGGTCTAACTATCTCCGGGACGGCCCCGCGTCCCCCTCGGGATGGCGGCAGCCGCGCCCCGCCCATCGGTTTACTGTCGCTGGCTGAGGATCAGGGTGTCACTGCTGTCATCTGGGTCCTGCTCGCCGGCTCCTCAGGCCCTCACTCGGTCTGCCGGTTGAGTGCTCGGTGGAGGGTGGAGCGGTGCACGCCCAGGTCACGGGCGATGACGGCCTTGGGCACGCCCGCGGCCAGGCGCGCCCTGGCCCGCTCGACGTCGGCGTCGGTCAGGGAGCGGGTCCGCCCGGTGTAGGCGCCGCGAGCCTTGGCGGCGGCGATGCCTTCGGCCTGGCGCTCACGGATGATGGCCCGCTCGAACTCGGCCACGGCCCCGAGCACGCCGAGTAAGAGGCGGCTCATCGGGTCGGCGTCGCCGTCGCGGTAGACCTGCCCCTCGCGCAGAAAGCTCACGGACACGCCCCGGCCGGTGAGCTCGTCGACCAGGTCGGCCAGGTCCCGCACGGACCGGGCCAGGCGGTCCATCGAGGACACGACGAGCTCGTCGCCGTCGCGCACGTAGGCAAGCGCGGCCTGCAGGCCGGGGCGGCGGCGGCTGGAGCCGGAGGCCTCATCGGTGAACAGCCGGTCCACCTGCCCGAGGGCGGCGACCTGGCGGTCCAGGCGCTGGTCGGTCGTGGACACCCGGGCGTAGCCGACGCGCTGACCCGCCGCCGGGCGAGTGCGTTGCTGCATGTCTAGAGTCTCGCACACATCCGTCGCGAAAATGCCGTATACGGCCCTATCGCGACGGGTTGGCGATGCCCGCGGGGCGTCGCGTTGGGGTACGCCCTAAAACGACAAAACCCATCCGGTTGGCGCGCTCTCGTCATCATCGGTGTGGTCGATGACAACACCGCCGCCGATGGCGGCGTGTTTGGAGTGCTGATGCACAGCGGTTTTGTCGCAGGCGGTCACTCTCGCGTAGTCGTAGGCGATCACAGACGTGGAGCCGTCGGCGATCACCCTCGCGGAGTCGTAGGCGATCACCCTCGCATAGCCGTGGGCGGCCACCAACGCGGAGCCGTGGGCGGACACCGACGCAGATTCGCGGGCGATCACCCTCGTGGAGCCCTGGGTGATCACCTCCGCGGAGCCGTGGGCGGTCACCGATGCGTTGTTGTGGGCGGTCACCTCCGCGTAGCCGTGGGCGGCCACCGACGCGGAGTCGTAGGCGGCCACCCTCGTATGGTTGTAGGCGGTCACCTTCGCGTAGTTGTTGGCGTCCACCCTCGCGTAGCCGTCGGCGGTCACCTTCGCGTAGCCGTGGGCGGCCACCAACGCGGATTCGTGGGCGGTCACCGACGCGTTGTCGCGGGCGGTCACCGACGCGTAGCCGTCGGCGGTCACCGACGCGTTGTCGCAGGCGATCACCCTCGCGTAGCCGTGGGCGGCCACCTTCGCGGAGCCGCGGGCGGTCACCTTCGCGGATTCGTAGGCGACCACCTCCGCGGAGTCACGGGCGACCACCTCCGCGTAGTCGTAGGCGGTCACCGACGCGTTGGCGCGGGCGATCACCGACGCGTTGTCGCAGGCGATCACCGACGCGTAGCCGTGGGCGGTCACCTTCGCGGAGCCGTGGGCGGTGACTACGGCCGTACTGTAATCGCGGACCTGGAGATTCAGGTTAGGCGCTGATCGGATCACGATCCTGACGGGCTCGTAAATCCCAATGGAGTTGTTCAGGGCGGTGCGCAGGGCGGTATCCAACTCGTCCTGAGTCGTGACGACGATCTCCTCCATGGCGGGCCTCCTAAAGGATCGTTTCCGGCAGTCCGAACGGGACTGTCTGTCCCGATGGAAACACTCTAGAGGCGATCGGCCCCGATGTCAACCGCTATGAACCGATGTTGCGATCGGGAATGATCGCTGTAGAATCTGTGGCATGGACATCGTGGAGTGGTACCGCGGCACCACTAGAGGTGACTCGCACAGCACGGTCGCCAGGCGGGCGGGGGTCAACACCTCGACGATCACGCGCCAGCTCGGCGCGGGCCGCCTGGAACCCGCCCTCGTCGTCCCCATCGCCCGCGCGTACGCCGCTGACGTGATAGAAGCTCTCATCACTCAGGGGCTCATCACGGCCGAGGACTGCCGCCTCGACCGCCTCCCTGACGTCATCCAGCGGCTAGAGCGCCGTGAGGTCATCGAGTCCCTGACGGACCAGGAGATCGCCAGGATCGTGTGGGACCGGCTCGCCGATAGTGAGGTGCGCCGGCCACTGACCGAGCCTGCCGACGTCCGCGCTCTCCTCGCCCGGGACGATGACGCGTCCGGCCGCACCGATTGGGAGGAATAATGACCCACACCACCAGCAACGGGCCCCTGCCCGACGCCGGCGCGCTGCGCCCCATCGGCCAGCCGCTCGGCGGAGGCGACATCGCCGACGAGGACGAGCTCCGAGCGATCATGGGCGAGCGCCCCAACCTCGACTCCCCGCGCGCCGGCGCAGCCATGTACGCCCTCGGTGACACCAGCGTCGCCCGGGCGGCGCGTGACTGGCGAGACGCTCAGGCGCGGGAGGCTGATGCCCAGGACCGCTTGATCGGTGCCATCATCGCCGCTCTGCGCGACGGTGCCACCAAGATGGGGGTGTGCGCCGAAGTTGGCATCTCGCGCACCACGCTCGACCGATGGCTGGCGCCCAGGGGCTGACGGCCCGCGCCAGACACGAGAAGAGGGCGCGCCCCGCCTGGGGCGCGCCCTCTCACACCCGCATACGCGGGTTATATGCGATATCGCATGACCATGGTCCACACCCGCATACGCGGGTTGCACGCGATATCGCATGACCATGGTCCACACCCGCATACGCGGGTTGCACGCGATATCGCATGACCATGATATGCCGCCCCGCCGGGGCGAGGACACCCTCCCACCAAGATGTGTCCCAGGTCACCGATTTGGCGGCATCAGGGGCCCACCCCCCTTGCAATGTAGCGTAGCGCTACGCTACACTTGGGGTGTTGAAGGGGATGAGCCCCCAGCCCGAACCGGGAAGGAACCCGCCATGAGCACCTACACCACCCGCATCGATGGCAACCAATGCCGCATCGTCGCGACAAGCCAGGCTGAGTTCGATCAGGCCCTAGACGAGGCTGAGTCCTGGTTCAATGCAGCCAAGAGGTTCTCTCTCGCCGAGATCGTGATCGAGTCAGATCCCGACCTGAATATCCAGGTCCGCGCTTGCAACGCGGCAAACATTTCGGTTGACGGACACTCTGTAGTCACCGTCCGTGGCTCCGCGAAGGTGACCGTCCGCTACTTAGCGAAGGCGATCGCCTACGACTCAGCGAAGGTGGTCGCCTACGACTGCACAGAAGTGACCGCCTACGACTCAGCGAGGGTGCAGGCCCACGACTCAGCGAGGGTGCACGCCTACGACTCCGCGGGAGTAGTGGCCAACGGCTCCGCAGGAGTGCACGCCTACGACTCCGCAGGAGTGCACGCCTCCGCCAACGCGGTAGTGCGAGCCGCCGACCGCGCGGTAGTGCGCGCCTACGACTCAGCGAGGGTGGTCGCCCTCGATTTCACAGAAGTGACCACCCTCGACTACGTAACGGTGACCGCTCGTGGGCGCGCGGTGGTGAGCGCCTGGAGCTATGCGGAGGTGTACGCCCGCGAATCTGCCGTAGTGCACGCCTACGAATTCGCGTGGATTGATGCGACAGACGGGACCTCCGTGTTTGAGTTCTCCAGTTGCATCCGCGGTAAAGGCGGCGGCCGCGTCAACTTGTACCGCATTGATTATTCTGAGATCCCCCCAAAGGAATGGGTTAAGCGATACGGCGTCAAAGTGTCGGGTGACACGGTCACCCTTTTTAAGGCCCTGCCCCTCGACATGACATCCGGCAAGGAATACGGGCGTCTCACCCACTGGGCAGTAGGCGAGACCGTCACCTGCGATGACTGGGACAAGACTCCCGAGTGCGGCGGGGGGCTGCACTTGTGCCCCACGCCCGGGCATGCGATTTATTACTCGGACGATCTCCGCCCTCGCTTCCTGGAGTGCGAGGCACCTATAGAGGACCTCGTGCCTATCGCTGGTAAAGTCGCGAAATGCAAAGTCAAAGCCGTGCGGGTTGTCCGCGAGGTGGACTGGGTAGGACGCCCCCTGGGCGAGGACGGTGCGCGAGGAGGGGCTCACCCCCCTTGCGATGTAGCGTAGCGCTACGCTACACTTGGGGTGTTGGAGGGGATGAGCCCCCAGCACTGACGCACTCACCAGGAGGGATCATGAGAGCCACCGACAGGCAGATCGACTACATCATCGATCTTTGGAACCAGGTCAATGACGGGGACGCCAAGTACCTGTCGCACACGGATCTCCCGCTGACCCAGAGGGAGAAGAAGGGCGGCATGACGAAGACGGAGGCCTCCGGTTACATCCGCGACCTGCTCCGCCAGCGCGACGAGATGTAACCGGCGCCGGCGACCGGCCCCGCCACTCACGGGACGAACAAGAAGAGGGGGCCGACCACCATGAATGGTGGCCGGCCCCTCTTCACGCATGGGCAGCCATCGCACGACGACCTCACCCCTCGGGACCCGGTGCGCCGTTGCCCCCTGCCCACCTGTGGACGCCGCCGGCTATCGCCGGGGCCGGCGGCGACGCACAGGTGGACAGCGGGACCCGTACCGGGGCCGTGGACAGCCCAGCGCCGCCGCCTGGCTTCGCCTCCGGCGCGGCGGCGCGGGCTGACCACCGCCCCTCCAAACTCTGAAGCGCGCACTACCGCTGAGGTGACGCCCGCACCCCGGCCGCGGCCGACCACGCGCTCAACCTCACCCCACCGCTCCCGCGGCCCGGGCACGGCCTCCCCAATGTCGTGGTGTGCCTGGCCTGGCGCTTGGGTGCGGTGGTGGTGGGTGCCGGGGTTGCGGCCCTGGGGGCCGCCACCCCTGATCGGGCTGCCCGTGCGTGCTCACACGCCCCACGCAACAGGTGACGACCCGAGGAGCGAAGGGCCGTCACGAAGGAGGACAAACATGAGCAATGCCGACGAGCGCGCCGACTGGGTCCCACTGGACTACCGCGACCTGTCAACGGATCGCGGGTGGTGGGAGGAGAAGCGCTGCGATCAGCCCCTGCCCGAGGAACTGCGGGCCTTTCTCGATGGGCTGAGGCGCCCGCCCAGCCCATTCACGATCGAGGACTCCGCGACGTTCGGGGTCATCACCGCCGGCGGGCATCTGCGATACGACCTGGCGCCGGTTGGTGACCCCCGGCCCCGGAACCTTGCGCCGGCGCCGGTGGAGACGTGGATCGAGGCGGTCGGCGCCCACTGGGATACCGGCTGCCAGAACCTCTTGGCCGCGCACGGCCTCGTCGAGCGTGCCTGGGACATCATGGACCTCGCAGGAGTGGACCTGGCTCAGTTCCAGAACGACGTGGCCGCTGACGCCGGCTACTACGTCGCGCCCATAGACGGCGGCGCTGGGGTGTCAATGACCCTGTACGCCATAGGAGTACCCGACATCAACATCTGCATCTTCAACGATCACGCGGACGAGCGCGTCCGCGTGACGCTCGACCCCGAAAGTTATGAGTTCGATGAGGTGCAGGTCCTGTACCCCGACCGTGCGGCCGAGGTCATCAGCAGGGCCTGGCGCGACGCGGCGCTGGGCCCACACCGTGACGGGCTTGCGCGCGCCGACGCCCGGATGGTGGCCGTGGCCAGGTGGGCGCAGGCTCAGGGGGCTCTGGCCGGCGCCACCGTCGATGTCCGCCCCCGCTTCAGCAACATGGGTGGTGGCCGCGTCGAGATCCCCTCGTTGCGCATCGAACTCTTCGGCCCCCAGGACAAGCCCCCCGCATGGCAGGACTCGATGGTCCTGGAGGTCACCGCCGCCGATCCCGGGACCGTCACCATGGTCGAGGAGGGGGCCTGGGGCCCGGAGAACCGTGAGCCCCTGACGGTGCGCGAGGCGATGGACCGCGTGCGCCAGACGTTCCCCGACGCAGCCACGGCGGTGCTCGCCCCGGCGCCGGCGGCCACCGTCTACACCAAGGAGAACTGCATCGCTTGCCAGATGACTGAGCGCCAGTTCGCCAAGGCGGGGGTGGACGTGGAGGTGGTGCGCCTGGAGGATCATCCCGAGGTGGTCGAGCGGGCCCGGGAGATGGGGCTGATGTCCGCGCCGCTGGTGGCCACTCCCGACGGGAGGATCACGTCCGGGTTCGACCCGCAGCGCATCCGGGACATCGCCGCCCTGGCCTCCGCGCCCCCTGGCGCGGGCCTAGCGGTCAGCCAGCCGCGACCAGAGGGCGGGATCGCGGCGTCACCCGCCCCTGAGCGGGGCAGGGGGATGGGCCTGTGAAGGGCGCGCTCGGCGTCCTAGCGCTACCGCTGGCGTTCGTGCTCCCCCTGGCGGTACTGAGCGGCGGGGGCGATTCGGCAGCCCCTAAGCCGGGGGGCGGAGGGGACGTGAGCGGGGTTCCCACTGAGTACCAGGCGGTGCTCAAGCGCGCCGGGTCGATCTGCCCGGAGGTCACGGCCCCGGCGCTGGCCGCGCAGATCGAGGCTGAGTCGAACTGGGACCCCGCGGCCACCTCACCGGCGGGGGCCCAGGGGATCGCCCAGTTCATGCCGGGCACGTGGGCTTCGGCCGGCAAGGACGGGGACGGCGACGGCAGGGCCGATATCTCCAACCCGCAGGATGCCATCTACTCCCAGGGCGCCTACATGTGCTCCCTGGTCGAGGGCGTCAAGAAGCTCCAGGCCTCCGGCTCCGTGAGCGGGGAGGTCCTCGACCTGGCCCTGGCCGCCTACAACGCGGGCCTGGGCGCCGTCCAGTCCGCTGGCGGCATCCCGCAGAACGGCGAGACGCCTGCCTACGTCGAGCGCATCAAGGCGGCAATGGCCAACTACGTCCAGGCCCCGGGAGGGGCGGGGGGTCCGGGGGTGGCCGGCGCCAGCGCGGGCGGGTTGGAGGACTCCTCACCCGTCCCGGGGACCTTCGCGCCCGAGGCGATGAGCCTTCCTGACCCCACCCCCGGGGCGCACGGCACCGCCCTGATCACGCCGAGAATGAGCACGCTGATCACGGATGTGATGAGCAATTACCCGCAGATCGTGCAGCCGGCGCTGTACTGCTGGGATGCCCACCCCTATAACCCGGCCTCGGACCATCCCCAGGGGCGGGCGTGCGATATCCCGTTCTACTCGTGCGCCGCCGATCCCCAGCGTTCCGCTGACCCGTCGACGGGCACGGCCGCCGGCAACGCCGCGGCCAACTGGATGGCCGCCAATGCCGGCTATTACGGGATCCACTACATCATCTGGCGGGGCCAGGAGTGGGACGCGTCGACCGGAGTCTGGGTGCCCTACGACGGTGCCGGCGGCCTGTACGACACCACTGACTGCTCCGGCGGACACTACGACCACATACACGTGTCCGTGTTCTAGGGTTCAATGGCCCTCGCGATCACGTCGACGCGGCAGGAGAGGGAGCCATGACGGCATACGACGACTACCACTACCCGAGGGAGTGCATATACCCGGGGGGGTGCACGGGCCGGCCCCACCGGCGGACCTGGTGCGGGGTCAGATGGGTGGTGCCCCTCCTGGCCCTCCAGCTCATCCCCGTGACCATCGGGGTCATCGGCTTCACTCATATGATGCTGACTACCCATGAGTTCAATCTGGGGGTCCCCGTGACCCTGATGTCCTGGTGGTGCGGAGTGGTGTCCTGCGTGCGCTTGTGGTGCAGCCCCCACCCTTCCCAGTGGTCGATGCCCACCTGGGTCCTGGGACCGGTGCGCATCCTGTCCAACGGGATGCTGCTGATGCTTCTCACGCTGTTCGTGATCGTGGCCATCGAGGCCAACACCCGCTGAATGGCCCCGCCGCTCTCTGATTGTTATCGCGCGGTCCTGGCGTGCTGCTGGTGGGCGTCAGTGGCAGCGCCCGTGGACCCTGGGGCGGTACTGCTGGTGGTGGCGCGGCCGGGGGCGCGTATGGGGGCGTTGGCGATGGTGTTGTAGAGGGCTTTGGCGCGCTCCAGGGCTGGGTCGTTGTCCTGACTGTGGGCGGTGGGAGCGGTTGATAGGCCGGGGACTGTGTCCTGGCCGGTCTCGTGGGCGCGGATCTGGCGGCGGATGTCGGCCAGTTCCCGCTTGGCCCTCCGCAGGGGTTCGAGCCAGGGGGAGGGGGCTCCGAGCTGGGCGGTGATCTGGGCGGCTTCGTCTCGGTTGGCGCGGGCGCGGGCGCGCAGGTCGTCGGCCTTGGGGCCCATGGACTCCAGGTGGTTCTCCAGGCGGCGGATCAGGCCGATGTTGGCGGTGGCGATATCGGTGGAGGTGAATCGGGCTGAGGAGTGGGCGCGGTAGTCGGGCTCGTCGGCCAGGGCGCGCAGGGCGAGCGCCCATTGCTGGGGGGCGGAGTGGTCGATGGTCCCGTCGGCGCGGGTGGGGGCGGGCAGGCGGCCCAGGTCGAGGCGGGCGCCGTTGAGGGTGATGGACACGGCGGCGGAGTAACTGAATCGGGTCTGTCCGGGAGGTGGTGGGGCGGATTGGCGAGGGGAGGCGATCAGGGGAGCCATGGTGCGGGCGAGGTCGGCGATGGCGTCGGCGCGCTTGGTGTGGGTCCGGCCATTGATGATCATGGTGAAGGGACGCCCGTCCGCGGTGGGGGCGGGCAGGGTGTCGGCGATGGCCTGGCGGGCGGAGGCCTGGGAGAGCAGGTCGGCGTGGAGGGCGTCGAGACGGGGCAGTTGCTTGGCGAGGTAGTCCTGCTGGCGGGTGTGGCCGTCGTGGCGGCGCTGGTACTTGGCGGCCTCGTTGTCCAGGCGCATCTCCTCCATGACCAGGGGGCTGCCGGAGGCCAGGGCCTTGACCTGGGCGTAGTCGGCGGCGGTGTCGGCCAGGTCGACGGCTTGGACGGAGCGGTCGGAGGGGTTGGCGTCCAGGATGGAGTCGATGAAGGCGGCCTTGCGCTCCAGGGTCTGCCACAGGTAGGTGTCGAAGGACTTGCGGGTCACATAGCGGTAGATGGCGACCTGGGGATTCTCGTTGCCTTGGCGGATGATGCGCCCCTCGCGCTGGGCGATGTCGCAGGGGCGCCAGGGTGCGGTGATGTGGTGGAGGGCGATGGCGCGACGCTGGATGTTGGCGCCGGTTCCCATCATCTCCGTGGAGCCGATCAGGATGCTGATGGCGCCGTTGCGGGCCTGGGCGAACAGGCGGTCCTTGTCGACGGAGTTCTTGGCCTGATGGGTGTAGGCGATCCTGTCGGTGGGCACGCCCCTGTCCTTGAGCTGGAGGGTGAGCTCGTCGTAGAGGTTCCACCCGTCCTTGGGGGTGCCCAGGTCGCAGAAGACGAGTTGGAGGGCGCCGGGGGCGGGGTGGGGTCGGCCGGCGCCATCGGTGTACTGGTTGGCGGCGGTGTCGTGGTAGACGGCGGCGATCTGGTCGGCGGCGGCGGCGATCTTCTGGTGGCCGAAGGGGGCTGTCACGCCGGCAAGGGCGCGGGCGGCGGAGTCGGGGGACAGCAGGCGATAATCGGTGGCCACGGCGCGGCCGTCGTTGCTTAGGGCCAGGAAGTTGTCGGCGCGGGGGTCGATGCCGGCGTTGATGGCCTCGGCTCTTTTGAGCAGGGTCTCGGCGAACTGGTCCATGGCCGGTCCGGCGTCGACGGCCACGACCCTGGCGGCCGGGCGGCCCTGGGCGTCGGGGGCCAGGGCCGGGGTGGCCAGGTCGAGGTCGCGGGCGCGCTTGACGTCGGCGAAGGTGGAGAACAGGGTGGACAGTTCGGGGATATTCTGGAAGCGGTTGATGCGCTGGGTGGCCCTCAGGGCGCCGGCGACATTGGCCTCGATGGTGGTGGTCACGGCAGTGAAGGTCTGGGCCCAGGAGTCGAAGTCGGCGATGCCGGCGCGCTCGAGCAGGTCTGGGCGCAGGTAGTGGGTCATGACCCACATCTCGCCCATGGAGTTGGCGATGGGGGTGGCGGTGGCGAGGGTGACGCAACGCGGTCCGTGGGTGCTGCGCAGCCAGTCGAGTTTCATGTCCAGGTCGCGGGCGCGCGCCGACGAGGCGGCGGCGATCAGGCCGCGGGTGCGGGTGGGGGCGGCCAGGTTTTTGTAGGTGTGCGCCTCGTCGATGATGAGGTAGTCGACGCCGAGCTGCTCGAAGGTCAGGCCGGGGTCGGCGGCCGTGGCGCGGGCGTCCTCGTCGCGGCGCAGGCGGGCGGCGAGGTTGGCGCGCGCGGCCTCGGCGGCGCGCACAGAGGTCTCGTCGTGGGATGAGGCGAGCCAGTCGTCCAGGGCTCGAAGTTGGGCGGACTGGTAGTGGTTGACGGTCTGGGGGGACACGCCGATGGACTTGAAGGCGGACTGGGTCACGATCACGGCATCCCAGTCGGAGGTGGTGGCGCGGGCCATGAAGCGGGCGCGGGCGTCGGGGCCGGCCAGGTCTCTGGAGTCGGTGGTCAGGACTCGGGCGGCGGGGTAGGCCTGGAGCCATTCGCGCTCGAACTGGGCGAGCATGTGGTTGGGGACTACGACCATGGGCTTGTTGATCAGGCCCAGGCGGCGCTGCTCCATGGTCCCGCAGATCATCTCCAGGGTCTTGCCCGCACCGACCTCGTGGAACAGGCCGGTGGCGGGCTCGGCGATCATGCGGGCGATAGCTGAGCGCTGGTGGGTACGCAGGGTGAAGTGGTCGGCCAGGCCCGGCAGGGTCAGGCGCTGGCCGGCGGCGTCGTAGGAGCGGGGGACCAGGGAGTTGAAGCGGCGGTTGTAGTCGTCCAGGAGGCGGCTGGCGCGCCCGGCGTCGTCCCACAGCCACGTCTCGAAGTCGCGGGCCATCTGCTCGGCGTGTCCGCGGGCCTCCTCGGTGGCGCGGTGGTCGAGGACGCGGCGGGTGGTCCCGTCGCCCTGCTCGATGGTGGTGCGCACCTCGATGGGGGTGGCGTTGAGCATGGCCTGGAGGATGCGCCCGGCGCTCATGCGCTCGGTGCCGTGGACCTGGGTGGCCTGGGCGCCGTGGTCGGCGTTCTTGACGGACCACCCATCGGCGGGGTTGTGGGTGATGGTCGCGGCGCGCAGGCCCAGGTGGTGGGCGAAGTCGGTGTAGTCGGAGGCAGGAATCCAGGGGGCGCCGATGACGGGCACGACGTCGGCCACGCCCAGGGCCGGCGGCAGGACCTCCTTGAGGGCGGTGATGTTGGCTGCCATGGACGGGTCGCGCTCCAGCGCGGCGGTGGCGGCCTCGAGCTTGGCTCGCACGTCGCCGGACAGGTACTCCTCGCGGGGCACCAGATCGCCCTCGGGCGTGTTGAAGACGTGCCCTTCCAGGGCCCGTCTGGCATCGGCGGGATCCATGGACAGCAGTGAAGCGCAGTAGTTCAGGTCGACGCGCCCCCGCTGGTCCATGCTGATGGCCACGGCGCCGGTGGGGTCGTCGGCGCTGGACGGGGCGCGGGTGGGGCGGATCTGGCGGGCGGACAGCAGGGGGGCGGGGGTGGTGGCGCCTGTGGTGTCGTCGTGGATCTCGATGGCGCGGGTGATGGCGGAGCCGGGGTCGGCGTCGAATAGGCGCATGACGGGGGGCCGGCGCCGGGTGAGGCGCTCGGTGCCGTCGGCGCCGGCGCGGGCCGTCAGGCGCACGCGGTTGATCGCCCCGTGGTCGGCCACGTAGCGGGCGTGGGCCTCGGCCAGGCGGCGGCGGGCGGCCTCCAGATCGGGGTCGGCATCGGGGGCGGTGGTCTCGGCGGTGATCAGCGCGCGTGCCATGTCGCGCAGGTCCAGCAGCTCGGCGAGCTCGTCGCGCTGGGTGGCCGGCACGGCCAGGGGCTGCCAGCCGTCGGTCTCCATGCGCCAGAACCCGCCGTGGTCGTCGTGGCGCAGGGAACCGATGGCGGTGTCCTGGGGAGCGGGCTCGCTGGCGGTCTTCAGGGCGTCGAGATCGACGGGGTTGCTGGGGGTGGCTGTCAGGGCACGGCCGGAGTGGTTGGCGCGCTCCACGGCGCGCTCAAGGGCCCGGCTCAGGTCGTCGGCGATGACCCGGGGGTCGGTGGGGCCGTCGACGGCGGGGCCGATGGCGCCGTAGAGGCCGACGCGGGCGCGCAACTCGCCCAGGACGGCGCCGGGGCCGTCGAGCATGATCTCGTTGACTGGGATGGGAGTGGGCGACCCGTCGAGGATCACTCGCCTGGAGCGCTCCCAGGTGAAGGGGGCGGGGGCCTGTCCGGGCTCACGCACTCGCATCACCAGCAGGTCGGTCAGGGCCTGGGTCGAGGCGGTGGCCTCGTGGGCGCCGGTGGGCAGGCGCACGGCGGCGATCAGGTCGGCGCGATCGCGCATGGCGTGGCGGGCGCCGGGGTCCTCGGCGTCCAGGGTGTGGTGGGACGTGATGACGGCGACGACGCCGCCGGGGCGCACTTGGTGCAGGGCCTTGATGATGAAGTGGTTGTGGATGGTATGGCGGCCGGGGTTGTGGGCGGGGTCGTGCAGGACGACGTCGGCGAAGGGAACGTTGCCGATGGCGGCGTCGAACAGGTCGTCGCCGGGAAGGTCCTCGTAGCCCTGGTTCAAGATACGGGCGGAGGGGATGAGGGCGGCGGCGATCGCGGCGCTGGTGGGGTCGACCTCGATACCGGTCAGGCCCACGCCGGCGGGGGCGCGGGCCAGGAAGGCGCCGGTGCCGCAGCCGGGCTCGAGGACCTGGTGGCCGGGGCGCAGGCCAAGGGCGGCCAGTGCTTCCCAGATGGGGGTGATGTAGGCGGGGTTGGTGTAGTGGGCCGACAGGATGCCGGCGCGGACGCTGGCGTAGGCGTCATCGTCCAGTGCGGCGCGCAATCGCCGGGCTCGCGCGGCCATGGCCGGGGTGGAGGGTCGGAAAGCCTCGGACAGGCCTCCCCACCCGGAGTAGGAGGCCAGGGCGCCAGCCTGGTCGGGGTTCGGGGCGGCGGCCCCGCTGGTACGCAGGTCGGCCAGGACCTCCAGGGCTGCCAGGTTGGCGTCGATGCGCGCGGCGGCTCCGGTGGGGGACGAGGGGCGGGTCAGGTCGGGGTGGTCTCCGCTCGCTGCCGCGCCCAGGCCGCTAGGAGTTGGCGCATCCACTGGGGCCTGGGCGCCTGGTCGGGCTCCCATGGCGGGGGCGGGTAGGTCCCCGGGGCGGCGGTGGCGAAGGGTGGGGGTGGCACGACGGTCGGTGAGGGGTCCTGGATCC
>NZ_VWPG01000016.1:0-27319 GCF_009829695.1 Actinomyces sp. zg296
GGCGCGGGCCGCTCAGGCAGCGACGCCGCGGCCCGTGCCGCGGGGGGCGCCGACCGCGCGGTCGCCCCCGTCGCTGCCGGCCGACCGCCGGGCATGATGCCGTACTCTGGCTGGGCGCTCATAGCGCCTCGCCTCCCTTCCTCAGGCCGGAGGCGACGGCGGACTTCACGGTCTCCGCGCTGGAGCGCAGGCCCTCCTGGGGTGCCGGGACGTCACTGCGGCCCTTCTTGAGGCGCTTGACGCCCAGGAGCGCCAGGATCGCGACGATGATGAACAGGACGAGCGCCACGATGAGGTAGCTGGCCCACAGTGGCAGCGCGAGTGCCAGCAGGCGCACGATTCCCCCCAGGAGGATCCCGAAGGCGAACAGTGCGAGGACGCCCGCCGCGCCGAGAAGCGCCGCGCCGAGCCCCAAGTTCGTGACCATGCGCTTGCCCTTGGCCTTGGCCAGGTCGATCTCGCCCTGGATGAGACCGGAGATGTTCTCCGAGATCCGGGCGATGAGCTCGCCGATCGTCGGTTGGGGGCCGCGCGCGCCGCCCTGGCCTCCCTGGCCGTGGGAGTTGGGTGTGCCTGGCAGTGGCGGCGGCGTGGTGGGAGTCTCGCTCATGGTTGACCCTCCTGGTCGGGTGCGCGGTCGGGCGCGGTGCGCGGATGCTCCACACAGGATGTCATACCGCGCGGCGCCGCGCGTGACGCGTGCACGCATGGGCGCCGCGCTACGGCGCCCAGGGGAAAGGGTCCATCCGCCCTTGGCCCGCGGGAGTGGTCCTTCAGGAGCGGCTCCAGGTCTCCCACAGGGAGGCGTACTCCCCGCCGAGCGCCACGAGCTCGTCATGCGTGCCCAACTCGGTGATTCTGCCCCCCATGACCACGGCGATCCGGTCGGCGTCGTGGGCGGTCGACAGGCGGTGGGCGATCTCGACGACCGTGCGCCCGGCCAGCGCTGTGGACAGCGCGCGCTCCAGGCGCCGGGCCGCGCCGGGGTCCAGCAGGGAGGTCGCCTCGTCGAGGATGAGGGTGTGCGGGTCGAGCAGGACCAGCCTCGCCAGGGCCACCTCCTGGGCCTGGGCCGGCGTGAGCGCCAGGTTGCCCGAGCCGACGCGCGTGCCCATCCCATCGGGAAGGGCACTCACCCAGGCATCGGCCCCGATGGAGGCCAGCGCCCGGCGCAGGGTTTCGTCGTCGGCATCCGGGCGCGCCAGGCGAAGGTTGTCCGCGATCGAGCCGACGAACACGTGGTGCTCCTGCGTCACGAGGGCCACGTGCCCGCGCAGTTCGGCCTCGGTCAGGTCGGTCAGGCTCACCCCGCCGACAGTCACCCTCCCCGAGGTCGGCGGGTTGATGCCCGCGAGCATCCGCCCCAGCGTGGACTTGCCCGATCCGGACGGGCCGACGACGGCGAGCCTCTCCCCAGGCACAAGCTCCAGGCAGATGCCGTGGAGCACCTCGACGCCCTCGCGGTAGGCGAAGCGGACGTCGTCGAGCACGATCCGCTCGCCCCGGGGGACCTCGCCGGTGGGGGCGCGGTCCGGCGGGACTTCCTCGACCCCCATGATCCGCGACAGCGCCGCCTGGGTCACCTGAAGCAGGTCGATCCAGAACATGAGCTGGCCGATGGGCTTGCGGATCTCCATGGCGTACAGCGCCACCGTGGTGATCTCGCCCAGGCCCGCCCAGCCGCGCGAGGCCAGGAATCCTCCCCACAGCAGAACCACGACCACCGGGGCCCGCCAGGCGACGTCGAGAATGAGGAACATGACCAGGCGCAGGCGCGCGGCCAGCTCCTCCAGGCTCCAGGCCTCGGCGATATCGGCCCGCAGGGCCGCCTCACGGCGGGCCCCCAGGGCCAGTGCGTCCACGGTCTCAGCGTGCTCAACGGTCTCGGAAACCGTCCCATTCAGACGCGCGACGGCGGCCAGGTCCGCCCGGTAGACCGGCACCGCGCGGCGCAGGTACCAGCGCATCGTCAGCCACACGGGCGGCGCGATGACGCCCAGGGCCAGGGCGAGCAGCCAGTCGGCGGTGAAGGCGGCCAGGACCGTGAAGACGATCGTCACCACGCACACCATGATCTGGGGGATCCCCACCCTCACGAGGAACTCGATGCGGGAGATGTCGTTGGTGGTGCGGCCCACGAGGTCCCCGGTGCCCGCAGACTCGACGGCGGACAGGGGCAGGTGGACCACCCGCGACATCATCCGCTCGCGAAGGTCGGCGAACACCGACTCGCCCAGGGTGCGCGCGTGCATCTGCGCGTAGCGGTTGAGGAGCGCCCCCAGCAGCGTGACGACGACGATCGCCCCCACGACGCCATCCACGTAGGAAGCGCTCGCGGTTCCCCGCGAGACGTGGGTGACGAGCCGGCCCAGCAACTGGGGGGAGACCAGCGTGGCCAGGACCGCGGCGATCTGGAGGGCCAGGACGCCGACGAAGCGCCAGCGGTAGGCGGAGATAATGCCCAGTGCCTTGCGCATGGCGACGCGACCGGGGGCCAGGGGCAGCGCCATCAGCGATCCACCCCCCTGGTGGGCTCGACCGCCGGGGCGGCGGCCGAGTCCGCGCCTGAGTCATCGCCGTCGGGACCCTCCTCAGAGCCGGTGGCGCGGGCGACGATCCGCCGGTAGGCCAGCGCGGGCTCATCCCCCGCCCCCGCGCGCGCGAGCAGCTCACGGTGGGTGGCCCGAGCGCGCTCGCGGCCATCCTCACCCAGGAGGACGACCTCATCGCAGACCGCCAGGACCAGCGGTGACTCGGTGACCACCACGGTGGTGCGCCCGGCGCGCGCCGCGCGGATCCGCTGGGCCACCCGCGCCTCGGTGTGGGAGTCGAGGGCGGAGGTCGGGGAGATGAGCACGAGGGCGGGCGCCTCGGTGAGCAGGGTGCGGGCCAGGGCGACCCTCTGGCGCTGCCCGCCGGACAGGGAGAGCCCCTTCTCCGTGATCATCCCGGCGAGGCCGCCGTCCAGGGAGGTGAGGACGTCGTTCGCGTCGGCGGCCTCCAGGGCGGCCAGGAGCCGGTCGTCGCCATCGGCCTGGCGCGGCTGCGGGCGGACCTGCTGGTCGACGTCGGCCACCCCGGCCCTGCGGGCCTCCGCCCGGGCGAGCTCGGCTGGGCCCACGGGGATGGGGTCGGGGGCGTCCCGCCCGGAAAGCGCCTGGCGCAGGGTCCCGGTGAAGAGTTGGGCCTCGGCCCCCGCCACGACGATGCTCGCCCGCGCCCGGGCCAGTCCCATCTCCCGCAGGTCGACGCCGTCCAGCGTGACGGGGGAGGCGCCGTCGTCGAAGCGCCCCAGACGGGTGGCCAGGGCGGCGGAGACATCCGGGTTGGGGGCGACGATCGCCGTCATAAGCCCGGGGGCGAAACTGGCCCCGGAGGCGGTGTCGTGGATCATGCCGGTCACGGGCTCGGCGGAGCGCATGTCGCGCTCCAGGCGCTGGCGCTCGGCGGCGGTCCCGGCGGCGGGGGTGGTCTCGAGGAGCCGGCGCAGGCGGCGCACGCCCACCACGGCGCGCGTGTACTCCTGGACGGAGAAGGAGAAAACCATGAGGGGCCAGGACAGGTAGGCGGTGTAGCCGTAGAAGGTGACGAGCTCTCCGGCGGTGATCTCCCCCTCGATGGCCAGCCTGGCCGCGGCCCACACGACGGCGGCCACGAACAGCCCTGGGAGGAGGACCTGCAGGCTCATGAGGATCGACTGGGTTCCGGCCACCTGCACGCCCCGGCGCCGCAGTTCCTGAGAGGCCCGCCGGTAGCGGTCGGCGAAGACCTCCTCCCCGCCGATGCCGCGCAGGATCCGCAATCCGGCGACGGTGTCGGTGGTGATCGTGGCGACCTCCGACTGCGCCTCGCGCTGGCGCGACTGGCGCGACTGGAGGGGCTTGATGACGAGGGTGACGATCCACGCCGTCAACGGCATCCCGATGATGACGATCGTGCCCAGCAGTGGGGAGGTGCGCAGCATGAGCACGGCGACGACCGCGAAGGACACCGCGGCCCCGATGACCGGGACCGCGCGCTGGAAGAAGGTGCCGATGGAGTCCGAGTCTGAGGCCACGATCGAGGAGACCTCGCCTGAGGAGGTCTGGTGGCTCAGGGCGGCGCCGGTGATGGTCGCCTGGCGGCCGACGAGGCGGTCGATGTCGAAGGAGATGCGCAGGCGCACGAGGGTGGAGAAGTAGGACAGCGCCGTGTCCCCGACGGCGTAGACGCAGAACAGGGCGAGCAGGCCCAGGGCGAGGGCCCAGATGCGCGCTGTCAGGCCGTGCTCGATCCCCGAGTCGAGGGCGGCGCCGAGGAACGCCGGGACGATCGCCTGGATGACATTGGCGACGATGGAGGCCGCGCAGGCGACGGCGAAGGGCGCGGCGGCGCGCCGCAGCAGCCAGGCCAGCACGGTGCGGGTGGAGCGCGTGGGCGGTGTGGCCAGCGGCGCGTCCGGTACGGGCAGGAATCGCATGATCCCCCGAGCCTAACTGTCACGCCGTCCCCATGACCCTCCCTCCCCCAAGAGCGAGACCGGTCGAAAATAGGAGCGAGACCGGTTCCGGAACCGGTCTCGCTCCTATTTTCGACCGGTCTCGCGAGAGGGGCGGGCGGGGTGGTCTCACGCCTCTTGGCCTGGCCAGCGCGCTCATGGTTAGGATCGGGGCCGACCCGAGTCCGAGGCATGGCGGTGGTGCGCCCCGGCCCTCGGGTGATCACCCCCCGACCGCGTTCTCCTGGGAGGCTCCCGTGGATCCCCGACAGCTCGACGCCGAGGCCGACGCTCCGCACGAGGATCTGCCGGCCAGCGCGGCCAGCGGTGAGGAGGCCGGGACGGGCGATGTCGCCCCCCTGCCCCCGATGGATGACGCGGCCGCCTGGGCCGACACTCCCAGCCAGGCGCCCACGAGCTTCGCCGATCCCGTGCCGCGGGCCGCCTACCCGGGGTTCCCCGCTCCCTCCGCCCACAGTGCGCCGTCGGCCCACATGGTCCCGACGCCGTACCAGCAGGTCCTCCCTTACCAGCCCCAGCCCGCCGCCGAGCCCGCCCCCCTGCCTCAGGAGCAGTGGTCATCTCAGCGGGGGCTCCTCGTCGTCGTCATCATCCTGCTGCTCGTCATCGCCGCGGGTGGTGGCGTGTGGTACGGCACCACCCGCCACGGGGACGATGCCACGGGCGCGAGCGCCGTGGCCGCCGACGGCGCTCCCCAGGGCTCACTGGCCCCGGCTCAGGGCTCCCAGCCCGCCTCCGTCGAGGGCTCGGTGACGATGGGCTCCACTATCGAGGCCTGCGGCACCGCCCCGAGTCTCACCCCGACCTCGGTGACCGAGTCGAACGGGGAGCTCCAGGTGTCGGTCAGGGCGGCCTCGTCCTGCGCCGACGGTGACTTCCTGGCCGGCAGCGTCGACCGCCTCTACGTCAAGGCGCCGTCGGGCCAGGGAGGGGCCGACGACGTGGTGGCCAATGGCCGCTTCGACTTCTCCGCCAATCCCTTCTTCATCCCCTCCAGCGGCAGGACGCTCACCCTGAGGTTCGGGGCGGGCCATTACTTCCGCTCAGCGGGGGATTTGAGCGCCTCGACCATCAGCGTCGGCGCCGAGCCCGATCGGAGCGCCGGCAGCAGCCTGCCCGCCCAGGGGGTGGGGAGCGGCGTCGTCTCCGCGCTCGCGCTCCCCGAGACCCATCCCGCCGACAACGCCCTTGAGGACGCGGCCGCCTCCAGCGCCCTGCGGTGGCAGAAGGCCCGTGACAAGACGACGGTGACCTCCACCCTCAAGGGCAAGTGGACACCCCAGCTGTCCTCCAAGCGGGCGGGGCTCGTCGCCGAGGGCAAGACCTGGGACAGCCGCGCCACTCTTGAGGAGTTCCAGGCCACGCGCCGCGGCGTGCCCACCGCCGTTCTCATCAACAGCGACGAGTGGCCGGTCTTCGATGCCGGCGGCGGCTGGTGGGTGACCCTGGCCGGCGTCGCCTACGACACCCCGGAGCAGGCCAACGCCTGGTGCGACGCGCAGGGCCTGGACCGGGACCACTGCTTCGCCAAGAAGATCGACACCACCGGCACCCCGGACGGCACCACCAAACTGCGCTGATGACCGCCTCAACGCGAGCGGAATGCCGGAAACGCTGATTCTGAGGACTGGGTGCGCCCATGTGCTAGGGGGCGGGGAGCGGGGGCGGGGATCGCCTCACCTGTCAGCGGTGGCCCCTTTGATGCCCTTGAGCGCCAGGATCCGCCGGGCCGACTCATCGATCCGCGCCGCCAATGCCGGATCGGACCGCGCCGCTGAGACGAGCGCCGTCGCCATGGCGCCCGCCACCGAGGCATCGGCCGAGGCCAGGACGAGGTCACAGCCCGCCCTCACGGCTCTCACCGCGCGCTCGCCCACCCCCCAGTCCCGCACCTGGACGGCGGCCGAGACGTCGTCGGTGATGACGACGCCGGTGAAGCCCATCTCGGTGCGCAGCATGTCCGTGACGATCGTGGAGGAGAAGACGGCGGGCGCACCGGCGTCGATCCGTGAGTAGTAGGCGGAGGAGACCATGATGACCTCGGCTCCGCCCGCGATCGCGTCCCCGAAGACCTCGACGGCGGGGTCCCCGCCGCGCGTCGTCACCGAGTCGGTGACACCGGAGGCGGTGTCCGTGTTCTCCTTGACCCGGCCCAGCCCGGGGAAGTGCTTGAAGGTGGGGATGACGCCGGCGGCGCGCATCCCCTCGGCGAAGGCCCTGGCCTGGGAGCTTACCGTGGCGGCGTCGTGGCCGTACTCGCGGTGCCACTGGCCGATGGGGGCGTTGGAGGCGGGGCTGGCGATATCGACGAGGTCGGCGACCGGCGCCAGGTTCATCGTCACCCCGGCACTCGCGAGCTCCCGGCCCCAGGCCGTGGCGGAGGCGACCAGTTGCTCGCGCGGCTGCCTTGCCTGCTCGGAGCCCGATGGGATGGAGGAGAACCCGGGGCCGGACAGGACCTGAACGTTCCCGCCCTCCTGGTCGGTGGCCACGAGCATGGGGGTGCCGCGGGTGGAGGACTCGGTGAGCCCGGTGAGCGCTGAGACGGTCCGGCTGATCGCGGTTGCTGAAGCGGACGAGCGGCCGGACAGGAAGATATTGCCCGCATGGTGGGTGGTCACCGCGTCCTTGGCGGCCTGCGAGGGGGAGGCGGCGTCCACGCCCACCATGAGGAGCTGGCCGACCTTCTCTTCCAGGGACCAGCCCGCGAGCGGGTCGTCGGGGGCCGCCGTCCCCGACGGCGCGGCGGTCGGGGTCGGGGTGGGTTCTGACGTCGTCTGGGCGGGGGAGGGGGTGCCTGACGGGCTCTGCTCGGGCGCTGCCGTTGTGGGGCCCGAGGGGCCCTTGCCGCAGGCGGCCAGGCCGGCTGTCCCGATCAGGGCGGCCAGGAGCATGGGGCGCCGGCCCACGCGCTTCCGACCGGTGGGGTGGGCGCTGGCCGCGGGGGCGGGGCGCGGGTCGAGGGGCGTCATGTCCAGCACCATAGAGGACGCCGCCGGGATGGACCGGTGGGCAGCGGCGAGCGGCAAAGCGCCGTGGGGCTCACTGCCAGCCGAGCTCGTGGAGGCGCTCGTCGGAGATGCCGAAATGGTGGGCGATCTCGTGGATGACGGTCACGGCGATCTCCTCGACCAGTTCTTCGCGGCTGTCGCACCAGCGCTCCAGGGGCCCGGAGAAGATGAGGATCCGGTCCGGCAGGGCCCCGGACCAGCCCTCGTCGCGCTCGGTCAGGGGGACGCCGTCGTAGTAGCCCAGGAGCGTGGGCAGGCCGTCGTCGTCGTAGTCCTCGTGCGTGAGGAGCTCAGCGTCGGGCTCGGCCTCGATGATGATGGCGGCGTTGTCGATCTGGTCGAGGAGGGCGTCGGGGATGAGGCCGAGTCCGGCGTCGACGGCGTTCTCGAACTCCTCGGCGGTCAGGTGGGCTGGTGCCATGGTGCCTATGGTGTCATGGCGGCATTCCGCCGTGGTGAGGTGACTCACGCCCAGCAGATTTGCGCGCTCTCATCGGCGCCGCCTAAGGTTCTTCCTGGTTCGAGGCGCGACGACGCCAAGGGCATCTAGGCCCCCATCGTCTAGCGGCCTAGGACCCCGCCCTTTCACGGCGGTAGCACGGGTTCGAATCCCGTTGGGGGTACGGCTTGTGCGAGTGGAAGAACTCGAATAGAGTCCGGCTTCGTGCCATACGAGGCCTCGTGGCGCAGTTGGTTAGCGCGCCGCCCTGTCACGGCGGAGGTCGCGGGTTCAAGTCCCGTCGAGGTCGCGGAAGGGTCGGCCCGATCAGATGATGATCGGGCCGATCGCATCCCATGGCTCTGTAGCTCAGTTGGTAGAGCGTTCGACTGAAAATCGAAAGGTCACCGGATCGACGCCGGTCGGAGCCACTGCGATAGCCCCTGGAACCCACAAGGTTCCAGGGGCTTCGCGCATTTCTATAGCCTTCGCGAGCCCGTGTCACGGGCGATGGCGGCGGTCGGCGCGAAGCCGGAGAGGGCCCATCGGCCATCCTCCATCGACCCTCGCATGGGGCGGCCCCCGAGCCTCCTCAGTACGCTGTGCTTATGACGACGCCGCCGGTTCCCTGCCTGACCTCTATCCCCAGTCCGTCGGCCACCTCGATCCCCTCGACCCCTCCCGATCCCTCGGCCACGCCCACCCCGAGCGCCACCGCCACGCCCGGGAGCGTCGAGGTCGCCGTCGAGGCCACCTTCGACGTGGCGGCCCTCGCCGGAGCTGTCCTGCTGTTCGCGCTGGTGGGCGCGATCATCGCCATCGCCATCGTCTTCGCCCTGCGCGTCGTGGCGCGGCGCCGTGGCTACTACGCGCATTTCGTCGAGCACTGCCGCACGCCGCTGGTCATCCTGGGCAGCGCCCTGGGCGGCTACTTCGGCTGCCAGTTCGCCGCTGAGGACGGTGATGCGCCCGCGTGGACCAACGCCGCCCTCCACTTCCTGCTCATCGGCGTCATCGCGGCGTCGACCCTCCTCGTCGTCTCCCTGACCAAGGCCGTCGAGGCGCTCGTCGTCGAGGGGGTGCGCGCCCGCGGGGAGCCCGGGCGCGCCAACCGGGTGACGACCCAGGCCCAGATCCTGCGGCGCGTCGCCAAGGCCATCATCATCATCTGCGGGCTGGTCGGCGTCATCATGACCTTCCCCGCCGCCCGGGTCGCCATGGGATCCCTCCTGGCCTCCGCGGGCATCCTCTCGGTGGTCATGGGCCTCGCCGCCCAGTCGGCCCTGGGCAATGTCTTCGCCGGCATCCAACTGGCCAGCACCGACGCCATGAGGGTGGGGGACACCGTCGTCGTCCAGAAGGATCAGCAGGGCGTCATCGAGGAGATCACGCTGACCTACGTGGTCATGCGGACCTGGGACGACCGCCGCCTCATCCTCCCCTCCACGCACTTCACCCAGAACCCCTTCGAGAACTGGTCGCGCCGCTCTGCGCAGTACACCGGCACGGTGGACCTCGCTCTCGACTGGCGCGCGCCCATCGAGGCGATCCGGGCCCGGCTCGCGCATGTCGTCGCCGGGACGCCGCTGTGGGACGGGCGCCTGGCCTCCCTTTCCGTCCTCGACACCTCCACCGCGACGGTCATGCTGCGCATCGCAGTCTCCGGGCGCAACCCCGTCGATGTCTCCAGCCTGCGCGCCCATGTGCGCGAGGAGATCCTCGTCTGGTTGCAGCGCGAGGCCCCCGAGGCCCTGCCGCGCACCCGGATCCGCATCGAGACGGCCCAGGGTGTGTCCGCCGTCGCCCAGATGGAGGGAGCCGTCGCCGGGGCCCCGGCCCGGGACGACGGCGGGCCGGATCCTTCGGAGCCGACGGCCTGAGCGGATGGCGCGGTTCCCGGATCGTGAAAACAGCCCCTTCGGGCTCGCGCGATCGTCTCGGGCGGGCAACCATGGGCCCGTGAGCACCACGAGCAACCCGACCACGCCAGCACCGGACCGCACCCCCGCCGAGGAGACCGAAACCGACATCCCCCGCCTGGACCCGGCGGCCATCGCCCGCACTGACGCCCAGTGGCGAGCCCTCCTGGACCCCATGGAGTACCACGTGCTGCGCGAGGCCGGCACCGAGCGGGCCTTCACCGGCGCCCTCCTGGATGAGAAGCGCGTCGGCATCTACCGGTGCCGCGGCTGCGGGGCGGAGCTCTTCCGCTCGACCACCAAGTTCGAGTCCGGATGCGGCTGGCCCTCCTTCTACGACCCCGCCGACTCCCAGGCGGTCACCCTCCTGCGCGACACCTCCCACGGCATGGTTCGCACCGAGGTGCGCTGCGCCGCCTGCGACTCCCATCTCGGCCACGTCTTCGACGACGCCCCCCACACGCCCACCGGCCAGCGCTACTGCATGAACTCTGTGAGCCTGACCTTCGAGGCCGACGATGCCGCTCCCGACGGCGGCGAGTCCGAGGCCGCGGACGGCGGCGAGTCCGAGGCCGCGGACGGCGGCGATTCTGAGGCCGCGGACCGGGGCGCAGGACGGCTCCACTGGCTTCGGCGCCTCGGGCGGGCGTAGAGTCAGCCCCCGTGATCCGGGTGCTCAGCCTCAACCTCCAGCACTGCCTGCCTGGCGCCGGGGCCGAGCACGACAGCGGCACCGCCTCCCTAGCGGGCGCCAATATCACCAGCCCCGCCGCCGCGCGGACCGTGCTGGAGGCGCTCGCCGCCCAGATCGCCGCGCTCGCCCCCGACGTCGTCGCCCTCCAAGAGGTCGACATGCGCCAGAAGCGCTCCGGCGGTCTCGACCAGGCCGGAGAGCTCGCCCACCTGCTCGGCTGGGAGCACCACCGCTTCGCCGCGGCCTGGGCCGGGCCCGTGGTCGGCATGCGCCGCCGCCCCCTGCGCTCGCCCCTGGAGCGCGCCTGGGACGACGTCCTCGCCCCCGTCCATCTGATCAAGGGCCGCGGGCCCGCTGGATTCGGCAACGCGATCCTGTCCCGCCTGCCCGTGCGCTCCTGGCACGTGCGCCGCCTCGGCAGGGGCCCAGCCACCCTCAGCCGGCGGGGTGAGCGGGCCTGGAGCCCCCGCTCCTACCACCTCGAGACCTCCACCGCCCGCACCATGCTCGCCGCCCGGATCGATGTCCCCGGGCATGGCGGGGTCGACTCGATCACCGTGGCCTCCACGCATCTGGCCACGCGCACCGGCATGGCCGCCCGGCAGCTCGCCGCCGCCTGGGCGGCCCTGACCACCCTGCCCGGGCCGCGACTGCTGGCCGGAGACCTCAACATGGGGCCGGGCGGCGTCGCCGCCACCGGGGTGGCCCGCCCCCTGGGAGACGGGCCGACCTTCCCCGCCTGGGCTCCGCGCGAGCGCATCGACCACCTCCTCACCGATCCCTGGCCCATGGGCGCCGACGGGATGCCAGCCCTAGGCGCGCGGGCATCCTCGGAGGCCCCGGGCGCGCCGCTCCTGCGCGCGGTCGCCTGGGGGACCCGCGCCTTCGTCGTCTCCGACCATGTGGGCGCCTGGGCCGACCTCGAGCCGGTCCCGTGAGCGCGCCTCGCTGAGACCGTGATGAGACGATGCTGCGGATCATCAGCGGGCTGACGGTCTTCGCCGTCGTCATCACGATCGGGTGGGCCCTCGGGCGCGCCGGCGCGCTCCCACCCCGATCCGATCGCGTTCTCACCCGCCTGGCCTTCTTCGTCGCCACCCCCGCCCTCATGCTGACGACGCTGGCGGGCGCCGACCTGGGCGCCGTCGTCTCGCCAGGGGCGCTGGCAGCGATCATCGCCGAGCTGGCGACGATCGCCAGCGCCTGGGCAGCGCACCGGTGGCTGCTGGGGCGCGACACCGCCGACGCCCTCATCGGGGCACTGGCCTCGGGCTACGTCAACGCAGCGAACCTGGGGATACCGGTGGCGCTCCTCGTCGTCGGTGACGTGACACCGATCGCCCCGATCCTGCTGCTCCAGCTCGTCGTCCTGACCCCGGGCTCCTTCGCGATCCTCGACGTCATCACCGGCAGGCCGGGTCGGACCGCCCTGCGGCGCGCCACCGCGCCACTGCGCAACCCGCTGCTCATCGGCGTGGCGACGGGGACGGCCCTCAACCTGGCCGGCTGGGACCTGGCCGGGATCGCCGGAGGGAGCCTCGCCGAGGTCCTGGGCATGCTGGGCCGCATGGCGGTCCCCCTCATGATGCTCTCCCTGGGGCTGAGCCTGGCCGACTCGCAGCGCGAGCGCCGGGTGGGGCCTCTCGGGAGGGCGGCCGGTCCCGCCGCCCC
This sequence comes from Actinomyces sp. zg296, assembly GCF_009829695.1. Lineage (NCBI taxonomy): Bacteria > Bacillati > Actinomycetota > Actinomycetes > Actinomycetales > Actinomycetaceae > Actinomyces > Actinomyces sp. zg296. The sequence continues at coordinate 12,233 of NZ_VWPG01000016.1, forward strand.
GGCGCTGTGGTGCGCGGTGGGCTGGAAGCTGATCGTCGCGCCGCTCCTCGCTCTCGCCGTCGGCGGCCTCATGGGGCTGCGGGGCCAGGCACTGCTCGTGCCGGTGACCACCGCATGCCTGCCCACCGCGCAGAACGTCTTCCTGTACGCCTCGCGCTACGAGCGCTCCACGGAGCTGGCCCGCGACGCGGTCCTCCTGACCACGGCCGGATTCGCGCCGGTCGTCCTCCTCGCGGCGGCCGCCCTGGGCTGAGGGCCCGGGAGCGCCGACCGCATGGGCCAGTCCCCGGTGCCCCAGCGCGCGACAAGGTCCCCGGTATCCGCGCCTGCGTCGCCCAGGCCAGTCCCCGGTGCCCCAGCGCGCGAACGCGCGCGACAATGAGCCCCATGCTCTCCTCCTCAATCCGCCAGCGCGGCCTCCGGCCCAGGAAGATCGGCGCCGCGCTGACCGTCGTTCCCGCGCCGGGGATCTTCATCGCCACGGCCTTGTCGACCTACATGGGGGCCGGCTTCGCGGTGAGCCTGTTCTCCGTCATGCCGCCAGCAACGGTCGCCTGGTGGCGCATCACCATCGGTGCCCTCGTGCTGCTCGCCTGGCGACGGCCGTGGGGAGGCGGGCTGAGGGCGCGCGGGCGCGCCTGGACCCGCCGGGCGCTGGGGGCCGCCGCGGCCTTCGGCGTGGCCACGGCCACCATGAACGTCCTCTTCTACGCCTCGATCTCCTACCTGCCCATGGGCACCGCCGTCGCCCTGGAGTTCCTGGGGCCGGTGATGGTCGCCGTCCTCACCGGCAGGGGGTGGCGGACGAGGATCGCCGCGGCGCTCGCGATGGCCGGCGTGGCCGCGATCTCCGGGGTGGGCCTGGACATCTCCAATCCCGCGCATCGGACGGGCATGCTGCTGGCGCTGGCGGCAGGGCTCGCCTGGGCCGGCTACATTCTCCTGGGGCGCGAGGTCGCCACCGGCGGAATGGGCCTTGACGCGCTCGCGGTGGGCACGGCGGCGGGCGCGCTGTTCTACACCCCGTTGGCGGCGACGACGGCGTCCGGGGCCCTCAGCTCGACGGGGACGGCGGCGGCCGTGCTCGGGGTCGCGGTGCTCTCGACGGTCGTCCCCTACGCCCTCGACCAGGTCAACCTCGGGCGCTTGAGCACGGACACCTTCAGCCTCCTGACCTCCCTCATGCCGGCGACCTCCATGGTGGTGGGGATCGTCATGCTGCGCCAGACGCCCAATGCCGGCGAGCTCGTTGGACTCATCCTGGTGAGCCTCGCCGTCGCCCTCGCCGGCCGGTCATGAGGCGGTTGCCAGCGGGTCCGGCCCCTGGGGTGCCCCTATGTGGTGTGCCAAGTGGCGGTGGGTAGTGGTGTGGCTGGTTGTGGGTCGTGGAGGGAGCCGTTTCGGATCATGCGCGCGAGGTGATGATGTGGCGGTGGGCCAGATGTGGCGCCGCTGGCCCCCCGGGGTGCCGGGTTCGCGGCCTGGGCCCGGGGATACTGTCTCGGCCCGGGGATACCGTCTGCCCCCGGGGATACCGTCTCGGCCCGGCGTTGCGGTCTCGGCCTCCAGATACCGTCTGGGCCCGGGGATACCGTCTCGGCCCGGCGTTGCGCCCTCATCCTCGCAGTTTGAGGCGGTTTCTGCGGGGTGAGGCGGTATCCCGGGGGGTTGGGCGGCTCGTACTGGTCCGTGCTGGCTCGTGCTGGCCCGTGCTCGCTCGTGGGCCGGGGGCTGCGCGCGCCGCGGTGGCTGGCTTGGGGATGCGGTCCTTGGGTCCCAGTGGTCGGGCTTGCCGGCCTTGATGCCGATGAGCGCTCCGATGCCGATGAGCACGCCGATGTCGTGACCCCCCATGGTGGATGGTCCCTGACTTCACAGGCTGAATCAGCCTTTCGGCAACCGGTCCCGTTCCCGGGGGCGCGTCAGGCCTGAAAAATGGGTCGCTTCCCTGATCAGCGGTCACCAGTGCGTCGCGCGACGAGGGGTGGCTCTGGCCCCGGGAGTCACTCGATAGGCAGGGGGGGCGAGCCATCATGCCGACCACCGCTGGCCCAGCCACCAGCGCTCCTTCGGCCAGCAACCACCAACAAGGTAACGGGCGAGCGCGCCACCGCCCTTCATCGCCCCTCCCGCGCCCCGGGCGATGGGCGTCACACGCCTCCACCGCCGCCGAGCGGCGCGGGTCATGGCGCGGCAGGCGCGGTCCTGAGAGGATGACGATCGGCCCGGCGCCATGCCGCGGTCAGGCTGGCGCCCCGGCTCCGGCTCACCCAGGCCCCATGCGGGCGGGAGACGCCGTCGAGCCCCGATACCGGCACCCCGCAGCGCTGCGCCCGCCCACCGGCGGCGCCGCCCCGATCCAGACAGGACCCCTCGTGCCCGCCACCCGCAAGCGCCCCAGCGCGCCCGCCACATCCTCCACCGCATCCGGCTCCGCCGCCCAGGCGCCCGCCCCCACCTTCGCCGGGCTCGGCGTCGACCCCGACCTCGTCGCCGATCTCGCCGCGCGCGGCTTCACCGCCCCCTTCCCCATCCAGTCCGCGACCCTTCCCGACACCCTCGCCGGGCGCGACGTCCTCGGCCGGGGCCGCACCGGCAGCGGCAAGACCCTCGCCTTCTCGCTGCCCCTCGTGCAGCGCCTCGCCGACGAGGACTGCGCCCGCGCCGGCCATCCCATCGGCCTCGTCCTGGCCCCCACCCGTGAGCTCGCCCTCCAGATCGCCGAGACCATCAAGCCACTGGCGGCGGCACTCGACTTGACCGTCACCACGATCTTCGGTGGTGTCAACCAGAACCCGCAGGTCAAGGCCCTTCGCGCGGGAGTGGACATCGTCGTGGCCTGTCCCGGGCGGCTGCTCGACCTCATCGCCCAGGGCCACTGCTCCTTGGATGAGGTCAGCATCACCATCATCGACGAGGCCGACCACATGGCCGATCTCGGCTTCCTGCCCAGTGTGCGCCGCATCCTGCGCGCCACTCCCGCCGGCGGCCAGCGGATGCTCTTCTCCGCCACCCTCGACAACGGCGTTGACGCCATCGTCCGCGAGTTCCTCCACAACCCCCTCCAGCACGCCGTCGACCCCGCCTCCTCCCCGGTCACGGACATGGAACACCGGGTGTGGCTCCTGGCGGACAAGACCGCCAAGGACGGCGTCGTCATCCGCCTCGCCTCCGGCACCGGCCAGCGGATCCTCTTCACCCGCACCAAGCACCTCGCCCGCCGCCTGGCCCGCAAGCTCGTGACCGCCGGCATCCCCGCCGTCGAGTTGCAGGGGAACATGAGCCAGGGCGCCCGCGAGCGGGCCATGGGGGCCTTCACCTCGGGGGCCGTGCGCGTCATGGTCGCCACGGACATCGCCGCCCGCGGCATCGACGTCAGCGGCGTCGAGCTCGTCGTCCACGTCGATCCGCCCGCCGAGCACAAGGCCTACCTGCACCGCTCTGGCCGCACCGCCCGCGCGGGCGCCTCGGGCACCGTGGTCACCCTCGTCCTGCCCGAGCAGCGCAAGGATGTCCAGGTGCTCCTCAAGAAGGCCCGCATCAAGGCCGAGATGGAGCGCGTGCGCCCCGATGACGGCGCCGTCACCGCGCTCGTGGGCGAGCAGGCCGAACTCGTGGCCGCCGAGGACATGCCCGACGGCGTCGCCATCAAGGGAGGCCGACCCACCGGCGCCGGGGCTCAGGCGCCGGCCCGAGGCGCGCACGGCCGCAGGGCGGGGGAGGCCTCCCGCGCTGGGTCCCGCCACGGGGCGCGTCACGGTGGGCGCCGCACCGGGGCCGGGCAGAAGCCGCCGCAAGGGCAGAAGCGCTCCTCGCGCCGGGGCCGCCGCTCAGGGCGCTGACCGCGGCGGGGCGGCCCCAGCCGCCCTCGACTCCTACTTGCCTCTGAAGACGGCGCGCAGTCCGCGGAGCAGCGAGTCCGGGGAGGACCCCGAGGACGAGAGGTCCCACGGCTTGGTGACTGCTGGCCTGAGCCTGTTCGTCGCCGTCGTCGGATCGGCGGGGGTCGGCGCGGCCGACGCCGACGCGCTGGCCGGCTCCGAAGCGGCGGGCGCCGGGGCCTGGTAGCCCGCGGGGACGGAGGAGGCCGAGCCGCCACCGTTGGTCAGGGTGACGTCGTAGATCCCGGACCAGCCCACCGACTCGGCCGGCGCTGAATGGGCCCACAGCCCCTCACCGGTGAAGTACCCGGCTGAGGCGGCGAAGCCGATGCTCGTGATCGTCGGGTTGAGCAGGGTGTGCAGGTGCCCGGTCTCGTGGTTCCAGGCGCCGCCAGCAGCGACCAGCTTGTCGTACTCGCTGGCCCAGATACCGATCCCGGTTGAGATCGTCGCCGATTGATCGGTCGTCGCCGCCAGGATCTCGAAGGTCCCGTTGGTCACGTCCCCGATGTGGGCCGTGCTGTAGGACTCGCCGTTGGGGCGGCTGTGCTCGATCCTCCTCATCTCCAGGCACTCCACGAGGCGCTGCACGGAGACGCGCTCCATGTCCTGGTCCCACACCAGGGCGTCCGCGTAGGCCTCGGCGCTCGCGTAGCCCTGCTCCTGGGCGTAACTCTGGACGGTACCGCCGGTCGAGCCATCCACGCTCAGCAGTGGTGGATTCTTGGCCCACATATCCAGGCGCAGCTGGCGCACAGCCGCCAGGGCCTCGGCGCGGACGGACGGCTGGTCCAGGACCACGGTGCGTGTTCCCACACTGCCTGAGCCTAGGTGCACGCCGGTGTCCAGTCGGCTGGACGCGGCGGCGCTCGGGGCGATGGCGGCGGTGCCGCCGATGAGCGCTGCGCCGCCGGCGACAACCAGGCCGCCGATCTTGAGAGCGTCGCGTCGTGAGGTAGAGAGCGTGAAGGTGGTCGTCACAGGATTCTCCTTGCATCGGGATCGCGGTGCGCCGGCCACCCTAGTTGGCCTGCTCGTTTTCCTCACGGGATCGTGAGCGAGGTCGCGCGGTGTCCGCTCTCCGCAAACCCGCGGGTGGTGGTGGCCATGCCCAGCCCCGTGATGGCGGGGTCAGTGGGTCTGGGCCACCTCGGCCCCCACGCCCACCTGCGGCGCGCCGCGCGCTCCCACCGGAACGGGCGCGGCACGGCTAGCGGGACCAGCCCTGACTAGCATCGCTGCTATCGCTGCTATCGCTGCTATCGCTGCCATCGCTAGTCGCGCTAGTAGAGTTACAGAGACAACGACTGCGACCTCGGATAACCCACCACCCTAAGTTCTGTAGTACAATACGGGTATGGTCATCCACTGCACTGAGAGTGCTGGCAGGTACCGCATCCCGCACCTGGATATCGAGTATGTGCCCGGCCGCACCGAATAGGAGGAACGATGGCCCACATCACCGACAACGACGAGTTCGACGCCCTGGCCACCGCCGGCGCACTGCGCCCCATCGGCCAGCCGCTCGGTGGAGGCGACATCGCTGACGAGGACGGGCTCCGAGCGAGCATGGGTGGGCGCCCCAACCTCGGCTCCTCGCGCGCCACCGGAGCCGGCGCCTCCGCCCGACGCCAGGTCCGCCTGCCCGAGCCCCTCAACGACGCCCTCGACGCCTATGTCGTCGCCCACGCCACTACCCCCAGCGCCGTCATCCGCGACGCCCTGACCGCCTACCTCAACGCAGCCTGACCCTGACCTTCCTGCAGGCCTGACCACTCCAACCGCCTCACGAAGGACGCATCCCAATGCCCCCAGCCCCGAAAAGGCGCTCGATCACCCGTCTCCATCTGGACCTGCACAACCCGCGCCTCGGGCGCCCCGCGGTGACGTCCGAGAAGGAGGCCACCGAACGACTCATGAGCGAGTTCGGCCCAAAGATCATCGCCCTGGCTAAGAGTATCGCTGAGCACGGCCTAAACCCAACTGAGTCTTGGGCAGTTGTCAAGGAGGGGGGACAGTGCGTCGTGCTAGAGGGGAACCGCCGCCTAGTGGCTTGCCGAATGCTCGACAATCCCAGTAAGGCTCCCAGGGGCTACATCCGAACCTTCGAACGCATCAAGAGCGGCATCTCCGCCAGTCCAGAGGACCTCAAGCCCAACTGTGTCACATTCGAACGCAGGGCCGATGCCCGCTACTGGATCCAGATAAAACACCATGGCGCGGGAAACGGTGAGGGCACCGCTCCTTGGGGGCCGGAGATGGTCTACCTCCATCAGGTCGCAGGGAGGGGGCGGCCCGTGGAGTGGAACGAATTCTGGTACTGGCTCGAAGAGACTTATCGCAATGACGCAATCCTAATCGACTGGATCCACCAGGCTCGCCGCGAGCAGTACACTCTCATGGATCGCATCTACAATTGGGCAGTCAAAGACCTGTTGAAGGCGGAGTTTGGCCACGATGGAAAGCTTCGCGCCAGAGTGGACCCCGGCAAGATCAGGCCATTTATTGAGCAGCTGGTCACCGGAATGCTGGCAGGGAAGACGCTTGTGTCCGACAGCCTTGTCGGCCGTCCAACACCTGTCGCGCTCTCCTCTCGTACTCTCAACGACCGGCCGGCTGCCAGCGAGGTGCTTACCGATTTGTGGAAGAAGACGATCGGCAACGTCGACGTCGGCCCTGAGCCCAACAACCCGACGATTCACGTCGCGGTGAACACGGATCCCGCCTCCGAGTTGGGTAATCCGACAACTTCGGGCGCGGGCCCAGTAGATCGGCCGACAATACGGGAGCGGGCAAGAGGATCTCGTAATCGCAGCGACCGCCCTAGAAAGAGTGACACGCACCTCTATTACGGAGTAAAACGCTCCAATATGCCTAAGAGAGTTCAAGACATACTTAAAGAGTGCAGCAGTATCGAGATCAAAGTCTACCCCGAAACAGCCTCCATTATGGCGCGGGTGGCCGTCGAGGTTGCCGTCGATGCCATTATCGATAGTAAAAATCTCAAGAAACGGGAAAAATTAAAACTCACAGAAAAGATCGCCATCGTCATGCGGCATCTCGAGCCCAATTTAGACTCCAAGACTCCCGGTCGAGACGACCTGAAAGGAACGTGGGCGGCAGTACGTACCGACAAGGCAGATGGCCACTTCGTGCGAGATCTAAATGAATGTGTTCACGAACACACATTCACTGCTGCTCCTGAGATGGCTGAGAAGGCTCACCGCCTCTTCGTTCCGCTGCTCAACGCCATTAATGACGACCTCGGGAAGAGGGGTAGTCTGGCCCACGGGGTGTCCATGGGCCAGGAGAAAGAGCAGTCTTAGCCCAATGAGGTACCTCTCGCCGCTGCGCTATCCCGGGGGTAAGGCCCGTCTTGCGCCGCTCCTGGCCAGGATCGCGACCTGCCAGGACCCCACGCCCACCCACTACGCCGAGCCCTACGCCGGCGGCGCCGGCGCGGCCCTGCGACTCCTGGCCGACCAGGTCATTACCGATATCCACCTCAACGACCTCAACCCCGGCATCGCCGCATTCTGGCGCACCATCACCACCAAGGATGGCGCCGCCGAGTTCTGCGCCCTCATGGACGCCACCCCCATTACCGTCCAGCAGTGGCGCCACCAGCACCGCGTCTACATGAACGACGAGGCCAGCGGCGATGATCTCACACTGGGCTTCGCGACCTTCTTTCTCAACCGCACCAACCGCTCCGGCATCCTCGACGCCCGCCCCATCGGCGGCCTCAAGCAGACGGGAAGATGGAAGATCGACGCCCGCTTCAACAAGACCGCCCTGCGCCAGCGAATCGAGGCCATCGCTGCCCATGAGGGTAGGATCCACATCGCCCAGGCCGACGGCACCGCCTTCCTGGACTCCCTGGCCCCCCTGGGCCCCCGGGTCCTGGTCTACGCCGACCCCCCCTATGTCGAGAAGGCCCGCGACCTCTACCTGCACGCCTTCGACCACGACGCCCACCAGCGCCTGGCCGCCGCCCTGACATCCGCACCATGGCCCTGGGTACTGACCTACGATGACCTGGAAACCATCTGGGACGGCCTGTACGCTCAGCAGCGCTGCGCCCGCTTCGACATCCCCCACACCGCCGGTATCCAGCACGTTGGCAGCGAGACCATAGTCTACGGCCCCACACTCACCCTCCCGGGCGACACCCGCGTCACCCGCACGAGTATCGCCCACTGGATCAACTCGCCACTCGCACTCACTGCTGGATGAGAGGCGCGTTCCGGACTATGGGGGGAGCCAGTTTCCCGAGAGGGGACTGGTGACGGGGGATCGTCAGTGGAAACCACCGCCCCGGCGTACCAACTCCTCCGCTCGTGGGCTCGCCTCCCGGCGCGGTCTGGTCGGCATGACCGTCATCGACATCTGCCTCGCGCGGCGAGCCCGCCTGGATCTCCACGACAACTCCATCGGGCGGGCACCTGACCACCCGCCACGACGTACGCGGATACTGGACCAACCGCGCTCACGGCTCCGGCCGCCAACTGCGGCGCCTGCGATGGGCCAACGACTACCTGTGCGGTCCTGACTGTGCTCCCATCGCCGCCCGTGCCCACGTATGGGCCTGGCGTCACTACCTCCAAGGCGGTGGTGCCGACCGTCGGGCGCGGCGGCGCGGCCTGTCCCCAACCCCTCCAAGGCAGCCCGTCTGTGGCGCATGTCATGTTGCGTGTGCTGGGTGTGCCCTCATACTCTTAAACTGTAAATCCCCGTCGTCCTCCGGGACTGGCGGGGTTTAACTATTCCTGGAAGCCTCCGGGACCTTCAAGATGGCGGTCGTCGTCGACTACCAGAACGTCCACCTCACAAGAGCATCCCTGTTCCTCTCCGGGCGCCCATTCGAGGAGGGCCTCATCCACCCCTTCCGCTTCGCCTACCAGCTCGCGCAGGCCCGCAACGCTAAGATCGATGACCCCGCCCACCACGCCTCCGTCAAGCGTGTTGAAGTGTTCCGGGGCCTGCCGATCCCGGAGGACGACCCCGACGCCTACCGGCGCAACCAGGCGCAGAAGGACGAGTGGGAGCGCGGGCACCACGGCGTCGTCAGCGTGACTCTGCGCTCCCTGAAGTACACCTGGGACTACCTCGATGGCCGCCGAGTACCCGTGCGAGCATCCCGCAGGGAGAAGGGCGTCGACGTCCTCTGCGCCCTCGCCCTGGTCGACCTCGCCCGCTCGGGCCTCTACGACGTCGTCGTCCTCGCCTCCCGGGACACCGACCTCGCCCCCGCCCTCGACAACGCCGCCCGTACCACCAGCACCAAGATCGAGGCCGCCAAGTGGTACGACCCTGCCGACCGGCGCACGCGTGGCAACATCCGCACCGAGCGGCGCCTGTGGACCACCTCGATGACCAGAGACCACTTCACCGCCAGCTTCGACCGGAGGGTCTATACCTGATCCCGGGACGCCGACCGAGCGCCCAGTAAGGAGCGTGTATCGGTGTGCGCCGAGCAGGAGGCAGTTCATCGGGGCTGGCCAGTCCAGTCGACCTGCACCTCATACCCCGTTGCCGTTAGACCCGGGCCCCTCCTCTGTCCTGCTATTGGCTGAGGGCCCGGCGGGCGGGTTCGCCCGTTGTCCACCTGTGGACGCCGTCGGCTATCGCTGGTCCAGGGGCTGTGACCCTTAAGGCGGTGGTCGCGTCATGGACACGGCGCCGCGCTGGGGCCCATAATGGTGGGGACCCACCCGGGTGCGACCGGATGGGTCCCCGAGGCCGAATGGCTCAGTTGAACCAACGGCCGAGGGCATCCACAAGGACACCGACGGCCCGGACCAGGTGAGCGATTGCGTTAACTGTGTCGCTCACCTGCCGGGCCGTTACCTTGTCCTTGCGGGGTTTGACGTGCCTGCCTCGCGGCTTGGCCACGGCCCTCACCTCCTCCCTGGCTCCCCTCCTTCCCCGGCAAGGACACTGAGGTGTTCCGGGAGGAGGCGCCGGAGAAGGCCCGACCATCGTATGCGAGGGCGCCGACGAGATGGCGGGCCCGTGGCCACGGGCGGGGCGGACGGCCTCAGCGCGGGGGCGGCGCCCCTTCATGCTGGTCATCCCCTCTTCTCGCGCGCGGGCGGTGATCGTACGGTGATCGCGCGCCCCTCGGGGCCGGCCAGAGCGGTTGGCGTGCTCCACGGCGCGTCCGAGGGCCCGGCTCAGGCGGTCGGTGATGCGCGGGGGCCCGGTGGGGGAGGGGGGGCAGAGGCTCGCGGTCGCGGCCGGGCGGGGCGCGCGCGCCGGGGGCGCGGCGGCGGTACCCCCTGTGGGGCTCGAACCCACGACCTTCGGATTAAAAGTCCGCAGCTCTGACCAACTGAGCTAAGGGGGCGCGGCGCCGGGAATCGGCACCACGCGCAGCATAACCGGACCTGGGGCGCGGGACACGCCATGGCGGGCGTGGGAGACAATGGGCGCGTCCCGCATCGAAGGAGAACGCCATGGCACGCCAGTTCCACCGCCCCGCCCGGCTCGACCCCGAGGTCGCCGAATCCATCGAGGGCGGCGCGGACACCGCCGTCACCTCCGAGCTCGCCCATCGCGCCGCGCAGGCGCTCGTCGGCGGCTTCCCCACCGCCCCGGACGACCCCATCACCCGGGAGGCGGTCATCGCCGTCGTCGCCGGGCAGGGGGTCGATGACGTCGCCGAACTCTGGGCCGACTCACCGGCCACCACCCTGCCAGGGGCCCTGTGGCGCCTCTTCCTCGTGCGCGAGTGGATCCGCCGCGACGCCGCGCTCGTCGAGCGCCGCTACGCCACCGTCGTCGACCTCACCGGCGCTGATGATGACGGCGCACTCGCGGCGCGCCTCGACGCCGCCCTCGCCGAGGGGCGTCCGGTCATCTCACCCGAGGCGCTGCGCGCGCGCCTCGACGCCGCCCTCTCCGGCGCGCTGGAGGGCTCCGTTCCCGCGCTCGCCCCACTGCTCTCCACCACCTCCGGATTCCTCACGGCGCTCGCCTGGGGCTCGGTCCCCGAGTGGATCGATGACGACGCCGACCCCCTCGCCGACCGCGTCACCCGCCGGGACTCCGCGCTCCTGGCCACTGCCGACGAGCTCTCCGATGCCGCCGTGAAGGCCCGGGCCGGCCTCCTGGACTGACTCGGCGCGAGGCCAGGGGCACGCGGCGCCGTCGCAGCAGAGCGGGGCAGAGGAGCGGGGAAAGCGATGCGGGCCCGGTCCGCGGGAGAACCGCGGGCCGGGCCCGACGCCATGCCGGTGGCGCTGCCCCGTGAAGGCCACGGGGCGGCGCCGCTCTCAGAGGAGGACCGCCCGGAGAAGGAGGGCGACGGCGGCTGCGATCGCCGCCGCCGCGGGTAGGGTCATCACCCAGGCCACGACGATGTCCCCCGCCACGCCCCAGCGCACGGCGCTCAGGCGCTTCGTGGCGCCCACGCCCATGATGGAGGTGGTGATCGTGTGCGTCGTCGAGACCGGCGCGCCGAACCCCATGGCGGCCACGTAGAGGAAGCCCGCGGCGACGCTCTCCGCGACGAAGCCGTGAGCGGGATCGAGGTCGATGACCTTGGAGCCGAGGGTCGCCATGATGCGGGTGCCGCCGAAGTAGGTGCCGATGGAGATCGTCAGCGCCGCTGTGATCTTCACCCAGGTGGGGACGCCGTGGTCGAAGGAATGGAATCCGCCGGCTGTCAGGGCGATGAGCATAACGCCCATCGTCTTCTGGGCGTCCTGGAGGCCGTGGCCCAGGGCCATGGCCGCGGCTGAGGCTGTCTGGGCCCAGCGGAAGCGCCGCATCGTGCGGTGGTAGGGCAGGGCCGCGCACAGCCGAAGCACGATGATCATGGCGACGTAAGCCACGATGAACCCGCCCAGGGGCGAGACGACCATCGGGACGATGACCTTGTCCACGATCGACGACCAGTGGACCAACAAGCCGCAGGCGATGCCTCCGCCGGCCAGGCCCCCGATCAGCGCGTGGGAGGATGAGGAGGGAAGCCCGAACCACCAGGTGATGAGGTTCCAGGCGATCGCGGCGAACAGCGCGGCGAAGACGACGATGAGGGCGATCGTGTTCCCCTCGGCCGTCTCGTAGTTGATCGACACGATGTCCGAGCCGATCGTGTGGGCCACCGAGGTGCCCAGCAGGGCCCCGATGATGTTCATGACGGCGGCCATGACCAGGGCCGTGCGCATGGACAGCGCGCGCGTGGAGACCGACGTGGCGATGGCGTTCGCGGCGTCGTGGAAGCCGTTGGTGAAGTTGAAGATGAGCGCGACGACGAGGATCGCGATGACCAGTGCTGTCATCATGGCGGCATCGATTCGTCAGGAGTCGCGCACGGCGATCGACTCGACTGTGTTCGCCAGGGACTCGAAGGCGTCGATCGCGGCCTCCATGCGCTCGATGATCTCCTTGCGCTTGATGAGGCTGACGGGGTCCATCTCCTCTTCGAAGAGCCTGCCGATGCCGGCGCGGTAGATCTGGTCGCCGTGGTTCTCCAGTTCGTTGATCTTTACCCAGTAGCTCTCCAAGTCCTTGAGGGACTTCAGGCGGGGCATGGCCTGCGCGGTGAGCTCGGCGCACTGCTTGAGGATGTCGACCAGGTCGTGGCAGGCCTGGGGCAGGATGCCGACGTGGTAGAGGACGATGCAGTCGCCGGCCTCGTCGACCAGGTCCATGCAGTCGTCCATGGTGGAGCCGAGCAGGTGGAGGTCCTCACGGTCCAGCGGGGTGACGAAGGTGGCGTTGATGAGGCGCTGGAACTCGTGGTGTGAGTCGTCCGCCGCGTGCTCCTCCGCGTGGAGGGTCTCGCGGAGGCTGGTGCGCTCCTCGCGGTCGGCGGCGACGATCTGCTCGAGGACATCGCAGGCGATGACGAGGTGGCGAGCGGATCTCGACAGCAGGTCGAAGAGGGCCTCGTCATTGTTGCGGGGGTGGATGCGCACGGATGGCTCCTTGCTGGTCTGGGCGGCTCGGATCGCCGCTCCTGTCATGAATGCGCGGCCCCGGATTCTTCCGGGGCGGGGCCCGGAGACGGTCGGCTTGCTGATGGCGGCCGCCTCGGGAGATGGTCGATTCAGGTGAGCACGGGTGATCGGGACCTCAGGTGTGGTGCGGGTTCTCTGCCGTGGTGTCGTTCTCGAGAAGGAATCGTGTGTTGAGGACGCCGGGCCGCAGGAGCGCCAGTCGGCGCGAATGCCGCTCGCGGCGGCGTGAGGTGGAGCCCGGGGCCCGTCGCGACCCGGCGTCGGCTTCAAGGTAGCAGCAGCGTCGCGCGTGCGCCAAAGGCGCCGGAGCCGAAAGCAGTGGGGCCGGTCGCGGTGGTCCTGGCGGGGGCGCTCGCGGACTGGTATCGCCTGGCATGGTCGCGCGCCCTGGGCGCCCCTAGATGATCCCCGGGGCATCGAGACGGTAGCCCACATTGCGGACCGTCCCGATGAACTGGTCGTACTCCGTGCCGAGCTTCGCGCGCAGGCGGCGCACATGGACATCCACCGTCCGCGCCCCGCCGATGTAGTCCTGGCCCCAGACCTCGTCCAGGAGCGTCTCCCGGGTCAGGACCCGGCCCCGGTTGATCGCCATGAACTTGAGCAACTCGAACTCCTTGTAGGTGAGATCGAGGATCTCCCCGTGGATCCTGGCGGTGTAGGCGGTGACATCGATGACGAGGTCGCCGACCTCCAGGCGGTCCTCCCTAGGGGCCTGGGAGGGGGGCGCGGCGCGGCGCAGCATCCGCAGTCTCGCGGCGAGCTCGGCGGGGGAGGACCCGGCCATGACGAAGTCGGAGGCTCCCCAGTCGTCCTGGAGCGCCGCGGCCCCGCCGTCGTCGACGACGAGCAGGATAGGCCCGCACTCCATCGGCCCGCTCAGGAGCTGGCACAGGGCTCGCGCCCGGGTCAGGTCCGCCCTGGCGTCGATGAGGATCGCGTCGGCGTCGTCGACCGCGCCGTAGTTCGCCGGGAGCGGGGGCAGGCAGGTGATGGTCACATCGAGGAACGATGCGGCGGGAAGCGCGTCCGCGGGGTCGGTGGCGTGGGTGAACATGACGACGCGCATGCGATCCCTCTCCTCGGACCCTCCTGGGCATTGCCGGATAGGCCGTCCCGGGTGGCGCGGGGCTGGTGCCCGGGCGCCCTCGGGGGCCTCCCCAAGTGAAGCACACGTCATGCGATCGCGCTGGGGTGTGCGACGATACGAGTCGTGGACACCCCTGCCAATCCCCAGAGCGGTCTCGGGCGCCCGGCGCCCGCACCCGCCTCCTCGCGCCCCGGATACGGCACCCGGCGCGGGAGCGGCGTGCCGAAGGAGCCCGGCATCGTGGACCCCGCCTGGACCCGCTTGGCGGTGGCCGGTCTCATCCCCGTCCTCCTCGCCGCCTCGGCCCCCATGGCGGTGTGGGCGCGGATGGTCCTCGTCGTCGTCCTCATCCTGGCCATGGCGCAGGGGTGGCCGGCCCTCGTCCGGGCCCGCCACGATTCGGGGTCGACGTCGGTGATCGCCCTGACGGGGGTCGTGGGCGCGTTGGCCGTGGCCTGGCGGCAGGACTACGGCGCCGCCGGTGTCGTCATGGCGCTGTCCGTCCTCATCGCATTCGTCGCCCAGATGCTCCGCAAGGGGGATCGGAGGGGATTGCTTGAGAGCTTGTCCTCGACGGTCTCCGGCGCCCTCGTGGCGATCTCCGGCGCCGCCTGGTGCGCGCTGGAGCCCGGTGTGGCCGACCCCGCCGTCATCGTCCCATGCAGCCTGGCGCTGTTCATCGGCGCGCTGCTGACCACGCTGGAGGCGCGCGCCAGCGTCCTGGAGACCCTCACCATGACGCTGCCCGCGGTGATCTCGGGTGCGGTTGGCGGGCTGCTCGCCCTCATCGGGTTCTTCGGACCGGCGCACACGGGGCTCGGCGAGGCCGCTCAGTCCGGGGCGGCCTGCCTCATCGTGGGCTTCACGGCTGGCGTCCTCATGGCGGCTGCGAACCGCGTGCTGTGGACGCACCAGTGGGTTCCCGGCGGGCGGGCCGCGATCGCCAGCGCCATCGTGCCGATCCTCGCCGTCGGAGCGCCGTCGTACGCCATCGCCCGGCTCATGGGCAGCTTCGTCGCCGGCTAGCCATCGCGCCGAGACCGGTCGAAACTAGGAGCGAGACCGGTCCGCGGACCGGTCTCGCTCCTATTTTCGACCGGTCTCGGCATTGGGGCGGGGCGGCTTAGGGTGGGGGCATGACTTTCTC